>NZ_AOPZ01000347.1 GCF_000414115.1 Streptomyces aurantiacus JA 4570
GGACCGTGCCGCCGGAGAACCGCGCGCCGCCGAAGTCGACCGCGCCGCCGGAGAACTCCGCGTGGCCGAAGTCGACCGCGCCGCCGGAGAACTGCGCGGAACGGAAGGAGACCGTGCTCCCGGGGCCGAAGAGCGCTCCGGAGAAGTCGCCGCCGTCGAAGACGACACCGGTGAAGTCGAAGTCGTAGCCCTGCCAGGAGACGTGCGTCTCCTCGGGGCCGACCGCGGTGCGGTCGCGGATGAGGCGGATGATGGTGTGCCGCACCTCGCGCAGTGCCAGGTAGGCGTGCCGGGCGGCCAGGTCGTCCGGCGGCAGGTCGGTCTCGGCGGTGTAGGGCAGCCGCAGATACGCGCACAGCACGTCGATACAGGTCTGTCGCAGCAGGTCGGTGGGCGCGTCGTCGGCGAGTCCGGCCAGCGCGTGCACCCCGCCCAGGCGCACCGCGGCGGACTCGCTGCCCAGCTGGGAGACGGCGGTGGTGAAGCGCTCGGTGTGCAGCCGGGTGGCTTCCCGCAGCGCACCGTCCTCATCCACCCGCTGGCGGCGGTAGGCCACCACCAGGGCGACCAGCGCCCCGGCCCCGGCCACCACCCCGAAGGAGAGCTTCACCAGGTCGAAGAGGGTCTTGGAGCTGAGCCGCCGCTCCGGTTTCAGCTCCCGGGCGCCGAGCAGATCCCACCCGGCAAGGAACACTCCGGCGGCAACCATGACCGCGAGGGCGAAGGTTGCGGCCAGCACCAGGCCGACCGGCCACAGGCGCAGGCCCTGCCGCCGCTCTCGGCGACGTATCAGATGAGGGGGCACACCCCGCAGGATCACCCAGGACATCCGCCGGCCGCAGGTCTCCGCCACATCCCGTCTGCGCCAAGGGCGGCGAAGCCTCCGGGGGCCTGGCATACGCTGCGCCAGTGCGCCAGCACCAGTCGCCGCCGACATCGAGCGTCGGGGGCATTTGCACGGCCAGGACGTCCCAAGCAGCCGACAGCGATCCCTTCGTTGCGGGTGAGCCACCAGGCGAGCGGATATGCCCTGCGTCGGCATCCAGCAGCGCCGTCGGACCGCTCTCCCGCACCACCGCGATCTTCGGCCCGGGATTGGCGACCCCTCACGCCAGATGGTCCAGCCATCCGGCAACAGCCGCAGCCCGTGCGTGACGGGCAGGGGTCGGGGCAATCGCGTCAGTGTCCGCCGTCGGGGCGGGCGTCGCGCATCAGGCGGCGCAGACTGTCGAGGGTCTTGTCCTCCTGCGCCGACAAGGACGCGACGTACGCGTCGGCCAGTTGGAAGACGTGCGAGCCCTCCAGCTCCGTCAGCGTCCGGCGCAGGGCGGCGGCCCGGGCATCCGACGGCGGGTGATCGGAGACGATCTTCTCCTTGCCGATCTCCACCACCTCGTCCCGGACACGGTTGAGCAGGTGGTCGACGGCGAAGAACAGGAAGGCCCCCTGCACCGTGATGTGCTTCCCGAACGACAGAGCGCTCAACTGACCGTCGTACTCCTGGGCCTTCAGGGAGAGCAGCATCCCGATCTCGTCCGCTTCGAACTCCTGCGCATGGCTTTTGCGGAGCCAGTCGGTTCCGGTCCGGCGTCGGCCGGAGCCGTTCAGATGACCGGCCAGGAAGTGCCCGTACTCGTGGGCGACCGCGAAGTCCGTGGCCGCGCCCGCGGCCAGATAACTCATCACTCCCCGCGCGGTGGTGTCCACCTGCTGCTTGCCGCCGCTCATGGGGTCCGTGTGCAGGACGTAGGTGGCCAGCGAGTTCGCCAGGTTCTCGTCCGCGTGGTCTCTGCGCCGCCGCATGGCCCGGGTGGCCCGCTGCGGCCGGATGCTGCCGTTCTCGTCGCGCTCGGCGATCAGGATGCGCGTGCCGAGCGCCAGCGCGACCTCGACCAGCAGATAGTCCAGCCCGGAGTTGATGAGGAGCAGCGTTCCGCTGCGCACCGAGCATGCCTGCGCGTTGAACGACTGGTGGGGGTACTCGCCGACGTACACCGGCCCCGGGAGCTCGAACCCCAGCGCGTGGACGGCCCGCTCGATGCGCTCCGCCGTGCCGGCGTAGCGCTCCGGCAGCTCGTCCTCGACCTCTTCGAGCGGCCCGTGCAGGTGCTCGTGCTCGGCCAGCAGGTTCTTGTCGCCGTAGTCGGCCGCCGCCTGTTCCCCCTGCCGCCGGATCCGGTCCCAGAGCAGGGCGCGTTCCTCGGATGAGACGACACGCGGCTGGGTGAGGTGGTCGATGCCCTGGGCGCGCAGGAGTTGACGGTACTCCTCGATCAGCGCCGCGCGTGCCCGGTTCATCCCTGCCTCTGTTGCCATACGTCGTCCTGCCCTTCCGCCGGTGCGCCGCGCACCGTCAGCGCGAAGTCCTGTGGTCCGAAGATGAGTTCCGAGATGGCGGTGACCTCGATGGCGTAGTCGCCGGGCTCCGCCGCGTCGACGCGGACGACCTGCACGTTGTTGGCCGTGTCGGCGGTCGTGTAGGTGGTCCGGCGTCGTTCGTTGCCGAGCCAGCGCCGACCGCTCGGCCGGTGTACGACGACCAGGCTCAGCGCGTGCTGGATGCCCCGGCCGGGAGGGTCGGTCCAGGTCAGACAGACGCGCAGCGGCCCCGCAGCGGTGCGGCGCAGCGGCAGCCGGGCCGTCTGGCCGAGGTGGTCCAGGGGCGGGCAAGGGGAGCCGTCGGCCCAGGTGTCCACGTACAGGTCGGGCAGCGCGGCGGTGAGGTCCAGCATGCCGAAGCCCTGATGGCCGTTGGGCGGGTGCGGATGGCCGGCGCGCGCGTCGGGGCCGCCGAGCCAGCGCGTGCCGTTGACGAGTGTCGCCTTGAGCAGGGCGGCACTTGGGGTGTGGGCGTTCGTGGTGAACCATTCCCTCACCAGCGCGGCCGATCCGGCGACGAGCGGGGCGGCCATGCTGGTGCCGCCCATGACCGCGTAGTGGTCGTCCCAGCCGTGCCAGAAGGGCGAGTCCGGGGCGAGTGCGGAGCGGGCGGAGACGATGCACGTGCCCGGCGCCACCAGGTCGGGCTTGATCCGGTCGTGTTCCTGGCACGGTCCCCGACTGCTGAACGCCGCCAGTGCCTCCGGGTCCCCGCCGAGCCGTTCGTCGCCGATCGGCGCGTCCGGGAAGGCCGCCGGCGACCACTCGCGCCAGGTCAGGTCCGGGACGCGGCGGGTGCTGCGGCTCGCGCCGACGGTCAGTGCGTTCTTGGCGGTGGCCGGGGCGTTCACCGAGAACAGGTCGACGAAGCCGCGCGGGACATGCTGGGGCCCGGCTGCCCGGCCGTCGTTGCCTGCGGCGACGACGACGAGCATGTCCGGGTGCTCGGTGACGAATTCGTCGATCTCCAGCGAGCTCATGCGGTAGACGGAGTCGGCGGCGGCGCCCCAGCTGTTGTTGTGGATGCGGGCGCCCGCCTCGTATGCCTCGGCGAGCAGGTCGTTGAGATCGACTGGCAGGCCGGTGAGCCGGCCCGCGCCGTCCATGACGGACTGGAAGAACACGGAGGCACCGGGCGCCGCGCCGCGGAACGTGCCACCCGAGGCGGAACCGTCGCCGGCGAGTGTCCCCGCCACATGAGTGCCGTGACCGTGGGGATCGCTCCCGTCGCCCCGGCGGCCCCGGGCCACCACCTCGATCAGGCGGCTCTTCAGGTCCGGGTGTCGGCTGTCCACGCCGGAGTCGGCGACCCCGACGATCTGGCCGTGTCCCGTAAGCCCGCCCAGGCCCGGAGCGGCACGCAGCCCGACTATGTGCTGGGCATGGTCGTTGAGCAGCGTCGGCGGCACGTACAGGTCGACCGCCGCCACGTCCTGGCGCCGGGCGAGCTCCACGAGGCCGGGCTCGCCGAACCGGCACCGGAAGCGGACCTTGCGCCGTCCGGCGCCGTCCTCGGGCCAGCCCTTCCGAGACAGCCAGGCCCGGATCTCGGGCAGGTCGCGCGAGCGGTGGGCCAGCACCTCGTAGCGCACCGGCAGCGCGCCGGGAGGCGGTCCGCCCGATGACACCACGTTGCCGGGGTCCGCCGTGTCACTGACCCGGTACGGCCGCAGATCCCGTACGAAGTCCAGCGCCGCGACCTCGGCGGCTCGCCCGCCGGGCAACCGGACCACGTAGGTGTGGTCCGCGACCCGTTCCAGGACAGTGGCGTCGAGTCGGTCGCGCCAGTCGGGCGGTGGCACCGCGGTGGTGCGCAGGATGACGGTCTCGCCGTAGCCGGGCAGTTCGGCCTGGGGTGGCAGGGCGTCCAGGTCGGGCAGGTCGAAGGCGCCGAGTAAGGCGTGCCGGGCCGGAAGGGCGAGTGACAGGGACTCTTCGGCGCTGCCCGCGGTCACCGTGTGGAGGACCAGGCCGAACCGTTGCAGCGCGGGCAGGTTCTCCTCGGGCGTGTCGCCGGAGACGATGTCCTCACGCACGGTCGCGTTGTCCAGGAGGGCGAACACGGCGTCACGGTCGCCACCGCCGGCGAGATGTCCCACCACGGAGATGACACTCATCCGCGGCCACCTCCTACCGGTTCCTGCGGAAGAACCGTCGGGGGGAGGCCGGGAGGGTGCCCAGCCGCCCCCGGGCGCGCGTGGCCGCTTCCGGGACCGCCGACTTCGCTGCGATCTTGTAGAAGTGGCGGGCCTTCGCCGGGTCGCCGGCCTGCTCCCAGTACCAGCCGAGGTTGTACGCGGCGAATGCCTTGCCCTCCTCGCCCTCGGCCGCCGCGTAGGCGAACTCCCACAGCGACCTGGCCTTCCCGTGGTGGCCCGCCTCGTCCTCCAGCGTGCCGAGATTGACCGCTGCCTTGGCGGCGAAGGTCGGGACGCCGAGGTCCACCGCCGTCCGGTAGGCCCTGCGCGCGCCGGTGATGTCACCGAGTTCCTTGAGGACGCTGCCGAGCTGATCCGCCGCCCCGGACCGGATCACCGGGTCCGCCGCGGTGCGGTCGACGGCGTCGCGGAACGCCGCCTTCGCCTTCGTGGGTTCGCCCTGCTTCACCCGGGTGAGCCCGAGGTACAAGGAGGCGCCGGCAGCGTGGGTCGGGTCCTCGAGCGACTGCGCCGCGCGTTCCAGCCACAGCGCGGCTCGGTCCAAGTCGCCCTGCTCATAGGCCGCGTACCCGAACTGGAAACCCGAGATCTCCGTGAACGCCCTGCTGAGCGCCTCGTACTCCTCCTTGCGCTCCTTCTCGGCCTGGCCGTACATGCGGCCGCGCAATGCCTGGGCGAACGTGCCGCTTCCGGGCGGCGGCAGCGATGCGGTGTCGGCGAACCCCGCGAAGCTCGAAGGCAGCCGGTTGGCCTCTCCCCAGGGGAAGGAGCCGTCCTTGAACGCCTGGTAGTCCTCGTCGAGGAGGATGATCTGGAGGTCCTCCTCCCGCGTCTGTGCGCCGCACACCGGGCAGCGGGCGCCGACGCAACTTCTCCAGCATGCTTCGTACTCGTCGTTGCCCATGACCAGCTGACGGTTCACGCAATGACCGCAACGGTGTGAGATGACAAAGACGTTCATCGGCCTCCCCCGCACGAAGCCCTGGGCCCCTGGACATATCGAAGCGAGGGCGATCCGCCTTGCGGCCCGACGATCCCTTGGGGCCCCAACTCGGCCTGCTCGACTGCCAATTCATCGGCGTCGGCCATAGTAGCGACGGCAGCCTTGATCGTTCCCGGCCTCTGTCAACGGCGCAACCCGGCACCGGTGTTCGAACGCCCTCCCACGCCCCGCCGTCGCAATCCCCGGGCCGTCGGCGCTCTGCGTATAGCGTGAGGTTCCGAACCACTGAGATCACGAATCACGCACCACCGCAGGGGGCTATCGGTGCTTCTCAACCCGAGCCCGGACCGGACGGAACAGAACCCGGCGCCGGACCTGCTCGTGGTCCAGCACACACCGTCCGGCGGCCCCGACCTCATGGGCGGCTGGCTGCGGGAAGCCGACCTGCGCCTGGAAGTGGTCCGTGCCCACCTCGGCGAACCGCTGCCCGACGCGTTGGGAGACCGGGCACTGCTCGTCCTCGGCGGCGGCTTCCTTCCCTGGGACGACGAGCGGGCGCCCTGGCTGCCCGCCGTCCGCCACCTCATCGGTCAGGCTCTCCGGCAGGGCACCCCGATGCTGGGGATCTGTCTCGGCGCGCAGCTGCTCGCCCATGTGGCGGGCGGCACCGTGATGAGCCGGTACGGCACACCGGAATTCGGGAGTGTGCCGATCCGGCGGCGCGCCGACGCGCGCGACGATCCGCTCTTCGGCTCGCTGCCGACGGTGACCCCGGCCATCGAACGCCACGTGGACGCCATTACCGAGCTCCCGCCCGGGGCGCTGTGGCTGGCGGAGAGCGACCGGTGTCCGTACCAGGGTTTCCGTGTGGGAAAGGCCGCCTGGGGTGTGCAGTTCCATCCGGAGGTGGCAGCCGCCCGGGTCCGCAGCTGGGACCGGGAAGGGCTGCGTATGCAGGGCCTCGACCCGGACCTGCTGTATGCCCGGGCGAAAGCCGACGAGCCGGCCGCGGCAACCGCCTGGCAGGCGTTCACGCACCGCTTCGCCGGGATCGCCCGGGGTTGACGGAGCCATCAGGCACGAGCTGGATCCCGGCCCGCGTCAGGCGGTGTGCAACCTCAGCCCGTATCGCCCGAGGATCTCGTTCACCGGCTGGTACCACGTCTCGCCGCCGCTGCTGCAGTTGCCCCAGCCGCCGGATGTGACGCCCTGGGCCTGGTCGCCGCTGATGAACGAGCCGCCCGAGTCGCCGCCTTGGGCGCACACGCTGGTCTTGGTCAGCTGGTGCACGACGGTGCCGTCCGAGTAGTTGACCGTCTCGTTCTTGGCGAGGAGGCGGCCGCAGTGCCATTTCGTGGTGGACCCGGAACGGCAGATCGACGCGCCGACCGGCGCCTCGGCCGAGCCGCGCACCAACTGGTCGGGGATGGTGCCCCAGCCGAGCACGACCGGCACGGTCCACCAGCCGTGCCCGATGGACACGTACGCGTAGTCGTCGCCGGGG
Source organism: Streptomyces aurantiacus JA 4570 (assembly GCF_000414115.1). Lineage (GTDB taxonomy): Bacteria > Actinomycetota > Actinomycetes > Streptomycetales > Streptomycetaceae > Streptomyces > Streptomyces aurantiacus_A. Next base: position 6,986 of record NZ_AOPZ01000347.1, read on the forward strand.
AACGAGGAGCCCTGGAACGTGCCCATGGCGGAGCCGTCCCAGCCGCGCACCGAGGCGCCCGCGCGCCCGCAGTGTCCGGCCGTGACGAAGCCGCCGTGCACCGAGAAGCCGATGGAACACCGGACGTTGCCGGTGTAGTAGGGGTCGCCGCCCACGGTCCCGGCGGCGAACGTGCGCGGGCCCTCGGGAACCGTCGCGACCCGCACGGGCGCGGTGGCCCGCGCGCTCCGCAGGAAGCTGCTGACATCGTTGTCGTCGAGGTGTCCGGCGACCACGTCGACCACGACGCGGTTGGCCTTCGGGTCGACGTGCCAACTGGCCACGTCGGCGGGCGCGTCGAGCTTGTCGAGGCGCGCCTTGGCCGCGTCCAGCGCGGCGGCACTGTGCCGGACGAGCCGGACGTCGGCGCCGGTCTCGCGCACGTCCGCGGCGGCCTGCCGCCGCGTGACGGCGACGGTGAGCCGGCCGCGCTCGGCGTCGAACCAGGCGCC
>NZ_AOPZ01000348.1 GCF_000414115.1 Streptomyces aurantiacus JA 4570
CCCGCCCGCCCGTTCACCGCCACAGATCGCCTCGGGCCGAAGCGCAAGCCCCCGCCCCCGTGCCCCGCGGGCGGCCGTACCTCCCGGTGCCACGAAAGGCCGACTGGCGTCGACGGGGTGGGTGGGGGGATGGACGGACGGCGGGGCGAGCGGACCCGCCGCCGCCCCTCCCGCGGCGGGCAACTGGGCCGCCAGGGGTGGCACGGGTGGGCACAACCCCCACCACTGCGGGCAGCCGGGCCGCCAACGGCAGCACGGGCGGGCACAACCCATGTTGGCGGGGCCGTCACGGCTTGGGGAGGGGCACAGCCCACGTGACTCCGCCGCCGCTGCCCCTCCCGCTGCGGGCAGCCGGGCCCGCCAGGGGCGGCACGGGCGGGCACAACCCCCACCACTGTGGGCAGCTGGGCCGCCAGGGGCGGCACGGGTGGGCACAGCCCATGTTGGCGGGGCCGTTACGGCTTGGGGAGGGGTACAGGCCAGGTCGGCGGGACCGTCGCTGGCGGGGTGAGGTAGCCCCCGGCCGAGGATCGGCGGCCCCGGCCGGGGGTACGTGGGCCCGGCCGGGGGTACGTGGGCCCGGCGCAGAAAGCGGCGCCCCGGTCGGGGCGCTGGTCAGCGGCGGCGGGCCATCGCCAGCGCCCCGCCTCCGGCGAGGATAAGCACCGCGGCGCCCCCTGCCACGTACGGAGTGGCCGAACTGCCCCCGGTCGCCGCGAGGTTGTCGTCGGGGGCCTTCGCCGCGACCGGCTCCGCCGGCTTGCCCTGCGGAGCAGGCCCGTCGGCCTGCGGCCGGGGCAGCGGCTTGGCCCCGGGCCCGGGGGCGGCGCAGTTCGCCCCGGCCAGGGTCACAGTGCCCTCGACCGCCGCGACCCCGAGCTTCAGCGGGTCCACGGACACCTTGAGCCGCAGCGCGACCGCGGCCGCCGTACGGGACGTCGTCCGCGTCGACGACAGGTCGAGCCGCACCTCGCCGACACCGGGCACGGACACCTGCGTCGTGCCCGCGGCCTTCACCGCGACCCGCTTGCCGAGCACCGTCACCCCGCCGAGCAGCTTCGACTCGGCCACGGGCCGCTTGCCCGACACGCACAGGGCCTTGGACGTCACCTGGTCCACCTCGATGAGGGGCAGCGTCGGAAGCCCGGGCACGTGCACCTTGGCGCGCGCGAGGTTGCTGTATCCCTCCGCCGTGCCGCCCTTCACGGTGGCCCGCGCCGTCGCCACGTCCGCGCGCAGCACGTGGAAGGGGCGCCCGCCGTCGACGCCGTCCAACGTCGCGGTGAGCGCGGTCTTCTGGGCGCTCGCGGGCGCGGACACCTCGTTGAGGGCCGCGTTCAGCGGGTGGTTCACGGTCTTGTTGAGCAGGGACACGTTGAGGCCGGTGCGGAGCACGACGGCGCTGGCGCTGCCGCCGCGTCGGTCGTCGGTGGCGTGCGCGGCGCCCGCGGAGGCGAGCGCGAGCGCCGCGGGACCCGCGGCGACCACGGCCGCGGCGGCGAGGGCGCCGATGCGGCGCGCGGGCAGTCTGCGGAAGACGTTGCTGGGCACGAAGGCGTTGCTGGTCAAGGTGGTGGAACCCCCACTTGAGTCACGGAAGTACCGGCCGCGCACGCCACACGGGGACATCGCGTGCGCGGGGCACCAGGGAAGCCGGAGCGCGCCTCGCGGCGCCCTCCCGACTCCCGGAATTTTTACGCACTGAGAGTGAACAGTCAGCAACGTGGCGTGAGTTCACTCCAAGGAGAGGTTTCCGTCGGTGTATTCGAATCCGGCGGCACGGGTGTTCCCTCGGGTCCCGCTCGTCACGTCCGTGCCGGTGATGGGCGTGATCGCCGCGTTGACGGCTGGGTCCGCGACCAAGTCCCGTACAACGAGCCGGCCCTCGCAGCGTCACCCTGCGTCAACACGAGCCGCATGGCTCGCAACGTTGTCCTGCCGGAAGCTCCCCAAGCCCGCCCCTTCCCGAAACTGGGGCTCCGCCAGGACGAGCCGCGAAGCGGCGATACGGGGGTCCAGGGGGCGAAGCCCCCGGCAGGGCCCCCTACAGCACCACCCGCCCGTTCAACACCACCGCCGAAGGCGCCACCAGCACCCGTACGTCCGCCCGCGGATCCTCCTCGTACACGACGAGATCCGCGGGCGCCCCCTCCACGAGCCCCGGCCGCCCGAGCCAGTCCCGGGCCGCCCAGGCGCCGGCCGAGATCGCGTCCACCGCCGGGATCCCGGCCTTGGTGAGCTCCAGCACCTCGCTTCCGACGAGCCCGTGGGCGAGGGAGCCCCCCGCGTCGGTGCCCGTGTACACGGGGATGCCGGCGTCGTACGCGGCCCGCACGGTGTCGTAGCGCCGGGCGTGCAGCCGCCGCATATGGGCGGACCAGCGCGGGAACTTCTTCTCGCCGCCGGCGGCGAGCCCCGGGAAGGTGGCGATGTTGACGAGGGTGGGCACGATGGCGACGCCGCGCTCGGCGAAGAGGGGGATGGTGTCCTCGGTGAGACCGGTGGCGTGCTCGACGCAGTCGATGCCCGCCTCGACGAGGTCGCGCAGCGAGTCCTCGGCGAAGCAGTGGGCGGTGACGCGGGCGCCGAGCCGGTGGGCCTCGGCGATGGCGGCCTCGACGGCGCCGCGCGGCCAGCAGGCGGTGAGGTCGCCGGCGTCGCGGTCGATCCAGTCGCCGACGAGTTTGACCCAGCCGTCGCCGCGCCGCGCCTCCCGGGCGACGTACGCGACGAGGTCGTCGGGCTCGATCTCGTGGGCGTAGTTGCGGATGTAGCGGCGGGTGCGGGCGATGTGCCGCCCGGCCCGGATGATCTTCGGCAGGTCCTCGCGGTCGTCGATCCAGCGGGTGTCGGACGGCGAGCCCGCGTCGCGCAGGAGCAGCGCGCCCGCGTCGCGGTCGGTGAGCGCCTGCTTCTCCGCGACGTCCGGCGCGACGGGGCCGTGGGCGTCCAGGCCGACGTGGCAGTGCGCGTCGACGAGGCCGGGCAGGGCCCAGCCGCGCAGGGTGACCACGTCCCCGGCGGCGGGGCGCGTGTAGGTCACCCGCCCGCCGACCACCCACAACTCGTCCCGTACGTCCTCGGGCCCGACGAGCACCCGCCCCTTCACGTGCAGCACCGTGCGATCGCTCATGGACAGCAGCTTAGGAGGCGAGAGTCCTGTCGTGGGCGGTCGGTACGCTCAGGTGCCATGACCCACCCCTTTCTTGACCTGACCCCGCTGAGCGCCGCGCACTTCGCCTCCATCGAGGACCGGGTGGCCCGGCTCCTGGACACCGAGCAGGACGTCGTGATCATGCAGGGCGAGGCGCTGCTGCCCCTGGAGGGCTGCATCCGCGGCGCCGCGCGGCCGGGCACCACGGCCCTGAACGTGATCACCGGTCCGTACGGGCAGACCTTCGGCGACTGGCTGCGGGACTGCGGCGCGACGGTCGTCGACCTGGCCGTGCCGTTCCACACCGCCGTGACGGCCGCGCAGGTCGAGGAGGCGTTCGCCGCGCACCCGGAGATCGACTTCGTGTCGCTCGTGCACGCGGAGGCGGCGACCGGCAACACCAACCCCGTCTCGGAGATCGGCGAGGTCGTGCGCGCGCACGGCGCCCTGTTCATGCTGGACGCCGTCGCCTCGGTGGCCGCCGAACCGCTGCTCCCGGACGCGTGGGGCGTGGATCTGTGTGTGATCGGCGCGCAGAAGGCGATGGGCGGTCCGGCGGGGGTGTCGGCGGTGTCGGTGAGCGAGCGCGCCTGGCAGCGGCTCGCCGCGAACCCGCGGGCCCCGCGCCGCTCGTATCTGTCGCTCCTGGACTGGAAGGAGCGGTGGATCGACGGCGGCCGCAAGGCGCTCCTGCACGCCCCGGCGCAGCTGGAGATGCTGGCCCTGGAGGCGTGTGTGGAGCGCATCGAGGCGGAGGGTCCGGACGCGCTGATGGGGCGGCACGCGACCGCCGCGGCGGCCACGCGTGCGGGTGCGGTGGCGCTGGGCGGGGGTCTGGAGCCGTACGTGTACGAGGCTTCGGACGCCGCGCCCGTCGCCACCACGCTGCGCGCGCCGCGGGGCGTGGACGCCTCGGAGCTGGTCGCGCGCGCTCTTGCCGCCGATCCGGTGCTGCCGCTGGTCGCGGGTGGTGGCTCGCTGGCCAAGGAGATGGTCCGGGTCAACCACTACGGGCCGGACGCGACCCGGGGTGTGGTGCACGCCTCGCTGGCGGCGCTCGGCGCCGCGATGGGCGAGTCCGGTCTCGCGGTCGACCTGGAGGCCGCGCGCCGCGCGGTGACGTCCGCCTGGAGCTGACCTCGGCCCCTGAAGGGGCTTCGCCCCTCTCCCCCGTTCGGCGCTCCGCGCCTCGTCCGTCAGCGCCGGACGGGCTGCTTCCCACTCGCACGCGCGCTGGAATGCAGGGCTCCACCGCAATTCACGCGGGCCTTTTCATGAATTCTTTATGAGCGCAGCTTCCCGTATTCTTCTGCCCGCTTTCCGAGGTCCTAAACACTAAGGTTTCGACAGCGCCAATCGCCGTAATTCGGGCACGTCTCGTCGGGGTTACGCCGCTGTGACGCACTCCACAGTGCGCCCGTTTTGTCGGATATGAAACGGTCAAACCGCCACATATAGCCCCGCACTCATGCGGGCGCTCGCGCCCGCGTGATAACACATGAAGGCGTTGTACGTAACCCCTTCACCCGATGCAATCCCAGAAATTGCTCGGTAAATTCAATCCGCATGACCGCTGCACAAGCCGATCTACCGACCGACCTGCAAGCGAAATTCCTCGAAATGCCCGAGGGCCTGCGGATCGACACTCCAGGTGTCGCCGACGGCGCCGCGATCTGGCGGATCGCCCGGGACTCGAAGGCCCTCGACCTCAACTCCTCGTACAGCTACCTGCTGTGGTGCCGCGACTTCGCGGCGACGTCCGTCGTGGCCAGGGACGCCTACGGCGAGCCCGCCGGGTTCATGACCGGCTACATCCGTCCCGACAAGCCGCGCACCCTGGTGGTCTGGCAGGCGGCCGTCGACCACGCACACCGTGGCCGGGGCCTCGCCGGTGCGCTGCTCGACGGACTCGCGGCGAAGGTGGCCGCGCACCAGGGACTCGACGCCCTCGAGACGACCATCACGCCGGACAACGAAGCCTCCGAGCGCCTGTTCACCTCGTTCGCCGAGCGGCACGGGGCGCGCGTCGAGCGGACCGTCCTGTTCGACGCCGGCCTGTTTCCCGGCGACGACGGCGGGCACGAGCCCGAGGTCCTGTTCGACATCGCGCCACTGGCCCTCTGACCGGCCGGCTGCCGCGTCCCGGTTCTGACGTCCCGTCAACCGCCTTCGGTACGACTCCAGTCCACTCAACCCCTCACGATCAAACCCATCTCCCAGGAGATTCGCTGTGACCATCACCCAGCCCGACCTGAGCGTCTTCGAGACCCTGGAGTCGGAGGTGCGCAGCTACTGCCGCGGTTGGCCCACTGTCTTCGACCGCGCGCAGGGCAGCCGCATGTTCGACGAGGACGGTCACGAGTACCTCGACTTCTTCGCGGGTGCCGGCTCGCTCAACTACGGCCACAACAACCCGGTCCTCAAACGCGCCCTCATCGACTACCTGGAGCGCGACGGCGTCACGCACGGCCTCGACATGTCGACGACGGCCAAGCGCGCCTTCCTGGAGTCGTTCCAGAACCTGGTGCTCCGCCCGCGCGACCTGCCGTACAAGGTCATGTTCCCCGGCCCGACCGGCACCAACGCGGTGGAGTCCGCGCTGAAGCTGGCCCGCAAGGTCAAGGGCCGCGAGTCGATCGTGTCGTTCACGAACGCCTTCCACGGCATGTCGCTCGGCTCCCTCGCGGTGACCGGCAACGCCTTCAAGCGGGCGGGCGCCGGTATCCCGCTGGTGCACGGCACGCCGATGCCGTTCGACAACTACCTGGACGGCCAGACCCCCGACTTCATCTGGTTCGAGCGCCTCCTCGAGGACCAGGGCTCCGGCCTCAACCAGCCCGCCGCCGTGATCGTCGAGACGGTGCAGGGCGAGGGCGGCATCAACGTCGCCCGCGCCGAGTGGCTGCGCAAGCTCGCCGACGTGTGCGAGCGCTGGGACATGCTGCTGATCGTCGACGACATCCAGATGGGCTGCGGCCGTACCGGCGCGTTCTTCTCCTT
>NZ_AOPZ01000349.1 GCF_000414115.1 Streptomyces aurantiacus JA 4570
CCGGGCGCGCGGGCTGGACGCGGAGGCGGCGTACCCGTACTCGCCCATCATCCGTTCATACCCGGGCGCGCGGGCTGGACTGGTGTCAGGCCCTCACGTTGAACTCGCCGATCCGTTCATACCCGGGCGCGCGGGCTGGCCGTTCATACCCGGGCGCGCGGGCTGGACTTCTGTCGGCGGTGCGGCACGCAAGTGGACGGCCGTTCATACCCGGGCACGCGGGCTGGACCCTTCCTGAGCTGGGGTTTCGGTGGGCTTTTGCTGTTCTGTGATGTGGGTTGGCTGGGCGAGGAGGAGGCCGCAGCCGTAGGGGCGGGAGCGTCCGAGGCCGTGGATGAGGGTGTTGGCGAAGGTGGTGGGGTCGGTGATGGTCAGGTGGCCCTGGATTTCGGCGCGGTTGAGGCGGAAGCCGCGGGTGGTGCTGGTGAGTGTGGGGAGGGTGCGGGCGGTCAGGGCGTTGGGGGTGGTGTCGGCGCCGATGCGAGGGTAGCGGTCGTAGTCGGGTGTTCCCTGGGGCTGGAGGCGGGAGGTGAACCACATGAGTGCTTGGGAGGGTGAGGCGTCGGCGGGGCCGGAGCGGGTGCGGTGGCGTGGTCCTGTGACGCGGGTGGTGTAGCGGGCGGGGTTGATGACGGTGCGGAAGCGGTAGTGCTGTCCGGTGTGGATGGTGAGGTCCAGCGTCATGGTGTGGGGTGGTGTGATGTGGGCGCTGGCGGGCAGGGCGGTCCAGTCGCCGGGGACGCGGGACTGGATGACCAGGGTGAGGGTGTTCGTGGCGAGGCTGACGGTTTCGGTGTGCAGGATGCCCATCTGGGCGCGGGAGCTGGGGGTGCCGTCGGGGACCCAGTGGCGGAACGGGCGCATGACGAGGCGGTGCATGTCGTGTGGGTCGAGGACGGCGCGTGCGATGTCGGGGTGGTTGAGGTCGAGTTGGCAGGCGGTGTGGTGGGCGATGACGCGGGCGGTGTTCATGCGGGGCCTCCGGGTGGGGTGAGGGTGAGGCGCTTTTCCCAGCGGGGGGCGTGGGCGCGGTGGCGGGAGGCGAAGGACAGAGGCTGGTCCTGTACGGGGAGGGCGCCCGGGGTGTGGTGGGGGACTTCGATCCATGCGCGGCACGCGGTGTGGGCGGGGCGGGGCAGCAGGGGCGTGTCGCTGAGGGCGGTTTCGAGGGTGGTGTGGCGGATGCCGTGGGGGACGCGGTGGCTGGGCGGGCAGCTTTTGCGGCCCAGCCACAGCAGCCGGCGGGGCTCGTCCAGGCGGCGGGCGAGGCGCTTGAGGAGGGGGAGGTCGTCGCTTTCGACGGCGGCGAGGAAGGCGGCGTCGGCCAGGTACCAGCGGGTGCTGGTCACTGCGGTGCGGCGGGTGTTGCCGGCGGTGAGGGTGCCGGTTTCGGGGTCGGGGGCGACGTTCTTGGGGCCGCCGTACCAGTCGGTGAGGGTGGTGGTGGCTGCGTGGGTGAAGGTGGGGCCGGTGGCCTGTTCGAGCGCGGGAGCGGCGCGGGCGGCGCGCTGGGGGTCGGTGATCAGGTCGCGGGGGCGCAGGGGGTAGGTGCCGCCGCCGGCGGTGTGGAAGTCGTGGACGGGGTGGCCGGGCCGGTCGGCGCGCACCCCGAAGCGCAGGTGCGCGAGCGTGGTCAGCGGCAGCGTGTCCGGGTGGGTGGGGTGGTCGTTGCGGTCGTGGCCGTCGGCCGCGGCGAGCAGTCCGATGACGCCGCTCTTGGTGGGGTGGGTGGCGGTGTCGCGGTCGCTGAAGCGGGAGCGGGTTCCCCATGCCTGCAGGAGTCCCTCCAGGCGGAGCAGGAGGGTGTGGGTCATGCGGGCTGCCCGGCGAGTTCGGGGTGGGCGGGGGCGAGTTGGTCGGCGGTGTCGACTTCGGTGGGCTTGAGTTGGCTGGCGTCGCGGCGTTCTTGGAGCAGGCGGGTGATGGCCAGGTCGTAGGTGAGGATCCGGCCGCCGTCGATGCCGCGTTTGCGGGTGATCAGGTCGTGGTGGTCCAGGAGGGTGCGGGCGGCCTGAAGGCTGGCGGGGGCCCGGGTTTCGTCCAGGGCGTCCTCGAAGCAGGCGACGTAGTTGTGCTGGCGGTCGTCGGTGAAGGCCAGGACGAGCTTGGGCAGGGTGCCGGGCGCGGCCGTGGTGGTCTGCTTGGCCCGGGGCACGGCGTCGCAGAAGGCGTCGATGAGGGCTGCTTCGGCGGCCTGTGCCGCGCTCTCTGCCGCCTCGGGGGCCATGCCGGCGCGGGTGAGGTTGGTGCGGAGCTGGACGCGGTCCAGGACGGTGTGGCTGTAGAAGGTCCCGGAGGTCAGGCTCTGGTAGCCGGTCATCCCGGAGCCGCGGTCATCCGGAACGTCCGGGGACGCGGTGGCCGGTGGGGCGATGAAGTCCAGGGCGCTGGTGATCGGGCGGGGGGTGGTAGCGCGGCGGCGCAGTTTGGCGTCGTCGGCCGCGCTGTAGAAGTCGTCGCAGACCGCTGCCCGGGCGACGGTGATCGCCGGCATGGTCTGCACGGCGCCGTCGACTTCGGAGCTTTCGGGGATTTCGGTGAGGCAGCGGCCGAACAGGGCGATGTCGATGGCGTCGGCGGGAGCGAGCGCGGCCAGGAGCTCCTTCTTGACCTGTTTCGGCAGTGCCAGCAGCAGGGTCTTGTCCCCGGTGGCGGGCTCGCCTGCGGTCTTCTTCTTGGACTTGGAGTCCTGTCTGGCGGCGCGGGCGGTGGTGATGTCGGCGAGCCAGGGGCGCAGTTCGTCCTGGCGGCTGTCCAGCACGGCGGCGAGGTTCTCGCCGCTGTCCTCGGGGGCGAAGATGAGGACCTTGGTGAGGTCCTGGGTGCGTTCGGTGGTGCCGAAGTTCAGGCCCAGGGCCTGGAGGGCTTCCTTGGCCAGGGCCTTGGCCTCGGCGCTCTCCCAGCCGCGTGAGGTCAGGGCCTGGGCGGCCAGCAGGGCCCATTCGCGGGTGCGGATGCCGAAGCCGTAGCCGGCCAGCGGTCCGCGGCCGGTGCTGGCGGCCTCGCGCAGGTGGGTGCGCTGTGCGCGGCGCTGGGTCTGCGGGCTGAGCATGGTGCGCAGGGCGGTGCCGTAGGGGAGTTCCTTGGGGCGGTCGTTGGCGTCGCGGACGAGCAGGACGCCGCTGTAGGTGGTCAGCGCGTGGAGGTTGAGGTAGCGGTGCATGGGGTGGTGACTCCTTGCCGGGTGGGGGAGTTGGGGGTGAAGAAGCTGCAGGCCCAGGTGTGCTGGACGTGGTCGTCGTGGCTGGTGAAGGCGGCGAGGTCGTCGGCGAGCTGAGCCCACGACGGCGGGATGCGGTCCAGGGCCCGCAGCCGGTCGATGGCGTGGGCGAGGTGCTGGCGGGGCAGGGCCCCGGGGGTGCACAGGCGCTCGAAGAGGCGGTGGCAGCCAGGGTCGGCGGGCCCGTAGCCGCCGGGGGTGCCGATGCGGCGCAGGGTCCGTCCCAGGTCGCCCGACCCGTACAGGCGCCGGGGGTCTTGCCAGGGCAGCGCGGCGTGGTAGCGGGCGAACAGGTGCGCGGTGAGCTCGTAGGCATCGCGCGCGCTGTCGGTGGGGGCGAAGTTCCCGGCCAGGGTCCATGCCTGAAGTCGCGGGGGCCGCTTGGGGCGTTGGAGTTGTCCGAGGAGTTCCCGGTCGTGGCGGCGGATGAGGCCGGCGAGCCAGTGGCCCAGGGCGCGGGGACCGGTGGCCGCGGCGCGCTCCTGGCTCTCGGGCGTCGGGGCGGCGGTGTGGGGGGCGGGCGTGGTGGAGGGCGGCGCGGTGTCCATGGTGGCGGCCTCGGTGATCTCGAGAGGGTGTTTGGTCTTGGTGAGTTCGCTCTCCAGGCGGGCCTGGGCGCGGGCGGCGGCTTCGAGCGCGGAGCCGGTGCGGGGCAGGCTGCGCAGGCGCTCGCCCAGGGCGGTGCGGGTGGCCGTGACGGCGGCGGCCGCGAAAGCGGCCCGCGCCTTCGCGGCATCGGCGCCGGCGCTGATGGCGTCGAGCAGGGTGTGGAAGGGCTCCGCGAAGCGCGCCCACAGGTCGGCCGCGGGGTCGAAGCGGGTGAGCAGCTTGGCGCGTTCTTCGGGCCGGGCGTTGGGGTAGGCCACATCGCGGGCCACGGCGGCCGCGGTGGTGGCCGCGCCGGCCAGCAGCGCGGCCCAGGCGGCGCCGTCGTGCGCGGCGCGGCGCAGCTGCTGGTGGTGGGCGCCGTGGAAGGGGAAGGTGTCGCTGACCCAGCCGGTGACGTTGCGGTTCTCGGCGATGAGGCCGACCGACCAGAGCCGCACGGGCCGGTTGAGGCGCACCAGGCGGCTGAAGAGGTCGCTGCCCTTGGCGGAGGGGGTGGCGGCGGCGTACAGGGCGTGGGCGTCGCGCCACAGGGCCTTCTTCTCGCTGGCCTGCAGCGGCTTGTCGCCGTTCATGGCGGCGTCCTGGAGGCTGTCCGGGGTGGGTTCGAGGAGTTCACCGGCGCCCATGAGGACCTTGTCGACGACGACGCGCCCAATCTCGTCGGCGCGCGCTGACAGCAGGACGGAGCGGCCCAGGGTGCTGTGGAGGTCCGCTGGCCCGTCGGGGGTGTGCGTCTTCTTCGCGTCCGGTCCGCTGAAGGTGCGCCGGGGGCGGCCGCGGGTCCAGGAGTAGTTGAAGCGGCCGCCGTCCGCGCAGGGGGTCAGGTTCAGGCGCAGGGTGTCGGCGAGGCTGTCGCCCAGCGCGAGCGTGCGGATGCGCCCGGCCAGGCGGCCGACCGCGGCGTAGGTGAAGGCGGACCCGAACCAGGAGGTCTTGGCCATGACCCGGCCGCCCAGGCCGTAGGCGTGCTGGGCCAGCAGCGCGTGGAAGGCGTCCTCGATCGGCACCGGTTCGCCGTCGTGCAGGTGGACGTGGTCGAAGAGCAGCACGTAGTCGCCGGCGCGTTCCAGTTCCAGCTGTGCGGGCCCGTAGCCGTGGGCGAGGTGGGGGCGCAGCAGCGCGTTCTGCGCGAAGGGGTGCTCGGGGTGGGTCAGGTCGAGCAGGCCGTCGAAGTCCTCGGTGCGCAGCTGGTCGGCGATGGCGGTGAGCGGGTGGCGGTCGGTGACCCACTGCCGGTGCTGGGCGGCGGTGCGCGGGTGGACGCCGGTCGCCGCGCACAGGCCGAGCAGCAGCTCGTACAGCGCCATCTGTGCCCCGGGCGAGTCATGGACCACGGCGGTGATCTCCTCGGCCCGCTCGAATGCCTCCAGCAGCGTGACCTTCTCCAGGCGGGGGCTTTTGCCCTGGTCAGGGCCGATTGTCAGTGCCGTGATGCACGGTTGGAACCGCAAATCCCAGCAAAGAGGCGCATTTTGGTCAGAAGGGGAGCGAATGGGTAGCAACATCACCTGTAAACCTTGCGATGCGGGGGCGGACGAACACGCTGTTCCCCGCACCTGGCGCAGCCGTTCGGCAAACGGCAGTTCTTCACCCTGTTGGCTGTGGGTGTGGGGGAAGACCGACCTCAACGGCATCAGCCGCGAGCGCGGCGGCCCGGCGTTCAACCCGCTGCTCGCGCACTGCCTGGACACCGCCGCGGTCTGCGGCGAACTGGTCGACCACTACCTCGCCACACCGGTGCGCCGGCACCTGGCCGATGCCTTCGGCGGCGGCTGCCCGGCCACGGCCCGCACCGTGGTGATGCTGCTGGTCGCCTTGCACGACCTGCCCGGCAAGGCGCAGCCCGGCTTCCAGCAGCTCTTCGCGGAACTCGGCGGCCGCGACGAGGATCTGCGCCACCGAGGGCGCCAGTGGGAACGGGCGGCCCGGCAGGCCGGCCTGCCACTGGGCGGCAGGGGCGTGCCGCGGCCGCCGCACGCCCACGTCACCGCCCGCTACCTGCCCGCCCTGCTGGGCTGTGGCTGCGCGGAGTGCGCCTATCAGCCCCCGGGCGCATCCGGCTCGCCACGCCATGACGGGCTGCACATCATCGCGGCCATCCTGGGCGGCCACCACGGCCACGTCCCGCCCGAGCAGCTCATCGCCGACGCCGACTGCGACCTCGACGACGACTGGCAGGCCATCCACACCGCGCTGGTCGCCGAACTCGCCCGGCTGCTCGGCGCCGACCTCACCCGGCTTCCGGACGTGATCAACCCTCAGCGTCCCGTGGTCATGCCGCTGCTGGCCGGCCTCGTCGTCATGTGCGACTGGATCGCCAGCGACGAGACCCGCTTCACCTACCGCACCCTCACCCAGCCCACCGACCGGTGGTGGACGGCCTCCCGCCGCCAGGCCGCGCGCGCCGTCCAGCAGCTGCGCCTGCACCGATGGCAGCCCGACGCGCACGCCTCCTGGGCCGACCTGCACCCCGACACCCCCACCCCGCGCACCGCCCAGCAGGCCGTCCTGGATGCCGCGCCCGACGGCCCGGTGCTGGCGATCCTGGAGTCCTCCACCGGCTCCGGCAAGACCGAATCCGCCCTCTGGCTCGCCCACCACCTGGCCGCCCGCTGCGGCTACCACGGCTTCTACCTCGCCCAGGCCACGCGCGCCGCAAGCGACCAACTCGCCGCCCGCTGCGCGCTGTTCCTCGCCCACACGCTAGGCAGCCGCACCGAGGCGAACCTCGCGCTGGTCCACGGCACCGCCTCGCTGTCCGCCCTCGCCACTGAACTCCAGGACGCCGCCGGCCCGGCCGCGCTGCCCGGCACCGTGAACCTCACCTCCTGCGAGACCGGCGGGACCGACCCCGCGGCCGCCGCGGCCCGGGCCCGGGCGGTGCTCAACGCCTGGTTCCTCGAGCGCGGCCGCGGCCTGCTCTCACCGTTCGGCGTCGGCACCGTCGACCAGATCGTCCTGGCCGCTCAGGCATCAAGGCACTGGTTCCTGCGCCTGTTCGGCCTCGCCAACAAAGTCGTCATCATCGACGAGGCCCACGCCTACCAGCACTTCCAGCAGGACCTGCTCGGCGAGGCCCTCGCCTGGCTCGCCGATGCCGGAGCCAGCGTCATCGTGCTCTCCGCCACCTTGCCCGACATCCTCCGCCAGGCCCTGATCGACGCCTGGTGCCACGGGCACCGCACCACGTCCACCAACCCCGCCGCCCCCGGACCGCTGACCTTCGTCGACCCGCACGGCACCTGCCGCACTCTCAGCCCTGCACCGCCGCCGCACAGTTCGACCCAGCCCGCGCCGGGTCGGCGCACGAAGCTGCATCTGAGGGCCGACCCCGGGCCCGAGCAGCTCGCCGAGCGGCTGCTCACCGAGCACGCCGACGGCATCACCGGCGTGCTGCGCAACCGGATCGCACCCGCCACCGCGCTGTACCGGGCGGCCGCCGACCTCGCCGCCCAGGCCGGCTGGAACGAGGAGACGGAACTCCTGCTCCTGCACGCCCGGTTCCTCGAACGCGACCGCGCCCGCCACCAGCACACCCTGGAGCGCCTCCTCGGCCCCCATCCGAACCCCGACCTGCGCTCCACCACGAGAAACCCCCACCGGCCCGACCGGTTCCTCCTGATCGGCACCCAGGTCCTGGAGCAGTCGCTCGACTACTGCCTCGACCACCTGTTCACCGACCTCGCCCCCTTCGACTACCTGCTGCAGCGCCGCGGCCGGCTCTGGCGCCACTTCATCAACCGGCCCCATGTGCTCACCGCCATCGCGGAGATGCACGTCCTTTTCACCCCCGCCAGCTCGGGCCTGCCCCGCCTGCGCCACCCCGATGGCCGTCCCATCGACGCCTACGCCCCCTACATCCAGGCCGCCACCTGGCACGCCCTCACCGAGCGGATGCCCGCCGACGGCCCGCTCGAACTGGAGCTGATCACCCCCGACGACACCCACCCGATCCTGCAGTCCGTCTACGCCCCCGCCCCGCCCGCCGGCGAGCGGCCCATCCACGCCCTGCTCAACGAGACCTTCGGCCACTGGCAGACGGTCCTGGACGAAGAGCGCAACCAGGCCCGCGCCCGCTCCGTGTCCCCCTACCCGGGCGGAGTGCCCTGCGGCATCGAAGAACTCGCCTCCGGCCGCCTCCATGCCGAGCCCGACGACCCCGAGGCCCCCTCCCACCTGATCGCCCGCTCCCGGCTCGGCGAGCCCTCCATCGACGTAATCGGCCTCTACCAGCACCCCGGCGGCGAGCGCACCTTCGATCCCGAAGGACACCTGCCGGCCGACCTCAGCCGCTACCACCCACGCCGGGAGGCCGACCAGCACCGCCTGCAGCAGCGCGAGTTCCTCCTCAACACGGTGCGCCTGCCCCAGCACTGGTTCCGCCGCAGCAACGCTTTGCCGCCACCCGCCCACTGGACCATCAACCAGCCCGAAGCCCTCGCCGGGAAACCCGTCCTGCTGCTCACCCCGGACGGCCGCCCCCACGACGCCCGCCTCAAACAACTGAGCTACGACCCCCGCACGGGCCTGTCGCACCACGACTAACCTCTCGGCCCTCCTTACACTCGCAAGATCCCGCACGACCGGGAATGGCCCCGTGTACAGGTGCTGTTGCACATGCCCACCGGCATCGCCCTCCGCACGCCCGGAGATCTCCCACCCGCGCGAGCTCCGCCTGCGACCGACCAGGCGGGACACACGCATCCGGAAGCGACTTCGACCCGCCGCGGCGAAAGCACCCCACCGACATGCCCCAGCTGCCTGACGGATGCAGCGAAACCAGCCTGTA
This sequence comes from Streptomyces aurantiacus JA 4570, assembly GCF_000414115.1. Classification (GTDB taxonomy): domain Bacteria; phylum Actinomycetota; class Actinomycetes; order Streptomycetales; family Streptomycetaceae; genus Streptomyces; species Streptomyces aurantiacus_A. The sequence continues at coordinate 8,619 of NZ_AOPZ01000349.1, forward strand.
TCCGGACGACTTCATCCACACCGTCGACACCCTCCCGGTCCGGCTCATCCGCCCCGCCGACGCGGATCACCCCAGCTGGGTCGCATACGAGCGCCCCTTGCACTACCTCGGCACCCTGCACTCCCAGCACGACTACGACGGCCGCTGGCACATCCAAGGCACCCGCGAGCGCCACGCCGCACTCGACGACGCCGTGCGCGTCCTGCGCCGGCCCCGCTCATGGCGCCAGGAGCGGGAGCGCGTACGCCGGTGGGCGAACCGGCTGCTGGCCGACCCGGGTCTCGTCGTCCTGGACATCCAGACGACCGGGCTCAACGAAGCGTGGGCAGTCCAGATCGGCGCGACCGACCGCCACGGGGCCGTCCTTATCGAGGAAGTCCTCAATCCGTGTGCCGGCATCGAGGCATCCGCCTCGGCTCTGCACGGCATCACCGCAGAGAGGGTCTCCGACGCCCCGACGTTCAGCGGGCTGCTTCCCCGTATCACCGAAGTCCTCAGCGGACAGCGGTGCATCGCCTACAACGTCACCTTCGACCGCGGAGTGCTGGAGCGCGAACTGCACCGACTCTCCGGCCGCCAATCCACGACGTGGCTGGACATCTGCCGCTGGGAGGACGCGATGCGCCCCTACGCAGCGTGGAAGGGACTCTATTCGGTCCACCGGTGCGCCTACCGCTACCAGCCGCTGGGCAGTTCCTACAACGCCGTGCAGAACTGCAGGCTGCTCCTGCACACTCTCCGCCAGATCGGCCGCACCCCGCAGCCGCGCGGCTGCCCGTGCTGCCCGCCCGCGTGAGCGCCACCGTCGGTGTGCGGTGCGCCCGGCACCGCCCGAGCCTCGTCGGCTGCGCGCTACTCATGCCGGCCTAGGTACTCGTGCCCAAGCGGAGCACGGCACCCGCTGCCTAGCGTCTGGAGCATGAGTTCCCTTGAGCAGGCTGCAGGCTCCGGTGAACAGCTGACGGCGCGGCAGCAGCCACGGGGCACGACGTCACTGGTACTGGGCGCTGCCGCCGTTGCGATGATGGTCTGGCCCTTTGTGCTGCCCGAACCGGTCCCGATGCGGGTCCGCTGGTTTCCCGTGTACTGGATCGTGCCCGCCGGGATCGGTGCGGTCGTCTCAGGCATCGTCGCGCTGCGCAGAGCGCGGGGCCAGCAGGAAGCCGATCCCTTCCGGGCGCGGGCGGGAGTCGCACTCGGCACGGCGGCCATCGTGCTGCCGCTGGCCGTGATCGTCTGGGCGATGTGGGCGCTGAGCCATGCCTACCAGTAGAAGGGATCAGCCCCTATCAGTTCGTCTCCGGCGTACCGGAGCGCGGAACTCTGCGCCAGGGCCGCTCGGCGTCCGGGTAGAGCGGGGCTGCCTCGGCCGACCCGCGGCAGGATGTCGATACGGGAGACCACACACGGACCGTCGTACTCCCGGCCCGCCCACTGGATGGCCGCGCGGAATAGAAGTGTGGTCCGACGCCTTCAGCGCGCCTGCTACACCGGGGAGCTTTCGGCGCGCGGCGTGGGCGGGTCCGAGTCCCTGGCTCGGGAGTCGGTGAGACGCCTGCCCGCACGCCGCCCTCGACGCCCGTTCGAATCCCGTCACCCCGCCCACCCGATCTCCCGGACCTCGATGGCCCCGTCGTGGGGCATGTACTGGATCCAGCAGCGGGCGCCGAATGCCTCGCGGATCTCTTCGACCGAGCCCGGATCGCGTACGTCCGGCCATGCCCGCGGAGCGTGCCGGACCCGATCGACGAGGGCGAGGACCTCGAGCCGCGCCGCGCCGGGCAGCTCGGCCAGGACGTCGACTGCGAGCTCTTCAAACACCGTGCCGCACTGCACAACCGTCCCCCCTGTGATCGACAACAGGCAGCACAGTACGGCGCCGACCCGCAGAACAGGCGTTCCTGTGGATAACCCGGGTTGTCAGTGCCCGGTGGGACGCTCATCAGCATGGATGAGCTGATGCGGCGCCGTGTCTACGGCAGTGACCACGACGATCCCGACCCCGGTCCGCAGCCCGGCCGCCCCTATCGCGAGCTCGTCGGCGGACCGCTGGATGGCCTCCTGGTCGACGTCACCGGGCTCAGCGATGAGCAACTCGCTGAGGGCGCTCTGCTGATCACGGAGATCGGTGCGTACGGGCCCGGCGGGTGTGCCGAGTACGGGCCCCGTGAGGACATGCCGTCGGTGTGGGACTGGCGGGGCGACACCCCGTGACCGCACGCGGCGGGCGGCCGATCCGGCACCTCAGCAACGGGCAACGATCTCTACAGCCCGCACCCAGGCGCTGATCAGGGCTACTCAAGAACAGCCCTCGAGAAGGCGAGGGTGCCTGCCGTCAGCCTCGGTCGCCGAGCGGGAAAAGCCGGGCGTCGGCCAGCATGTTCTGAACCGGCGCTTCACGACGGTCACCGACTTCACCGGTGATCACTCCCTGGTGGCCGGGGCGTGGTGGAACACGGACTGGCGGGTCCTGCACCCGGCTGCCTGCGTGGTTCTGTCCGAGCGGGCCGGAGAGGCCGCCAGCCTGCTGTCTAGGCGGGGACCGGTGTGAGCCCGCTCAATCAATCCGTTGGAGTAGTGCGCGCTCGCGGACCAAGCCCGCAGAGGCCAGCAGCTCGCGCATCGTCCCACTCCGCCCGGCGGGCGATAGAAGGGCGATGGCGATTCACGTACGCGAGGTCATCCACCATGAGTGACCGGGACCCGTCGCCTACGCCTCCGGCCAGCGCATGTACCGCCGGGCAGCGAGCACGCCGAGTAGTCCTCCTGCGGCGGCAGGCAGGGCCCTCATAATCAAGGTGGCGTCGAGCAGTGCTCCCGCGCCGAGTCCCGCCATGAGACCGAGCATCGCCCCGCTGATGTACGTCTGGAGGGGCCAGCGGGCAGGCGGGTCCCGACGGGCAAGAGGCTGCGCGGGTTGGCTGCGCACCTGTTCCAGCCGCTCCCGCCGACGCTCGGCCTGCACGATCGCCTCGAATGCTGCGGACGCCTCCGACGGCTTCACCTGGGCCCCCTCGACGGTTCCGGATCGCTGAGTACTGAGGACACGGTCACCACGTGGCGATCCTTCCCTCTCACCGGACACATCGCCCAGGCCGAGCAAGGGGCCGGCGAACCTGGAGTCGCACGGTTCAACGACGCCGGGATCACGGCGTCACGTGGTGGCGGGCTCCGGCACAGCCGGGGCCGCAGCCGCAGTCCGCACCCGGGAGGCGCCTGCGCCCCATGTGCCCAGTTCCGGCCTGCCGGCCAGGAGGGGCAGTCGCCGGGCCTCCCCCGTGCACTTCCTCCCGGCCTTGATCGGCACGCGCGCCGCCGACTCCTCTACTGCATCGGCGACTTCAAGGAGATGAGTGCGCAGCTGCCCTCGCAACGCTCGCATAGCAGCGGCTCATGGGGCGTCTCATTCGTCTTCGCCCTGTTCGCCGTGGAGCCGGGCGCTCAGGTCGCTGGCCCATTCCAGTGTCCAGGCGTGCGGGTCGGCGATCTGGTGGCCGGTCAGGCCGTAGGCGGCGAACTCGTCGTCCTCGTACCAGTCGGCGCCAACGGCACCGCCTGTGCCCGCCGGACGGGTCGACAGCCGCGCTGGAGCATTCGGTACAGCGGGCCCGCGAATCCCGTGGGGAGGCCGCCCGCGATGTGCACGAGCTGAAACCGAAGACGGCGAAGAAGACCAGCGCCAAGAAGGCCGCCCAGAAGAAGACTGTGGCGAAGAAGACCGCCGCGAAGAAGACGGCGGCGGGCAAGCGGTGAACGAGCGCTTGACCAGGGCGCGGCGCGCGCGGTCATGCGCCAGCGGCCCTGGCGGCGTCTGCGGATTCCGGAGCGGTGATGCAGTCGTTGGCGAGGCGGCTGGACCGGTCAGTCTTCCTCCGAGACGCGGATAGCGGGCAGGGAAGCTTCGTCTGCCTCTTGAGGCACGTCGCAGTGGAGTTCTCGCTGGATTTTGTGGAGTGCGCGCTCGTAGGAGCTCGCACGGTCTCCGTCTTCGATGGCTGCCCGGTAGCCCGTGAGCTCCTCGAGGATTTGGGGGTTGGTCCCGCGGTCTTGTTCGGGGAAGAGCGGGTCGAAATGGGACAGGATTTCTCCGTCTTCCGCGTAGGCGATCCAGGAGGCCATTGAGTCGTTGAGGGTGACCGAGAGTGCGGACGTGCCGTGGGAGACGGATTCGAGGATCTCGTCCTCCGAGAGGCAGAGGCCCATCGGCTCAACAGCGAAGGCCCAGTCGCCGTAGGTGCCTGCGCGGACCAGCGCGCGCTCGTTGTCGAGCATCCCGCTGTCGCGGAGCTCGTCCATGTCCAGGCCGGGGATGTCTCCCTCGTCGAGGTCTTCACCGAGCTCCTGAATGGCATCCGCTTCTGCGCGGCTCAGGGCAATCGGCGTCACCTTCTCACCGGCCACCCTGTCCAGGAGCTCAGTCGGGGAGATTCCCTTCGCGAAGATGACGCAGTATCCGAATTCGTAGAGCTGAGAGTTCGGGAGTGTCTTTGCGCTCACTGTGCTGTGTACCTCAACTCTTTCGGCTTCCGGGGTTGTTCGTGCGGGTTCACCAGGGCGGTCCGGCGGTGGTGAGGCTACCCGGGCGGGGCGGTCGGAGGGAAGGCGAGGGCTGTGCCGACGGGGCTACGTCACCGCGGGTGGGTCCGGTCCGCCGGGGCGGACCGGACCGCTGCGCCGCTGCTACTTCTTGGCGCCGGCGTCTACCCAGTAGGGGTCATTGTTAAGGAGGCGCTCTTCTTTTGTCAGATTTCCGAGTGCTCCGCCAACTCCCTTATTCTGGATTGACGGCATGCTCGCCCGGGCGCACTTTGCAGAGGGAGGGAGTTTGGCTTCAAACAATCCGTCCCACATGAGCAGGCTGTTCTTCTTTCCGTTCACTGTATCTTCGGCGACCCAGTACCACTGGCATTCCTTGCCAGACTTTACCCCGAGCCGCCTTCCGCTCTCCTTTGACTTGGCGAAGGGGAATTCGTCACACGTCGGGTTGGGCGTGTTCGAGGCGGCTTTGTAGGTGCTGTCGCAGATGACGGCTCGGTTCTTTTCCGACTCCTTTAGGCTGCCTTCGCGGTGAAGGGGCTTCCCAGCCCCTTTAAGGCCCGGGTGGGTGGACATGCTCGCCTGGGCTACGGCGATGAAAGCGCGGGCTTCCTTGTGCTTCTTGGGCACGACCAGCGTGGGGGTGAAGCTCGGCACGACACAACCTGCGAACCTGTTAACGCTGTTGTCGCAACGGACCTTGAATGTGCCGCCACCCGGTTCCAGGTGGCCGCCCCATGAAAGATTGCCGAAACCCGACCCAATATTGACGATGATGTCGTACTGGAGGAGGAAGGTCTTTCGCCCCTTGGTCCCGTTCCAGGATCGGGACCAGTGGCCTTCGACCGACTGGCCGACCGTGATCGGCTGCGGCTTGTCAGCCCATGGGCCACGCTGCTTACAGCTGTCGTCGAGTGAGCAGATCGCTTCCGCCTTCACCGTCATCACGGACGATGTGATATCGGAATCTGTGAGGTGGAACTTGAAGTGCTCGTCGAACTCAACAGAGTTGGTCTGGGTGTCGATCTCCTGCTCGGTGTAGCCGCGGGCCTTGCCCCAGGTCTTGCCGGTGATCGTGTCGACCAGGAGGATGGTCATCGAGCGCCGTGAGCAGATGGACGTGCGCGTCACATAGGTCTTGTTCATGTTTTCGTTCGCGCACCAGAATGCGCTCCCGGCAGACTTCGCCGCGGACTTGGGTCGCGCCGTCTGCTTCTTAGCGGCCTCCTGCGGAGCCCCCCACTCAACGCATACCGCGCGCTTCTGGCCGGCGTCCCTGAGCTCCTTGAGGTGCTGCTCGTCGCAGTTGGAGCGCTCTGGCGCGGGTGCCGGTTCGGGCAAAGTCTGGAATTCCTGCGGGGTGTCGTCTCCGGGATCCTGAGCGGGCTCCGCCGGTGTGGTCTTGGCCGCCGCGGTCGCTGTCCGGGGCGAGGCCGCGGTGTCGGCATTGGCTGCAAGTGGCGTGAGCAGAACCATGATTGACGCTGCGGCGGCTGCCAAGGATTTTCTGCGCCGAGTGCGCAAAGTGCCCCCCTGTGGAGTTGTTCGGACTTATGTGTCCACGTCAGGGCATCAGGCAATCACGACATGATCACTCCGTCAAAGATCACTTTCAGCCGCCCCCTGAGCTGCTGATCAGTGCGGCAGGTCCGCCCGTCGGCGGGAGGACATGGAGGCTCCCGCCACCGACACGCTCGTGTTCGCGCGGACCTTCCCGACGCGGTCGCGAGAAGGTCGAGCCTCCAACCGCTCCGGGGGCTCACCAGGTCGTGGGCACCGGAACCACCCTGCAGGCTGGGTCAACGCTGACCTGCCCCCGCGGCCAGGGGGGATCACGGTCATGACCGTCGAGCGGGTGGACCGGTTGCTGCAGGATCGGCTCGTAGTGCCGCAGGAAGCGGCGTACCGCGGCGAGGACCAGGACAACGGCGCGAGCATCACGAGCCGGATCTGACTGGCCGCGCCTGAGCGGCGCCGCCCGGGTCGGCATGTGTTCGACGGTGCTGTCGGCTCGCGCCAGTGGCATCCGCCGGCGAACCACGTCCGGCCGGCCTCGGCTGGCCGGATGTGGTGCCCGCGCGCTCTCATCCAGTCCCTACAGCAAAGAATCGGCCCCTCCACATCGATCTGCGGGTCCCTCTCCTGCTTCCCAGCCAGCGAATGAAGCTGAGGGAAGCCGCAGTTCAGATCCTCTTCCTCCTTCGGCCCTCCCTGTTCCATCGCCGCTCGACTGTCGGCCACGGTCCATGAAGCTCCTCGTTCCAACTCCTCACACCTGCAACAGTGCGAGACGCGTCGACTGGTCTGGACCTTGGTCAGACGATCGGCGCAGCAGGGCTGGAGGCGCGTAGCTGCTGCTGTCCCGGTGACTGCGCAGGCTCCGGCGACGCGCAAGATCACATTGTGAAGAGGAGAGGATTTCTTTGCGTCTCAGACGTGCGACCGCGACACTCCTTGGGCTCGTCAGCGTCGGTGCCGTGTTGAGCGGGACCGCCGCAGCTGCCTCACCCGCTGATGAACCTTCAGGTGCCGGCGGCCAGGGCATCGTGTGGCTGCGCAGCAGCAGCCCGATCGCCGCACCGCCGCTGGGCGAGCCGCTCGACTTAGGAGCGCTTCGCGAAAAGAACACTGACACCACATCCGGCGCCAGGGGCTCGGCTCCGGCCCCTGCTGCGCCGACGACCAGGCAGCAGGAGGCAGAACTGGCCCGCGAGGGCGGAACCTACGTCGCCGACGACAAGACGAACACGGACAAGCAGCTGTTCCTCAAAGGCGACGGGACAATCGACTTCAAGAAGTGCCAGGACGACCCGCTGGGCCACCGCACGCAGGGCCGTGTCCTCAACCACTTCAACTTCTGCCGGTGGGGCTACAACACGGCCATCAAGCTCGGCGGCCAGGGGCAGGTCGAAGGGTCCGTCAGCTTCCGGGAGACGGAGGTGGGCACGGGGTCCGACGGGGACCGCAAGGGGTTCATCAACGTCAAGACCGACGAGCTCAAGGCGCAGGGCATCTTCTCGGATCAGGCCGGATCCGTCATGTCGTTCTCGCCGACCGCCACGCCGACGTCCGGCTCCGGTGTGGGGGCGTGCAAGGCCGATTTCGGTAACGGGAACGACATCCACACCCTCCCGGTCGCGGGGTGGCGGGATCAGTACGTCGCCTACGAGGTGCGCTCCTCCGAATCGGGCGGGGACCAGAGCCGCATCGACAAGCCGGCGTACTGCGCGTTCCAGACCCACTACCAGGTCACCAGCCCCAGAGGTGTCGTGACGCCGTGGAACAACGGCCCGACAGGCGGCTTCCGCTTCGACTCGGCCACCTACATGGGCAATTACGGCAACAAGGGCGCCGTATTCAACCGCGTCACCCCGAACTTCTCCTACGACCGCAAGGACACCTCGGTCAAGGGCGTGGCCGAGCATGTCTTTGAAGCCCTGCACGCGCCGCAGCTCACCTATCCCAAGAAGGCCGACAAGGACATCCCGGGGTATATCTGGCACGGTGAGTGGCAGCCCATCCACCGCAACTACTCCAAGTTCGACGCGCAGTCGAAGAAGGTGGCCGACGGCAATAAGCGGGAGAAGGACAAGGCGTGCGCCGGACTCAACCGCCCGGCCCAGCACGACTGTGACGAGTTCCCCTTCGCCTCGACCAAGGAAGGGGCAGGCAAGGGCGACGGCAACTTCTCCGTCCGTATGGTCCCCGAGTCGGAGAACCGATCCGCCGGCGCCAAGCTCGTGAACTGGTACGGCAAGGACCGCATCCTCGACGGGGACGCGTACGGCATCTACGTCGACTGAACACAGCGGCGGCGTGCGGTACCGCCCAGCGCGCCGGCCCTCGCCAAACGGCCTCCAAGGCATACCCGTGGCCTTGGAGGCCGTTCCGGTGGCAGAGCGAGAGCGGCCACCGGGCTCACAAGGTCTCGAAGTCGATGATGTACTCCTCCAGGCCGGTGATCGGGTACAGCTCGCCCTGGAGGCGCTCGAAGGCATCTCGGGCCGTATCTCTGCCCTTCGCCCACACTCGCACGCGGTACTTGCGGTCGGCGTCGAGAAGTTGCTTGCACAGCTCCGGCTCGGGTCCGTCGATCGTGGAAACTACGAGATCGCCGCTGTAGCTGGTGAAGGGCCATGCTCCTAGCTCGGTGAACTCCGGCCCAGGCGTGGGGTGTTCCCTGCCGCACCGCAGAGTCACCGCCGCGTCGTGCGAGGGAGCATTGCTGTTGACCACCAGCGTGCCGTCCCCGACGGTGACCGCACGATCGAAGTCGATCTCCAGCTCCCAGCAGGCAGACCGCTCGGCCTCCGACGGTCTGCGCACTTGATCAACGGCAAACATCCCCCTGTCCAGGCTCGCGATTCCCGAGACCCAGCGTTCCGCGGCCATGCCGTTCTCCCTCCTCCTGCGAGCTACCTGCTCGTGCTCAGCACTGTGGTGCTCCCGGTGCCATCCGCAGACCGTGGAGCGCGTGCCTTAACGACATCAGAGCGGCACGGTCGCCGGCCAGGCAGCCGGGGCCGGCGGCCGCGCGTACGGACGTCGGTGAGGACATCGAGAGGGCCGAGCTGGCGGCCGGGTCGGGGGTGAAGCCGGCGACCGGGGCGGGCAGATCAGGGCGGCACGGTACCCTCCGCCGTGTGACGAGCGCTGGCATAGGTGATGCCCAACTCAACCGGCTGTGGGGGGCCGTTTGCGCGTTCGCCGGGGTCTTCGTCCTTCTATGGGCACTGTCCTGGGCCAAGGCGAATGTGCTCCATGAGGACTTGCCGAACCACTGCAGCGACCTGCACACGGACCGTTTCCCCTTCGAGAAGTCGTGCACCCATCAGGACGGCACCGTTGAGGGCGCGAACAGCCTGCTCTTCGAGGGGATCTTCTTCGGCGCGATGATTGCAGGAGTGGTTTGCCTGGCAGCCGTGCTCCTGCTCGAGGCCGGTCGGAGGAAGTAGTCCAGGGGCGCGCCCCGCCACTTCCGCACGGACAGGCGGCGTGAGTCCCGGTGGGCGCCGGACAGCACCCCATTAGGGGGTGGTGATGACGGGGAGACCACACCGGCCGTCGAGCCGGCTGTCTGCGGTTGCTTCGTCAGCTAGCGGGGATGGCGAACTCCATCCAGAGGGGGAAGTGATCGGACAGGTGCCAGGACAGCTCGGGCAGGGTCTGATCGCCCTGCAGGGCCGAGACGAAGTCGAGCTGACCGCCGGCCACGGCTTCCAGGCGCAGCACGGGGCGGTGTTTCTGGCCCTTGGTGAACCAGGCGATCTGGTCGTAGAAGTGCTCGGCGCCGGGCTTGTCGAAGATGGTCCTCGGCAGTCCGTCCAGCTGCGGGGCCGGGGTGAGGCCGGTGGAGGTGAAGGCATCGAACAGCGGGTCGCCGTGGCGGTCGATGTTGAAGTCGCCCAGCGCGATCAGGTTGTGTTCCCAGCCGAACTCCCGCTCCGCCCAGCCGGCGAGCCACTTGGCGATGGCCTTCAGTTCCGGGACCCGTTCGGCGGCCTTCTTGCCGTAGTTGACGTGCAGGGTGACCAGGGTGAACGTCTGCCCGGAGGAGAGGAAGCTGACGGCGTAGGGGGTGCGGGCGAACTGGCGGTCCAGTCCGGCCGCACTCACGCCCGCGGCCTGCTCGAGCGGCACCACGAGCTCGCAGGCCAGACCGGAGGGCTTGACGCGGGTGGTGTTGAACAGGAAGGCGAGGCGCTCGTTGTTGCCGGCCTTGCCCAGGGTCACATCGGTGAGGATGAACGCCCACTCCTCCCCGAGGATTTTGAGCAGGTGGCGCAGGGCGCGCAGGTTGCCGCGCACCTCCTGCACCGCGACCACATCAAACCGGCGTACCACCGACGCGATCAGGTGCACGTCGGTGAAGTTCCGCTTCGGCGACTCCCCTTCCGCGGTCTTCCACGCCTTGGTCAAGTCCCCGAAGGCCCGCAGGTTCCACGTCGCGATCAGCAGGTTCGAGCCCGCCTTTTTCGCCGGCACGACCTGGTCGAGCCCGGTCTCCCACCGGGTGATCCGGGTGAGGACCGTCTTCGGCGGCGCCAGGATGTCAATCTCGGACGGCAACGCAAGCCTCCTCGACACGGGGAGCGGGCTCTTGGAGCCTGCAAGATCGTGGGCCTGGGGACAAGGCCCATTCCGGTGACACCGGCCCCGGGCCCAGAAGTGTGACCTTCCGCCCGCCCCCGTGAAGCAGTGGCTCAACGGCGCCGTGTCATGCCCCTGGCGAGCCTTCACGCTCTCGGCACTCAATGATCGCGGTCTGTCCACTTCTACGCGCGTGGTGCGTGGCACGCTCCATGACCTGAACCAACCGGTAACTGCTCCTACGGGTCCGCGCCTTGGCCTGCCCGGCCCGGGCACGTGCCCCGTTGTGAACGAGAGGACGCCCCCCACATCATGTCCGCTCATCGTCTACGCCGCCGCTGGCGGCGCCCTGCCCTGACCGTGGCCGTCGCGGCCGCCGTCGCGGTCCCCGCGGCGGCCTTCGCCACCGACAGCTCCCCCAGCACCCCGAAGAACCCGCCAGCGGCCGCGCCGCTGGACGACTCCTACTACGAGGGCGCCCTGGGCAAGACGGGGCCGGAGCTCAAGACGGCTCTGCACACGATCATCAGCGAGCAGACCCAGCTGAACTACGAGCAGGTCTGGGACGCGCTGCAGACCACCGACGAGGACCCCGGCAACCCGGACAACGTCCTGCTCATCTACTCCGGCCGCTCCCAGGCCAAGAGCGCCCACGGCTCCGGCTCCGAGGACTGGAACCGCGAACACGTCTGGGCCAAGTCGCACGGCGACTTCGGCACCTCAACCGGCCCGGGCACTGACATCCACCACCTGCGTCCCGAGGACGCCTCGGTGAACTCCACCCGCGGCAACCTGGACTTCGACAACGGCGGCAGCCCCGTCGACGAAGCACCCGGCAGCTCCGTGGACGAGGACTCCTTCGAGCCGCGCGACGCCGTCAAGGGCGACGTCGCCCGCATGATCCTCTACATGGTCGTCCGCTACGACGGCACCGATTCCTTCCCTGATCTCGAGCCGAACGACAAGGTCAACAACGGCAGCGCGCCGGCCATGGGCCGCCTGTCCGTCCTCAAGCAGTGGAACGAGGCCGACCCGCCCGACACTCTCGAGAAGACCCGCAACGACCGGATCTACGGCATCCAGAAGAACCGCAACCCCTTCATCGACCACCCCGAGTGGGTCAACGACATCTGGAAGTAGCACCTCGCCGCTGACGGACCTGCCGCCCGCGCTCCCGCGGCGGACCCACGATGAGCAGGCGCGCCTTGTGGCGCACCCAGGTGGAGGCCGGTCCCAGATGCCCTGGCTCTCCGGGGCCCGGGGGCCGGCCGGCCGGGCACGGCGTACTCGACGGCGAGAAGGTCCGGGTCCGCTCGTCCGGCCCTGTGCCCGCCACTGTCTTCTTCGCGGTGGTGGTCGTTGAGACGACGATGGGCCCCTCACGGCTGGTGAGGGGCCCATCTCTGGTGGAGCGCCCGGCATGCCTTGCACCTGCATTTCCCATCGGATGATGGACGTCTTTCCTTGGACCACAGACGCGTGACTCCCGTGCCCTGCACCGGAGTTACACCAAGATCATACACAAGGCGGAGGCCGGCACGCCCCCAGGGCCGCGAGAGCCCGCCACGGCCCTGGGATTGCCGAGAGAGCCGTGGTTGCTGACGTAGCTCACGTAGTAGGAGCCGTTTCCGCCCCGGCCCTCGAAGTTGGGGGTGTGGCTGCCGTCCCCCATCACGCCCCCTGGCGATCTTATGAAGCTCGAGAGGCCGCCATAGGCCGCGCGGCTCCGGCCCGTCAGTAGCCGTGGGCCAGCAGGTCGGCGAACGTGGCGACCTGCGCCGACCATGCCCGTGCGTCCGGGACCGGGTGCCAGCCGATCAGCGAGTCGGGCGTGACCGTGTCGGGCCAGATCATGTAGCCGAGCAGGACGAGCTCGCATCCTGCCGCAGCGGCTGCCTCCGCTGGGAACGCCGGCCAGTCGGGCCAGCCTGGCAGCTCCTTCTCGGCGAGCGGCTGCAGGCTCCCGTCCCGTATGACCCGCAGGACGTATCCGCTGTGCGCCGCGGCGCAGACAGCGGTCAGATCACGATGCTCATTCGTCATGCCGGGACACTAATTCTGCTGCGAGGACTCCGGGGACGTCGGGGGGACGTCGGGGGGG
>NZ_AOPZ01000350.1 GCF_000414115.1 Streptomyces aurantiacus JA 4570
GCTAAGCCTCTGCCCACACGCGCCCACGTACACATGCGAGTGGGGGGTGACCGCCCGGCGGTCACCCCCCACTCGCATGTCCGGGCCCGCCCGGGCGGGCCCCCGCTCAGCCCTCCTGCCGGGCCGGCCTCCGCAGCGCCGCCCAACGCTTCGCCGCCCACCGCGCCCAGCGGGTGCGCACCGCCGCCCAGCGGTCCGACGCCGCCCACCGAGGCGGCCCCCCCCCTCGACGCGGACGAGCCCAAACACGGACACCGCGCGTGAATGGTTCAGCGCGACGCCACACATGCACGCCCACCAGCAGTGCCACCGAACGGCCGGGATGAGCGCCGCCGAGGTGCTCAACACCTACCCGGCCGGTGAGCTGGTGCGGATCCTGCGGCA
>NZ_AOPZ01000351.1 GCF_000414115.1 Streptomyces aurantiacus JA 4570
GCCCCGCCCTCGGGCAGCGCCTGCATCAACTGGCCGCGCGCGGCGACGAGTTGGGCGGCGTCCTCCAGCGACCACACTCCGGCTATGTACGCGGCCGTCAGCTCGCCGATCGAGTGGCCGCCGACGATCTCCGGCCGCACCCCGAACGACTCGGCAAGCCGGTACAGCGCCACTTCCACCGCGAACAGCGCGGGCTGCGCGTACCCCGCGTCCGCCCCGAACATGACCTCCTTCAGAGGCCGGTCGAGCAAGGCATCCAAGTGCGCGCACACCTCGTCCAGCGCGTCCGCGAACACGGGGAAAGCGTCGTACAGCTCCCTTCCCATCCCGATCCGCTGGCTGCCCTGCCCGGTGAACAGGACGCCCAGGCGGCCCTCCACCACGGAACCCGAGACGACCCCGGTCCCGCCGGAGGCGAGCGCCTCGAGCCCGGTCAGGGCCTCCTCCCGTTCCCGGCCGAGTACGACGGCGCGGTGTTCGAGGCGGGAGCGGCCCGTGTCCAGCGACCAGCCCAGGTCGGTGAGTCCGGCGCGGTCCGCCGCGAGGGCGGGGTCGGCGAGCAGCCGGCGAGGGGGGGGTCGGCGAGCAGCCGTTCCCGCAGGCGGCCGGCCTGCGCGCGCAGGGCGTCCGCGTCGCGGGCCGACACCGGCAACGGCAGCGGCACGGCGACAGCGGCCGCCACCTCACCGGGCCGCTGGGGCTCGGCGGCCTTGCCGCGCCGCCGGGGTGCCTGTTCCACGACGACGTGCGCGTTGGTGCCGCTGACGCCGAACGACGAGACACCGGCACGGCGCGGCGCGCCGTCACGGTCGGGCCACTCGCGGGCCCGGTCGAGCAGTTCGACGGTTCCGGCCGACCAGTCCACGTGGGAGCTCGGCCGGTCGACGTGCAGGGTCCGCGGCAGCACGCCGTGGCG
>NZ_AOPZ01000352.1 GCF_000414115.1 Streptomyces aurantiacus JA 4570
CCCCCGCCCCCGCCCCCGCCCCGCCGCAGACAAGGAGCACCACCCGCCATGACCGGTTCCCCGCCAAGCACCGTGGCACGGGAGGCAGACTGGGACACCGCTCCTGGTCTGCTGGACGGCGCCAAGGAACTCACCCTCGGGCCCAAGGAGTGCAACCTCGCCTACTGGATCACCCAGGTCGCCCAGGGCACCCTGCGCGAGCGCGGGGTCAGCGGCCACCACGAGAACGCGGCCGTGCCGGACTTCCTCAGGGCGCCGGGCCCGCTGCGCGAGGCCCTCGTCCTGGAGTTCGGCCTGCGCGGCCTGTCCGAGGAGGTCGCCACCCGCATCCTGGCCCCCTACGTGGCCATCGCCCCGGGCATCGAGGAGCTGGAGTTCTACGCCACCCAGCTCATCGACGAGGCCCGCCACGCCCGGGTGTTCCGCAACCACCTGGTGGAGCTGGGCATGCCGGAGGCGACCCTGCTGCGTGACATCCAGGACATGGCCGCCGACTACCAGCGCGAAGTGCTGCAGCCGGTCATCGACTTCACCCTCGACATCGTCCAGACCCAGCGCGACTTCCCCGGCGGCGTCGCGGTCTTCGCCATCGTCATCGAGGGCGTCCTGGCCCCGGCCGCCGAGCTCAGCGAACGCAAGTGGACCCCGCTGTCCCCGGCCACCGGCGAGATCTCCCGCGGCACCGCCATCGACGAGATCCGCCACCTCACCGTCGCCAGCACCATCCTGCGCGACCACCTGCGCGCCCACCCCGAGTACCGGCCCCGGCTGATGGAGATCCTGGCCGCCGGGGTGCGGCTGTGGGACGAGATCGACGACCGCAAGTTCGTCATCCACCGCGAGGAACTCTTCCAGCAGGGCATGGCCGAACACGCCGACAAAATCGGCGACTACGAGATCTGGCCCGGCACCCGCCTGCTGGACACCACCCCCGAACAGCGCTACGACATGGCCGAACGCTGGACCGATGAGATGGCTGAGTCCCGGATGGCCTACATGGGCCTGCCCCTCGAAGCCCTCACCAGCCCCGCGGAAAAGGCGCGGGCATGAAGTCCGCCGTCATCGTGGGCATCGGCTCCTACCTGCCGCCCACAGTGGTCACCAACGCCGACCTGAGCGCGCGCCTGGACACCAGCGACGAGTGGATCCGCACCCGCACCGGCATGTCGGTGCGCCACGTCGTCGAGCCCGGCGATGCCACCTCCGACCTCGCCGTCGAAGCCGGCCGGCGCGCCCTGGCATCGGCCGGGGGCGGCGGCGTGGACGCGCTGATCCTGGCCACCACCACCCCCGACCGGCAAGTGCCGCCCACCGCACCGGAGATCGCCACCCGGCTCGGCCTGGGCACCGGCGCCGCCTTCGACCTGTCCGCGGCCTGCGCCGGATTCCTCTACGGCCTCAGCTGCGCGGCCGGGCTGATCGCCGCCGGCGCCGCGCGGCGGGTCCTGCTGATCGGCGCGGACGCCTTCACCACCATGGTCGACCCCGACGACCGCGCCACCGTGGTCCTGTTCGGCGACGCGGCCGGCGCGGTGGTGCTGCGCGCCGGCCGCGCGGACGAGCCGGGGGCCATCGGCATGCCCGTCCTGGGCAGCGACGGCTCCCTGGCCGACCTCATCCAGGTCCCCGCCGGCGGCTCCCGCTCACGCTCCACCGCCCCGCCCAGCAAGCAGCCCGACCCCGGCGACGTGTACTTCCGGATGAACGGCCGCGAGACCTTCCGGCACGCCGTATGCCGGATGAGCGAAGCCTCCCGCCAGGCCGTCGAGCAGGCCGGCTGGGACCTCGCCGACGTCGACCGGCTCTGCGCCCACCAGGCCAACCTGCGCATCCTGGCCGCCGTCGCCGACGAACTCGGCTTCGCGCCCGAACGGCAGCTGTCCAACATCGCCGAGGTCGCCAACACCGCCGTGGCCTCCCTGCCCACCCTGCTCGCCCACAGTGCGGCCGACGGCTCCCTCAGGGCCGGCCACCGGGTCCTGCTCACCGCCTTCGGCGGCGGGCTGTCCTGGGGCGCGGCCACCCTCACCTGGCCCGACCTCCCCCGCACCGCGCCGACGCCCTGAAAGGAAACCCCGTCATGTTCGACACCCTCAAAGAGATCCTGGTCGCCATGCTCAAGGTCTCCCCCGAGAAGATCACCGAGGACGCCACCTGCGAAGAGGCCGAGCTGGACTCCCTGGCGGTGGTCGAGCTGTCCATGCTCCTGGAGAAGGACTACGGCATCAAGATCAGCGACGACGAGCTGATCGAGGCCGAGACCATCGGCGAGATGGCCCGGATGATGACCCAGCGCCGCGCGGCCGCCGCCTGACCCCCCGCCACACCCG
>NZ_AOPZ01000353.1 GCF_000414115.1 Streptomyces aurantiacus JA 4570
GGCCCTCGCGCGGCGCGCGGGACTCGGTGAGCGCGCGGGGTGCGAGGGCGGCGACGCCGAGGGCGAGCGCGCCGAGTGCGGCGTACGGCAGCCGCCAGTTCGCGAGGGTCGTGAGGCCGCCCGCGAACGGCGAGGCCACCGCGATGCCGCCGCTGACGCACGCGCCCCACACGCCCATGGCCCGGATCCGCCCGGGCCCGGCGGGGTACGCGTGCGCGAGCAGGCCGAGGCTGCTGGCGAGGATCGCGGCGCTCGCCACGCCCTGCGCGACGCGGGCCAGCGTGAAGACGAGGGTGGAGTTCGCGAGCGCGCCGAGGGCCGTGGTGACGCCGAGGGCGGCCACTCCGGAGAGGAAGATCCGCCGCCGGCCGTAGTCGTCGGCGAGGCTGCCCGCGACCAGGAGCAGGGCGGCGAGGCCGAGCGGGGCGCCGTTCAGGAGCCATGCCTGGGCGGAGAGGGAGGTGCCGAGGGCGGTCGCCGTGTCGGAGAGCGTGACCATCGGAGCGCTGTACGTCATCAGCGTCAGGGCGGTCGCGGCGCCGGTGACGGCGAGGGTGGCGGCGGGGCGGCCTCCGGCCCGGTGAGCGGGGAGCGTTGACGAGGCGGTGAGTTCATTCATTGAACCTGTGGGCATGTGGGCGACCGTAGCATTCGGAGTTCAATGAACGAACCTTTACTTGGCAAAGTGGCTACAGTGGGGGGCATGGCTCTCGGCAAGGACTACGCGGCGCAGGAGTGCTCCATCGCGCGCACCCTTGAGGTCGTCGGCGAGCGCTGGACGCTGCTCGTCGTCCGTGACGCGCTCTACGGCGTGCGGCGGTACAACGACTTCCTCGTCCACCTCGGCATCCCCCGCGCGGTCCTCGCCGCCCGGTTGCAGACGCTCGTCGACGCGGGCGTCCTGGAGAAGCGGCCCTGCGCGGACGCCCCCCGGCGCCACGAGTACGTGGTGACCGAGCGCGGCCGCGCCCTGTGGCCCACGCTGCGCGCGCTCAGTGCCTGGGGGCGCGACACCTTCGCCGACGGCAGGCCGCTGCGCTACTTCCGGCACGCCCAGTGCGGCACGGAGGTCGGCCTCGCGGGGGAGTGCCCGGCGTGCGGACTCCTCGTACCGCTGGAGGACGTGGAGATGCTGCCCGGCCCCGGGCTCGATCCGGACCCGGCCGATCCGGTCAGCCGAGCGCTGCTCGGGCCCCGCAGGCTCCTTCAGCCGCTCCGGCTCGATCCTGTATAAACGGCAGCAGCACATTCGTACGGAGTACCGGCAGGAGGAGGTGGAGACGTGAGCGGCAACCCGGTCAAGAACGTGATCGGCAAGTGGACCGCCGCGCTGCGCCCCGCCGCCCTGATGCTCTTCCTCCTCGTCGAGACCGTCCTCGCCGACACCGGCAGCCTCTCCGCCGCCGTCGCGCTCGCCGCGACCGCCGCCGCGGGCTCCGCCCTCGCCCTGTGCTCGCTGCTCGCCGCGCGCTGCGCGCCCGCCGTGCCCCGCACCCGGGTGCGCACCGCCATCCGCGACCGCGAGCAACGCACCGCGTTCCTGCCGCAGCGCGATCCCGACGCCCGTGGGCGCACCCGCCCGCGAGCACCCGGCCGTCCCCTCCTGACGGCCGCGTAGGGACTCGGCGCAGCTCCGCTCCCTGACCCCGCGCGGGTCGTCATGCCGACGCACACACGCCTCCGCTGAGGCATTCCCGGCACGACGAGACCCCCCGGAGGGCTCACCCATGTCCGTCTTCGCCAGCCTGGTCGCCGACCTCGCCGACCTGCTCGCACCGCTCTTCCACGCCTCGGCGATGGCCGCCGCCATCGTCCTGGTCACCGCCTGTGTACGCCTCCTCGTCCACCCCCTGTCGCGCGCCGCCGCCCGCGGCCAGAAGGCCCGCGCCAAGCTCTCGCCGCAGATCGCCGAGCTGCGCAAGAAGCACGCCAAGAACCCGGAGAAGTTCCAGAAGGCGCTCATGGAGCTGCACCGCAAGGAGCAGGTGTCCCCGCTGTCCGGCTGCCTGCCCGGCCTCTTCCAGCTCCCCGCCTTCTTCCTGCTCTACCACCTGTTCTCCAGTTCCAGCATCGGCGGCAAGGCCAACGAACTCCTCGACCACAAGCTGTTCACGGCCCCCCTCGGCGGGCGCTTCGCGGACGCGCTCGGCGACGGCGGCCTCTTCGGCTCCTCCGGACTGCTCTACCTCGCGCTCTTCGCCCTCGTCGCCGCGGTCGCGACCTTCAACTACCGGCGTACGAAGCGGCAGATGGCCGCGAATCCGCCTGCCGCGCCCGGCGGCGAGCAGGCGCCCGGCGCGAACGCCATGGCCGCCATGACCAAGTACATGCCGTTCCTGTCGTTCATGACCCTGTTCACGGTGGCCGTGGTGCCGCTGGCGGCCGCGCTGTACGTGGTGACCAGCACGACGTGGAGCGCGGTGGAGCGGGCGTTCCTGTACCGGGACATGCCGACCGGGTC
This sequence comes from Streptomyces aurantiacus JA 4570, assembly GCF_000414115.1. GTDB lineage: Bacteria > Actinomycetota > Actinomycetes > Streptomycetales > Streptomycetaceae > Streptomyces > Streptomyces aurantiacus_A. Next base: position 2,462 of record NZ_AOPZ01000353.1, read on the forward strand.
GGGGGCGATGGGCGCTGCGGCCGTTCTGTGACGGTCCTCGCGGGCGCGAAGTGACGGTCCAGTACGTGAACGGGGTCTTGCGGAGCGGACAGTGAGCTTGGAGGATCGACCAACCTCCGATGGCCGCAACCCATCGGCCGGGCCCCAGCTCGACCCAAGGGAGTCAGACCATGAAGCTGCTGCGAGTCGGTACGGCGGGCGCCGAGCGCCCGGCGCTGCTCGACGCCGGGGGCACCCTGCGCGACCTGTCCGGCACGGTCACCGACATCGACGGCGCGCTGCTCGCCGACGACGCCGCGCTCGACCGCGTCCGCGCCGCGGCGGACGCGGGGGCGCTGCCCGTCCTCGACCCGGCCGGGCTGCGGATCGGGCCGCCGCTCGCCCGGATCGGCAAGGTCGTGTGCATCGGCCTGAACTACCACGACCACGCGGCCGAGACCGGCGCCGAGCCGCCCGCCGAGCCGGTCGTGTTCTTCAAGGCGGCGGACACCGTGGTCGGGCCGAACGACACCGTGCTCGTACCGCGCGGCTCGGTGAAGACCGACTGGGAGGTCGAGCTGGCCGTCGTCATCGGGCGCACCGCGCGCTATCTGGAGTCGCACGAGGAGGCGCTCGCGCACGTCGCGGGGTACGCGGTCGCGCACGACGTCTCCGAGCGCGAGTTCCAGATCGAGCGCGGCGGCACCTGGGACAAGGGCAAGAACTGCGAGACGTTCAACCCGCTCGGCCCCTGGCTCGTGACGGCCGACGAGGTGCCGGACCCGCAGGCGCTCGGGCTCAGGCTGTGGGTCAACGGCGAGCTGAAGCAGGACGGCACGACGGCCCAGCAGATCTTCCCGGTCGCGGAAGTGGTGCGCTACGTAAGCCAGTTCATGACGCTGTACCCGGGTGACGTCATCAATACCGGTACGCCGGCGGGGGTCGCCCTCGGGCAGCCCGAGCCGAAGCCGTTCCTGCGGGCCGGAGACGTGGTGGAGCTGGAGGTCGACGGGCTCGGGCGGCAGCGGCAGGAGCTGAAGGGAGCCTGACCCGGAGGGGCTGAGGGGGCCTGACTGGGGGAGGCGGTGAGCGTGTCGCCCGCTACTTTTGTCTGAATTACGCATATTTCCGTGTATGCGAAGAAAACGTTCAGCGTATGTGGCGGCGGCAGTCACCGTCGCGGCCGCCGCCATCGTCGGCGGCCTGGCCGGGCGGGGGGTCGCCGACCCGCTGCCCGGCGGCCTCGGCCCCTGCAAGGGCCCGGCCTGTCCGGACAGGTACCCGGAAGTGAACAACGGCCCCGTGGTCGGCCGCGACGAGAACATCAACGTCTTCGTCGGCGAGAACATGCTGGTGCGCGAGGCGGCCGCGGAGGCCGAGGGCAAGGTCGTCGTGCTCGGCGACTTCGACATGAACAAGCGCGCCGGGGCCTCGCAGGTCTACAACGTGGGCGTGGCGGGCGTCGGCTCCCGGGTGCCGCCGCCCAACGGCTCGGACTTCCTCACCGCGGGCAACGACGTGACGGTCGCCCCCGGGCAGCGGCTGCTCGCGGAGGAGGGTTCGGTCTCCGGAGTCGTACGGTACGGGGACACGCTCACCGGCACGGTCAGGCCGCGCGCGGTCCAGGACCCGGACGCGGCCGACAAGTACGCCGCCCTGCCCGACCGGTTGACGGCCGCCAGCCACTGCTACGCGTACGACAACGGGGCGCCCCGCGAGGTCACGGGCTCGGCGGTCAACAACGGCAGCGAGACCGTGTTCACCGGCGACGGCACGTCCGAGATCCAGGTCTTCAACGTCGACTTCGACATGGTCAGCAGGAGCGGCGGCGACCAGGGCATCTCGTTCCGGAACATCCCGTCCGGCGCCACCGTGCTTGTGAACCTCTTCGGCGACGCCCGCACGGTGCGCACCTACATCGGCGCGCTGCCGGGCGGCCTGCGCGAGCGGCTCCTGTGGAACGTGCCCGACGCGAGCTCGGTGCGGTTCGCGGGCAGCGGGCAGTTCCAGGGGAGCGTGCTCGTGGGGTCGCCGGGGAGCGCGACGACGGTGACGCTGCCCGGCATGAACGGGCGCTTCTTCACGGTGGGTTCGCTCACCCACACCTCGCTGGTCGGCGGCGGCCAGGAGATCCACGCGTACCCGTTCAACGGCGACCTGCCGTCGTGCGCGTCGCCGTCGCCCACGCCGTCGGTGTCGCCCTCGGAGTCGCCGGATCCTGATCCTGACCCTGATCCGGACCCGGATCCGGACCCCTCGGACAGTGACGACCCTGACCCGTCCCCGGATCCGTCGGACAGCGATGGCCCGGGCCCCGATCCCGACCCGGACCCGGACCCGGACCCGTCGGACAGTGGACCCTGACCCCGACCCGGATCCCGACCCGGACCCCGACCCGGATCCCGACCCGTCGGACAGCGACGACCCCTGGCCCAGCCCGGAGCCGTCCGAGTCGTCCTCGCGCCCGCACCCGCACCCGCATCCGCACCCGTCGAAGAGCCACGACGACGAGATGGCCCACACGGGCACGGACACCTCGTCGGGTGAGCTCGCCCTCGTGGGGGCGATCGCCGCGGCTCTCCTCGGCTCCGGTGTCGGGCTCGTGGTGATGGTGCGCCGCCGCGCCCAGGACCAGGCCGAGTGACCGTCAGGGCCGACTGACCGTCAGCCGACTGGCCGTCAGGACGCGGTGAACCGCTCCAGGGCCGCCACCACCAGCGCGTGATCCGCGACCTGGGGGAGGCCCGAGACGACCACCGTGCCGATGACCCCCGCGCCCTCGACCGCGATCGGGAACGCGCCGCCGTGCGCCGCGTACCGGTCGGGGTCGAGGCGCGAGGACTCCTCGAAGGTCGTGCCCTTGGCCCGGAACCGGCTGCCCACCAGGTACGACGAGCAGCCGTACCGCTCGACGACGCGGCGCTTGCGGTCGATCCAGGCGTCGTTGTCGGGCGTCGAGCCGGGCAGCGCGGCGTGGAAGAGCTGCTGGCCGCCGCGCCGGATGTCGATCGCGACCGGCGCCTCGCGCTCGCGCGCCATCTCCACGAGGAGATTGCCGAGCGCCCACGCGTCCTCGTACGTGAAGTGAGGGAGCGTCAGGCGGCGCTCTTGCTCCTCCAGTTCGGGGACGGAGGGGACGGAGGGGGCGGCGGGTGCCGCGGGGGAGGTGGATGCCGCCTGCTCGGAGGATGCCGTCCGCTCCGCGGGCTTCGCGTTCACAGCGTCACCGCCACGCCCTCGCGGGCCGAGCGGCGCGCGGCCTCAAGGACGTCGAGCGCCGCGGCGGCCTCGTGTGCGGTGACCGGGTTGTCGCCCTCGCCGCGCAGGGCGGCGGCCACGGCGGCGTAGTACGCGGGGTAGTCGCCGGGGAGGGTGGGCTCGGGGCGGCCGCCGCCGGTCAGCGGGGACTCGCCGGCGCCGACCCGGCCCCACAGGGCCTCGGGCTCCACGCCCCACGGTCCTTCGTCCGTGGGCCGCTTGCCCTCGCGCAGCGCGGCCTCCTGCGGGTCGAGGCCGTACTTCACATAGCCCGCGGACGAGCCGAGGGCGCGGAAACGCGGGCCGAGCTGCGCGGTCGTGGCGCTCACGTACAGGTGCGAGCGGACGCCGCCCGCGTGCGTGACGGCGATGAACGTGTCGTCGTCGGCCTGCGCGCCGGGGCGGCGGACGTCCGCCTCCGCGTACACGGCCGCCGCCGGGCCGAAGAGGACCAGGGCCTGGTCGACCACGTGGCTCCCCAGGTCGTACAGCAGGCCGCCGATCTCCTCGGGGTCGCCGGACTCGCGCCAGCCGCCCTTGGGCTGCGGGCGCCACCGCTCGAAACGCGACTCGAAGCGCCATACGTCGCCGAGCTCGCCCTCGGCGATGAGCTTCCGCAGCGTACGGAAGTCGTTGTCCCAGCGGCGGTTCTGGAACACGGAGAGGAGCAGGCCGCGCTCGTCCGCGAGGGCGGCGAGCTCGCGGGCCTCGGCGGCGCTGCCCGCGAGCGGCTTGTCCACGACCACCGGCAGGCCCGCCTTGAGCGCGGCCGTCGCGAGCGGTACGTGCGTCTTGTTCGGGGACGCGACGACGATCAGGTCGAGCTCGTCGGCGCGGGCCCACAGCTCGTCGGCGTCGGCCGCGCAGCGCAGGCCGTCGCCGAACTCGGCGCGGGCCTGGGCCTGCCGCTCGGTGTTCGACGTGACGACCGTGTCCAGGGTCAGGCCCTCGGTCGCGGCGATCAGGGGGGCGTGGAAGACGGAGCCCGCGAGGCCGTAGCCGATCAGGCCCACGCGGAGGTCGTTCTTGCCTTCAGTCATGCCTTCTACTTTGGCAACGGTGTTGCCAAAGTGCAAGCGGGGGCGACAATGGGGGTGTGAACAGGGAGAAACGGCGGCCTGGGGCCGGGGTGAATCTGCCGGGGTTGCGCGGGCACAACGCTGCCTTGGTACTCGATCTGCTGCGTACCGCTGGGGCCGCGGGGGCCAGTCGGGGGGAGCTTGCCTCGGGCACGGGGCTTACGCCGCAGGCCGTCAGCAAGATTGTTGCGCGGCTTCGCGGTGACGGGTTGGTGGCCGAGGCTGGGCGGCGGGCTTCCACTGGGGGGAAGCCCCAGACGCTGCTTCGGCTTGTTCCCGGGGCGGGGTACGCGGTCGGGGTGCAGCTTGAGCGGGACTCTTTGGTCGCTGTTCTGGTGGACCTGGCGGGGGTCGTCGTCGCCGAGAGGCGGGCTGCGTTGGACTTCGCGGCTGGGGTCGACGCCGTTGTTGAGGCTGCTGCGGGCGCGGTGACCCTGCTGGTCGGGGCACCTTCGGCTGGCGTTGCAGCAGAGGCGCCCGGCACCGGGGGCTCTCTTTGGGACGGGATCCGCCGTGCGGAACGCCTGCCCACAGCGGGAGCGGAAGCTGCGGCCGTCGGCCGGGCGCCCACAGCGGGAGCGGAAGCTGCGGCTGTCGGCGGGGCGCCCGCAGCGGGGGCGGAGGCTGCGGCCGTCGGCGTGCCGTCCGCAGGGGAAGCGGGAGCCGTCGGCAGGGTCGCCGCAGCGATTGCCGGTGTGCTCGGTGTGGGGGTCGCCCTGCCCGGGCCCCTCGACCACGCTTCCGGGGTGCTGCACCGCGTCACCGGGTTTCCCGAGTGGGACGGGTACCCCCTGCGGGATGCCCTCGTCGGGCGGCTTGGGCTGCCCGTGGCCGTGGACAAGGACACCAATGCCGCCGCGTTGGGGCTGGCGTTGGGTGGGGCCGCGGAGTCGTTCGCGTATCTGCACCTCGGGACCGGGCTCGGGGCCGGGCTCGTGTTGGGGGGCGGGCTGTATCGCGGGGCCCGTACCGGGGCCGGGGAGTTCGGGCATCAGGTGCTGCAGCTGGACGGGCCGCCGTGCGAGTGCGGTGACCGGGGGTGCGTCGAGGCGCTGTGCCTGGCCGCCGTCGCGCGCGGCGACCTCGACGAGGCCGCGCGGGTGCTCGGCACCGCCGCCGGGAACCTCGTCGCGCTGCTCGACATCGACCTCGTCCTGCTCGGCGGGCGGACCGTCGCCGCCGCCGAGGACTTGTTCGTACGCGGCGTCGGCGCCGTCGTCGCCGAGCGCGCCC
>NZ_AOPZ01000354.1 GCF_000414115.1 Streptomyces aurantiacus JA 4570
GAGCTCCGGGACGCCGGGGGGCGGGGGCGGGGGCGGGGGGCTCCCCACCCCACGTCCGGCGTCGGGCGTCGGATGGGGGCCGACCCCTGCGCTCAGGCGGCGAGGCTCTGCTAGATTGGTCTATACCACACCCGCAGCCGAGCGCCCTTCCGCTCCTCCCCCTACTCAGCTCTGCTCAGCTCTGCTCAGCTCTGCTCAGCCCTACGCACCCCAACTGCAGCCCTACTCCAGATCGGCAGGCCCAGCGTGGAAGTTGTCATCGTCCCGGACGCCAAGGCAGGCGGCGAACTCATCGCGGAGGCCATGGCCGCCCTGGTGCGCCGCAAGCCCGACGCCCTGCTCGGTGTCGCCACCGGCTCGACCCCGCTGCCCATCTACGAGGCGCTGGCGGCGAAGGTCCGCGCGGGTGAGGTCGACGCGGCGCGGGCGCGGATCTGCCAGCTCGACGAGTATGTGGGGCTGCCGGCCGGGCACCCGGAGTCGTACCGCTCGGTGGTGCTGCGGGAGGTCGTGGAGCCGCTCGGGCTCGACGAGTCGGCGTTCATGGGTCCGGACGGCAGCGCGGAGGACGTCCAGGGCGCGTGCGAGGCGTACGACCGGGCGCTGGCGGAGGCGGGCGGTGTCGACCTGCAGCTGCTGGGGATCGGTACGGACGGGCACATCGGGTTCAACGAGCCCTGCTCGTCGCTGGCGTCGCGGACGCGGATCAAGACGTTGACGGAGCAGACGCGCGTGGACAACGCGCGGTTCTTCGAGGGCGACATCGACCAGGTCCCGCACCACGTCATCACGCAGGGCATCGGCACCATCCTGGAGGCGCGGCACCTGGTGCTGCTGGCGACGGGCGAGGGCAAGGCGGACGCCGTGGCGGCGACGGTCGAGGGCCCGGTGGCCTCCGTGGTGCCCGCGTCGGCGCTGCAGCTGCACCCGCACGCGACGGTGGTCGTGGACGAGGCGGCCGCGTCGAAGCTGAAGCTGGCGGACTATTTCCGGCACACGTACGCCAACAAGCCTGCGTGGCAGGGGCTTTAGCTTCCGGCCGGGTACGCAAAACGGCGCCGGGCGGCCCACCATTGGTGGGGCGCCCGGCGCCGTTTTGCTTACTGGTGCCGCCCAGTTCTCGGGCTCGGGCCGGGGGCCACAGACCACCGGCGGACATGCGCCGCAGGCGGGTCATGCCCCCGTGAGAACCTCCGCCGCCGCCTGGCCGCACACCCGGGCCGCGCCGTGTGTGGCGATGTGCAGGGCGCCGGACGGCTTGGACTGGGGTACGCCCATCTCGACCACGACGGTGTCGGGGCGAGCGGCGAGGAGGTGGTCCACGGCGGCCGCCATCCACGGGTGGCGGTGGGCGTCGCGGACCACGGCGACGACGCGCCGGTCGCCCGCGGCGGCCAGGGCCTCGGCGCCCCCGCGGTCGCCGCTGAAGGAGCCGGTCTCCGTGCCGGGGAGCCGGCGGGTCAGCTCGGCGGCGACGCCCCACGGGGTCTCGTCGCCGACGGCGATGTTGGCCAGCGGGGTGAAGGCGGCGACGTAGGGGGCGCCGGTGAGGGGGCCCGCGTACGTCTCGGTGTGGGTGACCGTCAGGGCGCGGCGGGCCGCGCGCAGGCCGACGTCGGGGTCGGCTGCTCCCGGAGCACCGGCGGCGCGCGCGGCCGAGGTCCAGTCGGCGAGCGCGCGCACCCGGGCGGCGGCGTCGGCGAGCCGTTCCTCGGGGAGTTCGCCCGCGCGCACCGCCGCGACGAGTGCGTCCCGCAGCCGCAGCACGGTCAGCTCGTCGTGCAGGCCGCCGCCCACGCAGATCGCGTCGCAGCCGGCGGCGACGGCGAGGACGGTGCCGCGCTCGATGCCGTACGTGCCGGAGATCGCGCGCATCTCGATGCCGTCGGTGACGATCAGGCCGTCGAAGCCGAGTTCGCCGCGGAGCAGGTCGGTGAGGATGCGGCGGGACAGGGTGCCCGGGTGGTCCGGGTCGAGGGCCGGGACGCTGATGTGGGCGCTCATCACCGCGCGGGTGCCGGCGGCGATCGCGGCCCGGAAGGGGACGAGTTCGCGGGCGTTCAGGACGTCGCCGTCGACGTCGATGCCCGGCACGGCGTGGTGCGAGTCGACCGCGGTGTCGCCGTGGCCGGGGAAGTGCTTGGCGCAGGCGGCGACGCCGGCGGACTGCATGCCCTCGATGTAGGCGGCGGTGTGCCGGGCCACCAGGTCCGGGTCGGCGCCGAAGGAGCGTACGCCGATGACCGGGTTGCCGGGATCGGAGTTGACGTCGGCGGACGGCGCCCAGTTGAAGGTGACGCCGGACTGCGCGAGGCGGCGGCCGAGCTCGGCGGCGACGTCGCGGGTCAGGTCCACGTCGTCGACGGCGCCGAGCGCGTGGTTGCCCGGGAAGGACGAGCCGGTGCGCACCTCCAGGCGGGTGACGTCGCCGCTCTCCTCGTCGATGGCGACGACGATGTCCTCGCGCTCGGCCCGCAACTGGGCGGTGAGCGCGGCGACTTGCTCGGGTGTCCGGATGTTGCGCCCGAACAGGCCCACGGAGGCGAGGCCCTCGCCGATGCGGCGCAGCAGCCAGTCGGGGGCGGTGGTGCCGCCGAAGCCGGGCTGCAGGACGGTCAGGGCGTCGCGCGTGAGCGAGTCCCGCGTACCGGAGGAGGTGCCGGAGCCGGAGATGGAGTTCATGGTGCGTTATCCCTTCACAGCGCCGTCGGTCAGGCCGGCGACGGCCCTGCGCTGGAGGAAGACGAAGAGGACCAGGATCGGGATGGCGAACATCGAGGAGGCCGCCATGGTGGCGCCCCAGTCGTCGCCGTAGACGGTCTGGAACCCGTTCAGCCACACGGGCAGCGTCTTCGCCTCGGCTTCCTTGTTGATCACGAGGACGAGCGCGAACTCGTTCCAGGCGGTGATGAAGCCGAAGAGCGAGGACGCCATCAGGCCGGGCGCGAGGAGCGGCAGGATGACGCGGCGGAATGCCTGGATGCGGGAGCAGCCGTCGACCATCGCCGCCTCCTCCAGTTCGCGCGGCACGGCCGCGACGAAGCCGCGCAGCGTGAGCAGCGTCAGCGGCAGGATCATGATCGTGTAGAAGAAGGTCAGCGGGACCAGGCTGTTCAACATGTCCGCGTCGCGCACGAGCATGTAGATGGCGATGGTCATGACTTCCCACGGCGCCATCTGAGCGATCATGAAGCCGACGATGAATCCGCGCCGCCCCTTGAACCGCATCCGGGCGAGGGCGAACGCCGAGGCGAGACCCACGATCAGCGCGAACACCACCGCGAGGACGGTGACGGTCACGGAGTTCATGACCATCGTCCAGAAGTGGTCCGCCTCGGCGGCGGTCTTGAAGTGCTCGAACGTCGCGTCGAACGGGATCCAGACGGGGTCCTCGCTGATGATGTCGCCGGTCGGCTTGAAGGCCGTGGCGAACATCCAGTAGACGGGGAAGACGAGGCCGATGAACAGGAGGACGGCGACGACATTGGGCCAGGTACGGCCGAACAACGAGCGCTTCACAGCTCGTCCTCCTCTTGCTTGAGCACCAGACGCAGGTAGTAGAAGGACAGCGACAGCAGGATGACGATGGTGAGCAGCGAGATGGCCGCGCCCATGCCGTAGTGCTGGTTGCCGAAGCCTTCGATGTAGGCGTAGACGGGCAGGATCTCGGTGAGCCGGTCGGGGCCGCCCTCGTTGATCGCGAAGACCTGCGGGAACGCCTTGAAGACCCAGATGACTTCGAGGAACGTGGTCGCGAAGAGGAAGGGCTTCAGATACGGCAGCGTCACGTTCTTGAAGGACTTCCACGCGTCGGCGCCGTCCAGGGCGGCGGCCTCGTAGAGCTCCTTGGGGATCGTCGTCGTCGCGGCGTACAGGTTGATCGCCACGAAGGGGATGGACTGCCAGACGATCAGCGTGATGATGACGAAGAAGGTGGAGTACTGGCCGCCCATCCAGTCGTACTCGGCCATCGAGCTCCAGCCGAGCTTGGCCAGGACCCAGTTGACGACGCCGTAGCGCTGGGCGAACAGCCACTGGTAGACGGTCGTCGCGGCGATGATCGGCATCGCCCAGGCGAGGACGAGGCCGAAGAGCAGGAGGAGCCGCATCTTCTTGCCGAGCCGGGCGAGCAGCAGGCCGACGAGGGTGCCGATCGCCATGATGAGGACGACGTTGATGGCGGTGAAGGCGATGGATCGCCCGGTGACCCGCCAGAACTCCTCGTCGCCGAGGACGTCCTTGTAGTTGTCGATCCCGTTCCACTCGGTGAGGTGCAGGATGAACTGCCTCATGTTGAGGTTCTGGAACGAGATCAGGCCGTTGTTGACCAGCGGCCAGCCGAGCAGCAGCAGTGTGCCGGCGATCGCGGGGAGCAGCAGCAGGTACGGCGTCAGCGCCGTGGCCCGGAACCGGGCCTTCCCTGGGTCTTTCGGCTGCTCGCCGTCCGATTTCAGAACATCCGTCGGGCCCGAGGGCGGCCGTTCGGTCTTCTGTACGGTCATGCTCGCCATCTCTCTCGTGGGCGTCACGCGAAGTGCGTCCCGTGGGCATCACGCGACGCACGGGTGCCGGGGGCGGCGGGCACCACGGGGGTCAGGTCACCGTGGTCCGCCGCCCCCGGCGGGACGCGTCGTTACTGCTTCTTGGCCAGGCGCTCGTTGAACTCGCCCTCGACCTTCTTGGCGGCGTCGGCGGGCGAATCGCCGTTCAGGACCGCGGTCATGTAGTTCTTGATCGGGTTCGGCGGGTTCTCCACGGCGCCCCACTCGGGGATCAGCGGGGTGGTGCCGCCGCCGGCGCTGGCCGGGGCCGCGGCCTCGGCGGCCGCGTTGCCCTTGAGGTTGGACTCCAGGGCCTTCTTGTTCGGGATGACGCCGCTCTCCTTGGCGAGCGCGCCCTCGTACTTGTCGGACAGCGCGATCTTCAGGAACTCCTTGGCGAGCTCCTGCTTCTCGCTGGTCGCGGCGACGGCGAAGTTGGAGCCGCCCAGGAACACGCCCTCCGGCTTGGCGGCGGTGGCGCCCGGGATCGTGAAGTAACCGATGTCCTTCTCGATCTTCGGGTTGGCCTTGACGGCGGTCGCGGCCTCCCAGCTCATGCCGATGAACGCGCCGGTCTTGCCCTTGGCGAAGACCTCGGCCTGCTGCGGCGTGGCCTCGTCCTTGTTCTTCGGCGCCTTGGAGAGCTTCTGGAACTTCTGGTACGTCTCCATCGCCTTGGTGACCTTCGGGTCGGCGAGGTTGGAGACGTACTTGTCGCCGTCCTTCTTGACCAGCTCGGCGCCCTCGCCGAGGGTCAGGCCGACGAAGTGGTACCAGTTCTGGCCCGGCAGGTAGATCGGCTCGGCGTCGGTTTTGTCGCCGATCTTCTTCAGGGCGGCGTAGAAGTCGTCGCGGGTCTTGGGCAGTTCCTTGATGCCGGCGTCGGCCCAGACCTTCTTGTTGTAGATCACGACGCGGTTGAGCACGAACCACGGGGCGGCGTACTGCTTGCCGTCCACGACCGAGGACGCGTTGATGGACTCGGTCCAGTCGGCGCCGATGGACTTCTTGAGGTCGCTCAGGTCGGCGAGGCCGCCGGTCTTGGCGTACGCGGGAGTCAGGGTGTTGCCGATCTCGAAGACGTCCGGCGGGTTCTCCTCGGAGAGGGCGGCCGTCAGCTTCTGCTGGATGCCGTTCCACTGCTGGACTTCGAGCTTCAGCTTGGCGCCGGTCTTCTTCTCGAAGGCCGCCTTGACGTCCTTGGTCCAGGCGTCCGGCGTCGAGCCGTCCATCGCCCAGAGCGTCAGCGTCTCGCCCTTGAAGCCGTCCGCCCCGGACTTCTTGTCCTTGTCGTCGCCGCCACAGGCCGCGACCGAGACCAACATGCCCGCGACACCGATCGCCGCTATGAGCTTGCGCTTCACAGTCATCCTCCTTTGGATGCCAGCCAACCCCCCACCCGCAGCGACCAAGAGGACCGAAAGTACTGCCCGTGGGACTGGACCTGGTCTTTAATGGTGTAGACCAGTACGGGGAGCTTGGCCTAGACCTTTAGGGGTGTCAAGGGTGTATAAGAAGGGCAGTCGGGTCCGTTATCGGACCGACACCTGAGGGGGTACGGGCCTCCACCGGGCCCTCTGATCCCCCGGGATCGCGGCCTCGACGGCGGCCTCACACGAGTACGCGCATGAGCTGCTCGCGTGACCTTCGCGTGAGCAGGGGGGCGCCCCTCGCCCCGGACCGTGCCACGATGTGAGCCGCGACAGACGGAGGACCCGGTGACCACAGCACAGGAGCCGGTGACAACAGCAGCACAGGAGCCGGGAAGGCGGAGCATGGGCACAGAGGCGGGCAGTACCCCGGCCGGGACGGCCACGTCCGCGACGGCGGCGGCAGGGACGTCCGCGGACACCGCCGCGACGGCGGCGTCGTCCACGAGCGCCGCGGCCACGACAGCGGACGGCTCGGGCCCCGGCAAGTCGGTCCGCCCGGCCCGCGTGCCCAAGTACTACCGCCTGAAGCGGCACTTGCTCGACATGACCGAGACCCTGCCGCCGGGCACCCCCGTCCCGCCCGAGCGCACGCTCGCCGCCGAGTTCGACACCTCCCGCACGACCGTCCGCCAGGCCCTCCAGGAGCTGGTCGTCGAGGGCCGCCTGGAGCGGATCCAGGGCAAGGGCACGTTCGTGGCCAAGCCGAAGGTGTCCCAGGCCCTGCAACTCACCTCGTACACCGAGGACATGAAGGCCCAGGGCCTGGAGCCGACATCGCAGCTCCTGGACATCGGCTACATCACCGCCGACGACACCCTCGCCGGCCTCCTCGACATCGCCACCGGCGGCCGCGTCCTGCGCATCGAGCGGCTGCGCCTGGCCAGCGGCGAGCCGATGGCCATCGAGACCACCCATCTGTCCGCCAAGCGCTTCCCCGCGCTGCGCCGCTCCCTGGTCAAGTACACCTCGCTCTACACCGCCCTCGCCGAGGTGTACGACGTGCACCTCGCGGAGGCCGAGGAGACCATCGAGACCTCGCTCGCCACCCCGCGCGAGGCCGGGCTGCTCGGCACCGACGTCGGCCTGCCCATGCTGATGCTGTCGCGGCACTCCCTTGACGGCTCGGGCCAGCCGGTGGAGTGGGTGCGGTCGGTGTACCGGGGCGACCGGTACAAGTTCGTGGCGCGGCTCAAGCGCCCCCAGGAGTAACCCGGCGACGCAGTCCCGTCCGCCCCATGGCGCAGATCACTTTCCTGCCCTACCGTCCTCCCGTCACCGCAGATACGTGAACGGGAGGACGGCCCCGTGCGCACAGCGAACCCCAAGAGCATCGCCCTGTGGTCGGTCGTGGCCCTGGTGGGCGCCGCGGGCTGGACCGTACTCGCGCTCTCCCGGGACGAGGAGGTGTCCGCCGCCTGGATGGTGGCCGCCGCCCTCGGCTCGTACGCCATCGCCTACCGCTTCTACGCGAAGTTCATCGCGTACAAGGTCCTGAAGGTCGACAAGCGCCGGGCCACCCCCGCCGAGCGCCTCGACAACGGCATCGACTACCACCCGACCGACCGGCGCGTGCTGCTCGGCCACCACTTCGCGGCCATCGCGGGCGCCGGGCCGCTGGTCGGGCCGGTGCTCGCCGCCCAGATGGGCTATCTGCCCGGCACGATCTGGATCATCGCGGGCGTGATCTTCGCGGGCGCCGTGCAGGACATGGTGGTCCTGTTCTTCTCCACCCGCCGCGACGGCCGGTCGCTCGGACAGATGGCGCGGGACGAGATCGGCCCCTTCGGCGGCGCCGCGGCGCTGCTCGCCGCCTTCGCGATCATGATCATCCTGCTCGGCGTGCTCGCGCTGGTCATCGTGAACGCCCTCGCCGAGTCGCCGTGGGGCACCTTCTCCATCGCGATGACGATCCCGATCGCCCTGTTCATGGGCTTCTACCTGCGCATCCTGCGGCCGGGACGGGTCAGCGAGGTGTCGCTCATCGGCGTCGCGCTGCTGCTGTTCGCGCTGATCGCGGGCCGCTGGGTGGCGGAGTCGTCGTGGGCGGAGGCGTTCACGCTGGCGCCGTCGACGCTGGTGATCTGGCTGGTGGCGTACGGCTTCATCGCCTCGATCCTGCCGGTGTGGATGCTGCTCGCGCCGCGCGACTACCTGTCGACCTTCATGAAGATCGGCACGATCGTGCTGCTCGCGCTCGGCGTCCTCGTCGCGCTGCCGACGCTCAAGATGGACCCCGTCACCGACTTCGCCTCGCGCGGCGACGGACCGGTCTTCGCGGGCTCCCTCTTCCCCTTCGTGTTCATCACCATCGCGTGCGGCGCGCTCTCCGGCTTCCACTCGCTGATCTCCTCCGGTACGACGCCGAAGATGATCCAGAAGGAGACGCAGGTCCGCATGATCGGCTACGGCTCCATGCTGATGGAGTCGGCCGTGGCGATCATGGCCCTGGTGGCGGCGTCCATCATCGACCCGGGGCTCTATTTCGCGATGAACGCGCCCGCGGGCGTCGTCGGCGACACCGTCCAGGAGGCGTCGAAGGCCGTCGCGGGCTTCGGATACACCATCTCCCCCGAGGACTTGGCGCAGGCCGCCAAGAACGTGGAGGAGAGTTCGCTGCTCTCCCGCACGGGCGGCGCGCCCACCCTCGCGATCGGCGTCTCGGAGATCTTCTCCAAGGTCACCGGCGGCTCGCTGCGCGCCTTCTGGTATCACTTCGCGATCATGTTCGAGGCGCTGTTCATCCTCACCGCGCTCGACGCGGGCACCCGCGTGGGCCGGTTCATGCTCCAGGACATGCTCGGCAACGTCTACAAGCCCTTCAAGAACATCAGCTGGAAGCCCGGCCTCGTCCTCACCAGCGCCGCCGTGACCGGCCTCTGGGGCTACTTCCTGTGGGTCGGCGTGCACGAGCCGCTCGGCGGCATCAACCAGCTCTTCCCGATCTTCGGCATCGCCAACCAGCTGCTCGCGGCCGTCGCCCTCGCCGTCTGCACGACGCTGCTCGTGAAGTCCGGCCGCCTCAAGTGGGCCTGGATCACCGGGGTTCCGCTCGTCTGGGACGCCACGGTCACGCTCACGGCGAGCTGGCAGAAGGTGTTCTCCAGCGACCCGCGCGTCGGCTTCTTCAAGCAGCGCTCGATCTACCAGGACGCCATCGACGACGGCAAGGTCCTGCCGCCCGCCAAGTCGATGGACGACATGCACACCGTCGTCACCAACTCCACGGTGGACGGCGTCCTTTCGGCGGCCCTCGCGCTCCTCATCGTGATCGTCATCGTGGACGCGCTGCGCATCTGCGTACGCCACATCCGCGATCCGCTGTCGTCGAGGCTGAGCGAGGCGCCGTTCGTGGAGTCGAGGACGGTGGCGCCCGCCGGCCTGTTCCCGACCAAGGAGGAGAAGGCGGAACTGGCCGCCGCCACGAGGGAGCCGTCGTGATCACCGCGGTGCGGCGCGCGGGGCGCTGGGTGCGTTGGTACGTACGGGAGTTGACGGACGAGTCGGCGTACGAGCGGTACGTGGCGCATGCGCGCAAGGAGCACCCGGGGGCCTCCGTGCTCAGCCGTCGCGCGTTCGAGCGCATGCGGACGGACCGCCAGGAATCCGACCCGCGGCAGGGCTTCCGCTGCTGCTGACTCCGCCGCTGAGCAGGCACGACCACACTTCCGGTACCCGTCCGTTATACGGACAGGGGTTCCGTACCGCGAGACCGTCGCTTAGATTTCCCGCACGTTAAGCACGGGATAAGTGAGGGAACGGAGCCGCGGTATGCCAGATGCGCCTGAAGTGCCCGATGCGCCTGAAGTGATTCAACCGGTGGTCACGCCGGTCCGCGTGGTCATCGCCCTCTGCCTCGTGGCGCCCTTCGTGGCGATGCTCTGGGTGAGTTCCTACGCCAAGGCCGACCCGGCCTTCATCGGCATTCCGTTCTTCTACTGGTACCAGATGCTGTGGGTGCTCATATCGACCGTGCTCACGATGATCGCGTACCAGCTGTGGCAGCGTGACCAGCGCGGCCGCAAGGCCGCCAAGGCCCTCCAGGAAGGTGCGTCCCGGTGAACGACGGCGTCAACGGCGTCGCGCTCGCCGTCTTCATCTTCTTCTTCCTCGCGGTGACCGTCATGGGCTTCCTGGCGTCCCGCTGGCGCCGGGCCGAGAACGAGAACAGCCTCGACGAATGGGGCCTGGGCGGCCGGTCGTTCGGGACCTGGGTGACCTGGTTCCTGCTCGGCGGCGACCTCTACACCGCGTACACCTTCGTGGCCGTCCCGGCGGCGATCTACGCGGCGGGCGCGGCCGGCTTCTTCGCCGTCCCGTACACCATCCTCGTCTATCCGCTGATCTTCACCTTCCTGCCGCGCCTGTGGTCCGTCTCGCACAAGCACGGGTACGTGACCACCTCGGACTTCGTCCGCGGCCGCTTCGGCTCCAAGGGTCTTTCCCTCGCGGTGGCCGTCACCGGCATCCTCGCGACCATGCCGTACATCGCGCTCCAACTGGTCGGCATCCAGGCCGTCCTGGACGTGATGGGCGTCGGCGGCGGCGAGGACACCAACTGGTTCATCAAGGACCTGCCGCTGCTGATCGCCTTCGGCGTGCTCGCCGCGTACACGTACTCGTCCGGCCTGCGGGCCCCCGCGCTGATCGCATTCGTGAAGGACACCCTGATCTACATCGTGATCGCGGTGGCCATCATCTACATCCCGATCAAGCTCGGCGGGTTCGACGAGATCTTCCACGCGGCCAACGAGAAGTTCTCCGCGACGAACGAGGCCACCGGCAAACCCGTCGGCGCGCTCGTGCCGGGCGACGCGGGCACCTGGACCTACGCGACCCTGGCGCTCGGCTCCGCGCTCGCGCTGTTCATGTACCCGCACTCGATCACCGCGACGCTGTCCTCGCGCAGCCGCGACGTGATCCGCCGCAACACCACCATCCTGCCGCTGTACTCGCTGATGCTCGGCCTGCTCGCGCTGCTCGGGTTCATGGCGATCGCTGCCGGAGTCAAGGTCGAGAACGGGCAGTTGGCGATCCCGCAGCTCTTCGAGGACATGTTCCCGGACTGGTTCACGGGCGTCGCGTTCGCGGCGATCGGCATCGGCGCGCTCGTGCCGGCCGCCATCATGTCCATCGCGGCCGCGAATCTCTTCACCCGCAACATCTACAAGGACTTCCTGAAACCGGACGCGACACCCGAGCAGGAGACCAAGGTCTCCAAGCTGGTCTCGCTCCTGGTGAAGGTGGGCGCGCTCGCCTTCGTGCTCACCATGGACAAGACGGTCGCCATCAACTTCCAGCTCCTCGGCGGCATCTGGATCCTGCAGACCATGCCCGCCCTGGTCGGCGGCCTGTTCACCCGCTGGTTCCACCGGTGGGCGCTGCTCGCCGGCTGGGCGGTCGGCATGATCTACGGCACGGTCGCGGCGTACGGAGTCGCCTCGCCGACGCAGAAGCACTTCGGCGGCTCGTCCAAGGAGATCCCGGGCATCGGTGAGATCGGCTACATCGGCCTGACGGCCTTCGTGCTGAACGTCGTCGTCACCGTCGTCCTCACCTTCGTCCTGAAGGCCCTCAAGGCCCCCGACGGCATCGACGAGACGTCCCCGGAGGACTACACCGCCGACGCCGGCGACAAGGGCGTGGCGGCGGAACTGCCGAAGGTGGGCGCGGGCTCGGGCCACTGAGCCAGTACTCTTTTCCCAGGCCCTCCTCAGAGGGATTCCCGTACGTGACACGGGCCGCCGACTCGTTCGGCGGCCCGTTTGTCGTGTGCGCGCGCCGGGTGGCACGCAACACACCCGACACAACATGTGGGCCTGCCTCGCGCCACCGGACACAAGATGTATGCTCGTGCTCGCTGTCGCCGCAGGGGAATCCGGTGCAAGTCCGGAACTGTCCCGCAACGGTGTACTGGTACGGATTTGGGCGCTCGCGCCACGGCCCGTGCCGGTGAGTCCGACGACCTGCCGACGGCGTACCCGGATCGTCCGGTCCGGGTGCCGAGACGTCCGGGCCTCGCGGAATGGGTTGTTGGACGCGGAGTCACCCCTGCGCGGGTGCGTCCGCGCCGCCTCCCTCCGAAGGCCCAGAGCCGAGCGAGGGAGAGCACCACGTGACCATCGCGCCCGCCGAACCCGCGTCAGCGCAGGCCCAGCAGAAGCCGGCGCAGGCCGGCCAGCAGGCAGAGGCCGAGCAGGCCGCGCCGACCACCGACGGTCCAGGCACCGCGCTGCTGCGCACCCTGACCGACCTCACCGCCGACCTCCCCGACGCCGACCCCGGCCGGGTCGCCGCCGCCGCGCTGCGCGGCCGCTCGGCGAAGGCCGACGAGGCGGAGCTGCGGGAGCTGGCGACCGAGGCGGCCGCCGGACTCATCTCCGAGGACCCTGCCTACTCCCGGCTCGCCGCCCGGCTGTTGACCATCGGCATTCGTGAGGAAGCCGCCTCACAGGGCGTCACGTCGTTCTCCGATTCGGTCGCCGTCGGCTACCGCGAGGGCCTGATCGCGGACCGCACCGCCGAGTTCGCCCGGCTGCACGCGGAGCGCCTCGACGCTCTCGTGGAGGACGCGCTCGCCGACGGCGCCGACCGCCGCTTCGGCTACTTCGGCCTGCGTACGCTGCACAGCCGCTACCTGCTGCGGCACCCCATCACCCGCAAGGTCGTCGAGACGCCGCAGCACTTCATGCTGCGCGTGGCCGCCGGTCTCGCCGAGGACGACTCGACCCGGGCGCTCGACGAGGTCGCCGCGCTCTACCGGCTGATGAGCCGCCTGGACTACCTGCCGTCCTCGCCGACGCTCTTCAACTCCGGCACCCGGCACCCGCAGATGTCCTCGTGCTACCTCCTGGACTCGCCGCTGGACGAGCTGGACTCCATCTACGACCGGTACCACCAGGTCGCCCGCCTCTCCAAGCACGCCGGCGGCATCGGGCTCTCGTACTCCCGCATCCGCTCCCGCGGTTCGCTGATCCGCGGCACCAACGGGCACTCCAACGGCATCGTGCCGTTCCTGAAGACGCTCGACGCCTCCGTCGCCGCCGTGAACCAGGGCGGCCGCCGCAAGGGCGCCGCCGCCGTCTACCTGGAGACCTGGCACTCCGACATCGAGGAGTTCCTGGAGCTGCGGGACAACACCGGCGAGGACGCCCGGCGCACCCACAACCTGAACCTGGCGCACTGGATCCCGGACGAGTTCATGCGCCGCGTGGCCGCCGACCAGCCGTGGTCGCTGTTCTCCCCCGCCGACGTGCCCGAGCTCGTCGACCTGTGGGGCGCGGAGTTCGACGCCGCGTACCAGAAGGCGGAGGCGGCCGGTCTCGCCCAGAAGACCATCCCCGCCCGTGAGCTGTACGGCCGCATGATGCGCACCCTCGCGCAGACCGGCAACGGCTGGATGACCTTCAAGGACACCGCCAACCGCACGGCCAACCAGACGGCCGAGCCGGGCCACACCGTCCACTCCTCCAACCTCTGCACGGAGATCCTGGAGGTCACGGACGACGGCGAGACGGCCGTGTGCAACCTGGGCTCGGTGAACCTGGGCGCGTTCGTCGACACCGCGAGCGGCGACATCGACTGGGAGCGCCTGGACGCGACCGTCCGCACCGCCGTGACGTTCCTCGACCGCGTCGTGGACATCAACTTCTACCCGACCGAGCAGGCCGGGCGGTCGAACAGCAAGTGGCGGCCCGTCGGCCTGGGCGCGATGGGCCTCCAGGACGTCTTCTTCCAGCTGAAGCTGCCCTTCGACTCGCCCGAGGCGCGCGCCCTGTCCACGCGCATCGCCGAGCGCGTCATGCTCGCCGCGTACGAGGCGTCCGCCGACCTCGCCGAGCGCAACGGCCCGCTGCCCGCCTGGGAGAAGACCCGCACCGCGCGCGGCGTCCTGCACCCCGACCACTACGGTGTCGAGCTCGCCTGGCCCGAGCGGTGGGCGGCGCTGCGGGAGCGCATCGGCAAGACGGGCATGCGCAACTCGCTGCTCCTCGCCATCGCGCCGACGGCCACCATCGCGTCCATCGCGGGCGTGTACGAGTGCATCGAGCCGCAGGTCTCCAACCTCTTCAAGCGCGAGACGCTGTCCGGCGAGTTCCTCCAGGTCAACTCCTACCTGGTGGACGAGCTGAAGCGGCTCGGCGTGTGGGACGCGCAGACCCGGGAGGCGCTGCGCGAGGCCAACGGCTCGGTGCAGGGCTTCACGTGGGTCCCCCAGGACGTACGCGATCTGTACCGCACGGCCTGGGAGATCCCGCAGCGCGGGCTCATCGACATGGCCGCCGACCGCACGCCGTTCCTGGACCAGGCGCAGTCCCTGAACCTGTTCCTGGAGACGCCGACCATCGGCAAGCTCTCCTCGATGTACGCCTACGCGTGGCAGCGCGGCCTGAAGACCACGTACTACCTGCGCTCGCGCCCGGCGACGCGCATCGCCCGCGCGGCGGGCGGTTCGAGCGCCGGTGCCGCCGCCCCCGCCCCCGTCCCCCAGCAGGTGAGCGACCCCGACGCGATCGCCTGCTCCCTGGAAAACCCCGAGTCCTGCGAGGCCTGCCAGTAATGTCCCAGTCCGACCTGCACACCACGACCACCAGTGGTGAGAAGAACCTGCTCGACCCGGGCTTCGAGCTGACGCTGCGCCCGATGCGCTACCCGGACTTCTACGAGCGCTACCGCGACGCGATCAAGAACACCTGGACCGTCGAGGAGGTCGACCTCCACTCGGACGTCGCCGACCTGGCCAAGCTCTCGCCCGAGGAGCAGCACCTGATCGGCCGCCTGGTCGCGTTCTTCGCGACCGGCGACTCGATCGTGGCGAACAACCTGGTCCTCACGCTGTACAAGCACATCAACTCCCCCGAGGCGCGGCTCTACCTGAGCCGGCAGCTCTTCGAGGAGGCCGTGCACGTCCAGTTCTATCTGACGCTGCTCGACACCTATCTGCCCGACCCGGAGGACCGCAACGCGGCCTTCGCGGCCGTGGAGAACATCCCGTCCATCCGGGAGAAGGCCGAGTTCTGCTTCAAGTGGATGGACTCGGTGGAGAAGCTGGACCAGCTGGAGAGCCAGGCCGACCGGCGCCGCTTCCTGCTGAACCTGATCTGCTTCGCGGCGTGCATCGAGGGCCTGTTCTTCTACGGTGCCTTCGCGTACGTCTACTGGTTCCGCAGCCGCGGCCTGCTGCACGGCCTGGCGACCGGCACCAACTGGGTGTTCCGCGACGAGACGATGCACATGAGCTTCGCCTTCGAGGTCGTGGACACCGTGCGCAAGGAGGAGCCGGAGCTCTTCGACGACGCGCTCGAGCAGCAGGTCACGGACATGCTGAAGGAGGCGGTCGACGCCGAGCTGCAGTTCGCGCGCGACCTGTGCGGTGACGGTCTGCCCGGCATGAACACCGAGTCGATGCGCGAGTATCTGCAGTGCGTCGCCGACCAGCGCCTCCAGCGCCTCGGCTTCGCGCCGGTCTACGGCTCCGAGAACCCCTTCTCGTTCATGGAACTGCAGGGCGTTCAGGAGCTGACCAACTTCTTCGAGCGGCGCCCCTCGGCGTACCAGGTCGCCGTGGAGGGGTCGGTCTCCTTCGACGACGAGTTCTGAGCGGCGAGGGCCGGCCCCGGCGTCGGGGCCGGCTCCGGGTCCCATCCCGGTTTCGGGCCCCATCCCGAATCGGGGCCCCGCCCCCGTTCGGCCTCTCTCAGCTGCCGGTCCACGCGCCGGTCGTGGAGGTGTCCGATGAGCGAGGGCAGCGCCATGAGCAGGAAGACTCCGAGGACGGCCGCCGTGTTGAGTGCGTCATGTGCGTTCATGACGTCCACTCTCGCGGCGGCCGTCCGCGCGCGGCAGTGGCAGGACTGCCGCACACCCTCGATTTCCTGCCAGTGCTGCGGCACACTGGCCGCATGCTGCACAACGTGGTCGCCGTCGCGCTCGACGGCGTGCATCCCTTCGAACTGGGCGTCGTGTCCGAGGTGTTCGGCCTGGACCGCAGCGACGAGGGGCTGCCGGTGTACGACTTCGCCGTCGCCTCCGCCGAGGGCCCGGTGCTCTCCACCCACGCCGGGTACTCGATCACCACCTCGCACGGCCTGGAGCGGCTCGAGGAGGCCGACCTCATCACGGTCCCGGCCGGCGACTCGTACGTGACCAGGGAGTTTCCGCCCGAGCTGCTCGACGCCCTGCGCCGCGCCACCGACCGGGGCACCCGGGTGCTCAGCGTCTGCACCGGCGCCTTCGTGCTCGCCGCGGCCGGACTGCTCGACGGGCGGCGGTGCGCCGTGCACTGGCGGCACGCCGAGGAGCTGATGCGGCGCCATCCGCGCGCGATCGTCGAACCGGACGTGCTGTACGTCGACGAGGACCCGGTCATCACCTCCGCGGGCACCGCCGCGGGCATCGACGCCTGCCTGCACCTGGTCCGCCGGGAGAACGGCATGGAGGTCGCCAACGCCATCGCGCGCCGGATGATCGTGCCGCCGCACCGCGACGGCGGCCAGGCCCAGTACATCGAGCGGCCGCTGCCCCGCACCCGCTGCGACACCGTCGGCGAGGTGCTCGCGTGGATGGAGCGCCATCTCGACCAGGAGCTGGCCGTCGACCAGCTCGCCGCCCGCGCCCATATGTCGCCGCGCACCTTCGCCCGCCGCTTCCAGCAGGAGACGGGCACCACGCCCTACCGCTGGCTGCTGCGCCAACGCCTGCTGCGCGCCCAGGAGTTGCTGGAGGCGACGGACGAGACGGTGGACGCGATCGCGGGTCGCGCCGGTTTCGGCAACGCGGCCGCGCTGCGCCACCAGTTCGTACGCGCCCTCGGGACCACGCCGAACGCCTATCGGCGCACGTTCCGGGGGCCCGGGGCCGGGCCCGAGCCCGGGACCGGCTCGGCCGCCTGACGCGACGGGAGCCGGTCCGGGCGCCGGGGTCAGCGCCGCTCGGCGCGCAGCACCAGCTTCTTCGGGTGCAGCGTGATGCCGACCTTGGTGCCCGTATCCGTCCGCTCGACCGGGGACAGGCGCCACTTCGGCAGGACCGTGGCCAGGATGATGGTGAGTTCGGCCAGGCTGAAGTGATCGCCGGGGCACTTACGGTTGCCGACACTGAACGGCATCATCGCGAACTCCGGTACGCTCGCGGCGCGTTCCGGATTCCACCGGTCCGGGTCGAACTCCAGATGCCGGTCGAACGAACGCGGATCGCGCTGCATCGCGTACACGCTGTACACGATGTCCGCGTCGGCCGGAATGCGATAGCCGCCGAGACTGGTCTCGGCCACCGAGCGGCGCGTGAAAATCCACGCGGCCGGGCGTATACGCATCGCCTCCGTGACGACATTGCGTGTGTGCCGCAGCTCCATGAGATCGGCGAAGACGACCGGGCGCCCTCCCGTCACGGAATTTACCTCTTCAACCAACCGCCTTTCCTGGTCCGGGTGTTCGGTGAGCAGATGGAACGCCCAACCCAGTGTGGACGCCACATTCTCCGCGCCCGCCACCACCAGCGAGACGACGTGGTCGTGGATCTCCTGGTCCGTCAGCGGCTGCCCCGATTCGTCGCGCGCCCGGAGCAATACGGCCAGCAGGTCCTGTTCCGAGCCGTTCCCGCGGGCGCGGCGTTCGGCGACGATCTCGTCGACGAGCGCGTGCAGATCGGCCAGCGCGCGTGCGAAGCGCCGGTTGGCGGGGGTCGGCACGCGGTAGAGCGGGCCGACGGAGAGCACCATCCTGCGGTAGAGGCCCTCGAAGACGGTGTGCAGCGAATCGCTGATGCGGTCCGCCTTCTCACCGATCGACTCGACTTCCAGGAGCGAGCGGGACACGATCCGCACCGCGGTGCGGAACATCTCCGCGCTGACGTCCACCGTGCTGCCGTGGTCCCAGCGGGCCGCGGTCGCCTGTGCCTCCTCCTCCATCACCCGGGCGTAGTCGGCGATGCGCTCGGGCCGGAAGGCGGGCTGCATCATCCGCCGCTGGCGCCGGTGCAGCGGGCCGTTGCTGGTCGCGACGCCCTTGCCGAGCAGGACCTCCAGGGTGTCCCAGAGCGGCCCGCCGACGACGTAGTCGGTGCTCTTCAGCATCGCGCCGACGAGCCGCGGGTCGCACACCGCGTACGCGGTCTTGGGCCCGAGCCTGATCCGGACGAGATCGCCATGGTCACGCAGGGCCGCAAGGAAGCCGAGCGGGTCGCGCACGAGGTTCCACGCGTGGCCGAGAAGTGGTGCTCCGCCCTGGACCACGGGCGGAATGCGGAGCCGTTCGGGAGCTGCGGGAGCGGGTATCGCGGACGCGGCTGATTCGACGGTCATTCTTCACCACCAGAGGGATTGTTTTCTGCCAGTTCGGTGCCGGGGAATTCGGGTGCGACGACGTCGGACACATACGGGGGAAGGGCCCGGTCGTCCCAACTCTCGACGCGATACCTGCCGGATTCGTGATGGAACCAGTACACGGAACTGAACCAGTTCCGCATATTGAAGACACAGGAGCGCAGCGCGGCACTCACTTTCCTTCCCTCCGCGCTTCCGTCCGCCCAGGCGTCGGCCAATCGGAGAACGTCCGGCTCCACCGCCAGGAAATCCCCGACGCAATCGCTCACCCGTCGATGGACTTCCGCCACCGCCTGTTCGAGCGAAAGCCCCTCGTGCTGAATGAGAGAAATTCCGAGGTTGTGCACCTCGTCACCGGCAAGCTCCTTCGGAAGGGAGCAGAGGTCGTTGTACCAGGCGGAGAAATCCTGTGTCGCGAGCGCCGCGGCACGGTAGGCCGGGTGTTTCCGCGCGGCGTCCGGCAATTCATACCGCGCGGTGGGTTCGAGCAGATCGATCCAGATCCAGTGCGCGAAGGTGAGGCGGCGCAGTCGCACGTACGCCTCGACGCTCGGGACGGTCCCGGTGCGCCGGTTGCCGAACTCGCGGTCGTACGCGTCGATCACCGGGTGGAAGTGCCGGGCGAAGCGCGCGTTCCACCGCGGCCCGAGGTGCGCGTAGAGCCTGACGACACAGTCCGCGAAGCCCGCGACCAGTGGGTCCGGGTGGCGCAGTTGCTGCCGCGGGTGCTCCAGGGTCGCGTGCAGGCCCTGGCACAGCCGCCCCCACTGCGCCGTCCTGCCGTGCACCGCGTCGCGGTCGTGCCGGTCGTCCCAGCCGAAGAACCAGGAGCTCAAGTCCGCGATGGCGGCGAGCAGTTCGTCCGGGGCGCCGATGTAGTAGCCGGCGACCAGGTCGGTGTAGCAAAGGCCGTCGGCATATGCTGCGACCTTGTCGGGGGGCATGAGCCGCTTTTCCAGGAGCCATGCCCGTGAGTTCTCCTGAAGCTTTGGCCAATACGGATGCAGATGACGGGGAAACTCCGACTCCACCACCGGAAGGGCCAGTGCGGGCGGCACGGATACCACTCGCGTTCGAACGGGCGGACGCATCGGCCCGGTCGGCTTCCGGCGTTGCCGCGGGACGCGTTCCGCTGCATATGCCGGAAGCCCTGTCGGTACCGCTGTCGTCCGGTCCGACTGTGAAGTGCTGTGTGAGGAAGCAGGCACGAACAAACCCCTCTCAACCACCTGAGGACCCACGCCCCTCCCGCCGTGCCGGGCGCGCGCCGTTGCGTATCCCCGCGCTTTCCATTCAGCACCACAACTGACCGTTCAGGGAACAGATTTGCGCCATTCACTACCCCAGCATGCCGAGAACATCCCCTTACGTGACTGAATATGGATCACTGAAGGCTGATCGTGGGCTAGTCCTGTCTGGTTCTGAGCGGGTACACCAACGGCCCCTGGTCAGGGGGTGTTCCCGCCCGACCAGGGGCCGCTGCCGTCACGCGCTTCCCGCGCGCCTCATCCGTGGCGCGGATCAGTCATTCGGCACCACGGGGTAACGCGGGGTGCCCTCCGCCATCTGCCGCAGGGCGTCCTTGCGCTCCCGCTTGGACAGGCGGTCGATGTACAGATACCCGTACAGGTGGTCCGTCTCGTGCTGGAGGCAGCGGGCGAAGTAGCCCTTGCCGCGCACCTTGATGGGGTTGCCCTTCTCGTCCTGGCCGGTGACGACCGCGTAGTCGGGACGGGCCAGCTCCATGTAGGCGGTGGGCACGGACAGGCAGCCCTCGCCGGAGTCGTCCAGGCGGCGCTGGTCGGCGGGCAGCTCCTGGAGGACGGGGTTGCAGACCACGCCCACGTGCCGGACGCCGTCGTCGTCCATGCAGTCGTAGACGAAGACCTTCAGGTCCACGCCGACCTGGTTGGCGGCCACGCCCACGCCCTGCGCGGTGCGCTGGCTGGCGAACATGTCGTCGACCAGCTTCGCGAGGTCGTCGTCGAAGGCGGTGACGTCCTTGCACTCCTTGTGCAGGACCGGGTTGCCGACGACCGTGATCGGCCGGGACGTGCCGCGCTCGCGGTAGGCCGTCTCGCGCTCCTCGCAGTCCTCCGTGTCGATGACGAAGCCCTCGTCGTCGACCGGAAGCACTCCGCCCGGCCGCTGCTGCTCAGTGTCCTGCGCCATGTCCGCCGTATGCCTCTTCTTCCTGGGAACTCTGCGTGTGGTGCCCGTACAGGGTACGGCGTCCGCAAGCGCCGGACGGGCGGGAAAAAAGCCCGTCCGGCGCTTGAGGACGAGCGCGCAGCGCCCGTCCGGCGCTTGAGGACGAGCGCGCAGCGCGACAGCCACCAACGCGCCCGCAGGCGAACAGTCCAGCCCTGCGCTAGCAGACCTCTTCGAGGTCGCGCCAGTCCCGGGAGTCCGGGCTGTCGGCCACCCACCCGTCCAAGAGGCCCCGCACCAGCCCCGCAGGGGCGGCGATCCCGCACTCCCGCTCGGGCACCCACAGCGCCCCGGGGCTCCGGTGCCCCAGCGGCCCGGGATGGCCCGGCTCGCTGTGGTCGTGGGGGTCCAGATGCTCCCCGTCCCCCTCGTCGCTCGGCATCCGCGACTCCGAGCACATCCGGCACAGCAGCCGCACGGACGACGACCAGTCCTCGGCGGCGAACCCCGCGTCGGCCGCGAGCCGCTCAAGGGCGTCCCTGTCCTCCTCGGTGGCGGCCTCAAGGAGCACCACCCAGGTGGGCACCGGCGAGGGGGCCCACAGCTCGATCTCGTCGAAGACGGGGTACGCGTGCCCGGCGGCCGTGGTCCGCTCCCCGTGCGGCACCCCGTCGTGCAGGACGACCTCGCCCCAGCGCCGCCCGGAGGACGGCAGCGGGATGGAGAGCACCTCTATCCGGGCCGGGTCGAGCCTGCGGCCCCACACGACCTCGGCCTCGCCCTCCGGCGAGAGCCGCACGGCCGCGCTGCCCAGCTCCATGCCCATGGGCTCTCCGGTGGCGGCGACCCCGCCGGGCACCTTCAGGCCGTACGCCTGCCAGGCGCGGCGGGCCAGCGGCCAGTCCTGGAGGGCCGTCGCCGCGATGCCCACGTTCCACCAGTCCGGCGCCCCCTGGGAGCGGTCGAGCAGCGCCACGGCCCTGAGGCCCGCGGCCCGCGCCTGCTCCCAGTCGTGCCGGAACTTGTGCAGGAGCGCGAGGTTGAACCAGGACTCGGACAGCCAGGGTTCGAGATCGGCGGCGCGCGTCAGGAGCGCGCCCGCGTCCTCGTAGCGGCCGTCGCCGATGAGCGTGAACGCCCTGTCGGTGGCCTGCCGCCAGGAGGCGGAGGGCCGGTGCCGTCCCTTGCCGAAGATCCTCACGATTCCCGCCTGCCAGCTCTTGTCGGGGTTTCCCCGCTGCCGTGCTGCCGCGCTTTCGCGCTTCCTTCGCATCCAACCACGGACCGTCGGACGGCCGCTCATTACCCATGGGTTACCCAGGTGGGCGCGGGGTCAGACGGCTTTCCGCCGACACCTCGGCGCCGTCACCCGCGCTCCCCCGCGTGACCCCTGCGCGCGGCCTCGGAAGGGCCCGTGGCGGGGCCCTCGGGGGGTCCCCCCGCGCCCCGTCGTTCCCCGGGCCGCCCCCTGCCCCGCGCGAGCACCCGCGCGAGCGCCTCCACGACCTCCGGCTGGTAGTCGCGGCCGGTGGCCAGGCGCAGCCGCTCCAGGGCGGTGAGTGGCCCTTGGGGGCCGTGTTCCCGGGCCATCTCGTCGTATGCGTTGGCGACGCGCACGATGCGCGCGGTGAGCGGCTGGTCGCGGTACGGATCGGCCTGGCGCTCCACGACGACCGCGACGTCCGCGGCGACGCCTGTCTGGCGTACGACGGCCCCGCCGAGCAGGGCGATGCGGCGCTGCTCGGCCTCCGGCAGGGCGGCGGTGGCGCCCGCCGGGACGGGGTCGACGAGGGAGAGCTGGCCGATGTCGTGCATGAGGGCGGCGTACTCGAGAACACCCAGGTCGGGCCCGGAGAGCCCGAGGTCGCGGCCCACGGCGCGGCTGAGGTCGGCGACGCGGCGGGCGTGCCCCGCCGGGGTGTAGCCGGCGATCTCGGTGGCGCGGGCGAGGGAGGCGATGGTCTGCCGGTAGGTGGTCCGGGCGCCCACGTACCGGCGGAAGGCCAGTTGGGTGAGGAACAGCGGGAAGCTGAACACGGGCAGCGCCCACAGCCCCGCGACGGCGACCGCGAGCGCCATCACGGCCCCTGTCGCGCACACGGCGGACCCGATGCCGGACATGCCCCGCAGTTCCTCCCGCAGCAGCGGCCCGAACGGCCATCCCGACCGGGCGTGCGCCATGGCCGCCGCGAGCACGGCGTCGCACAGCGCGGTGAGCGCGAGCAGCGTCACGATGACGACGGCGTACCCGGGCCCGTGCCCGGCGAGCACCGCCAACTGCCCGGAGTTGTAGAGGGGTTGGAAGCACAGCGCGGCGAAGCCGACGGCGAGCACGCGGCGGGCCAGGTGGTCGAGGGAGGGGCCCCGGCCGACCGCCACGTGCGGCACGGCCCCGACCAGGCCCGCCGCGACGACGACGGCGACGACCTGGAGGACGCCGTGGTGCGTGTGCTGTCCGCCGCACTCGCCGAGCAGGGCGTACGCGAGGGCGCCCGCGGAGCCCAGGGGCGCGGGCTCGCGCTCCCTGCCGCTCCCCCACCGCGCCAGCTCCCCCACGGCTATGAGCACCCCGAAGGCCAGCGCGATCCCCGGCTCCTCGGCCCCCCGCCACAGGGTCGCGCCGAGCGCGCCGGCCGCGAGGAGGGTGGCGGCGGCGCGGACCAGGACCGGCACGGCCGCGGACGGGGGCGCGCCGGGGCGTGGGGT
>NZ_AOPZ01000355.1 GCF_000414115.1 Streptomyces aurantiacus JA 4570
GGCCGCCCGCGCGGGCCGCCCCGCCCTGGCCACCGCCACCGCCCTGGCCGGCACGGTCTGGGCCTACGACCTGGGCCTCAAACGCACCCCGGCAGGACCCGCGGCGATGGCGGCGGCACGAGGGCTCGACCTGCTGCTGGGAGCCGCGGCCACGGCGACGAACACGCGGGCCGCGACGACACGACCACGCGGGCCGCGACGACGACGGCGACGACCACGCCCGCCACTACGACGATGGCGACGACCACGCCCGCCACCACCTCCGCGGCCGCGGTCACCGGTGTGGCCAAGGGCCACCACCGCCCGGGCCGGTCGGCAGCCGCCCGCGCCGCCCTGCCCGCCGCGGCCACTCTCGCCGCCCACACCCTCGCCGTGACCGCGGTGTCCCGCCACGAGACCCAGGGCGGTTCGACCGCGACCCCGCTGGGCGCCCTCGCCGCCACCCTCGCCCTCGGCCACGCCGTCGCGTACGCCCCCCGACCCCCGGCAGGCCGGCGGACCGCAGCCACCGCCGCCCTGCCGGGCATCACCGTCGCCCTCACCGCGGCCTACGCCACCACCGCCGCCCGGCCCTACCTGCACGCGGCCCTGAACCCCTCACCTCCCCTGACCCAACGAGCCGTCGGCGGCGGCATCCGCGCCCTGATCCCGCTCCAGGCCGCCCTCGCCGCTCGCTCCGGCGCCCTCGGCAGCGCCTTGTTCACGGCGGCCCTGGCCCCCGCGGCCCGCCGCTTCGCCCGCAAGGTGAGCGTCACATGAGCGCCGACGGAGCTGTGGGCGGCGGCGAGGGTGCCGCGGACGGCGGCGAGGGTGCTGGAGTCAAGGGCGAGAGTGCCGTGAACGGGTCGGCGTCGGTGGGCGCACCCAACCGGCTCCGGTTCGGCTACGGCACCAACGGGCTCACCGACCTCCGGCTCGACGACGCCCTCGGCCTGCTCGCCGACCTCGGCTACTCCGGTGTCGGCCTGACCCTCGACCACATGCACCTCGACCCGCTCGCGCCCGACCTGGCCGCCCGCACCCGCCGCGTGGCCCGACGCCTCGACCGGCTCGGCCTGACCGCCGCCGTCGAGACGGGCGCCCGCTATGTTCTCGATCCTCGCCACAAGCACGGCCCCTCCCTGCTCGATCCCGACCCCCAGCGCCGCGCCGACCGCGTGCGCCTGCTCATCCGCGCCGTCCAGGTCGCCGCCGACCTGGGCGCCCACGCCGTCCACTGCTTCAGCGGCATCACCCCCGACGGCACCTCCGAGGCCACCGCCTGGCAGCGCCTCGCCGACGCGCTCACCCCCGTCCTCGACGCCGCGACCGGCGCCGGCGTGCCACTCGCCATCGAGCCCGAACCCGGTCATCTGCTCGGCACGCTGGCCGACTTCCACCACCTCCGCCTCCTGCTCGACGACCCCGAACCCCTCGGCCTGACCCTCGACATCGGCCACTGCCAGTGCCTGGAGCCGCAGTCGCCCGCCGACTGCGTCCGTGCCGCCGCGCCCTGGCTGCGGCACGTCCAGATCGAGGACATGCGCCGTGGCGTCCACGAACACCTGCCGTTCGGCGACGGCGAGATCGACTTCCCGCCCGTCCTGCGCGCCCTCGCCGCCACCGGCTACCAGGGCCTGACCGTCGTCGAACTGCCCCGCCACTCCCACGCGGGCCCCCAACTCGCCTCCCAGTCCCTAGAGTTCCTGCGCCGAGCGGACAGGCTCGCCGCCACCCCGCCCACAACCCACGGGGTCTCAGCCCAAGGAGGAACGTCGTGACCGAGCGCTCCACCGTCGCCGACCTCCGCTCCCACCTCGACGCCGTCCTCGGCGGCGCCGCCCGGGCCTGGCTGGACCAGGCCACCGACGAAGCGACCACGTACGCCGCCGCCGGACAGACCCCCGGCCCCGCCCGGACCTCCGCACCCGCCGCCACCCCCGTCTGGGAGCTGCGCTTCGCCGAAGCCGGCCGCCGCTGCGGCCCCGACCACGCCGACGCCGCCCGGCTGGTCCTCCTGCACGCCGCCCGTGCCGACACGGACGCCCTGACCCGGCTCTACGAACACGGCACCGCCACCGAACGCCGCGCCGTCCTGCGCTCCCTCCCGCACCTCGTACCCGGCCCCGACGCGCTGCCGCTGGTCGAGGACGCGCTGCGCACCAACGACACCCGCCTCGTCGCCGCCGCCGTCGGCCCTTACGCCGCCGCGCACCTGGCCCCGCAGGACTGGCGCCACGCCGTCCTCAAGTGCCTTTTCACCGGGGTGCCCGTGGACGCCGTCGCGGGGCTCGCGGACCGTTCCCGGGCCGACGCCGAACTGGCCCGCATGCTCGGTGACTACGCCGAGGAACGCACTGCCGCCGGCCGCGCCGTACCCGACGATCTGTATCGCGTCCTGGCCCTGACCGACCCCTCGGCGGTCAACGGCGGCGAGGCCCCGGCACCCACCGGCCCCGAAGGCCCGGCAGCCGCCCGCCCCGACCGCTCGGCACCCACGGGCCCGGCCGGCCCCGCGGCCCCCGCGCCCTTCGCGGCCCCTTCGACGTCCACCGGCGAGGAGCAGGAGTCCTGATGCGCATCTTCGACCCCCACATCCACATGACCTCCCGCACCACCGACGACTACGAGGCGATGTACGAGGCCGGAGTCCGCGCCGTCGTCGAGCCCGCGTTCTGGCTCGGCCAGCCACGCACCTCGCCCGCCTCCTTCGTCGACTACTTCGACTCCCTTCTGGGCTGGGAACCCTTCCGCGCCGCGCAGTACGGCATCGCGCACCACTGCACCATCGCGCTCAACCCCAAGGAGGCGAACGACCCGCGGTGCACGCCGGTCCTGGATGTGCTGCCCCGCTATCTCGTCAAGGACAACGTCGTCGCCGTCGGGGAGATCGGCTACGACTCCATGACGCCCGCCGAGGACACCGCGCTCGCCGCCCAGTTGCAGCTCGCCGCCGACCACGAACTGCCCGCCCTCGTGCACACCCCGCACCGCGACAAGCTGGCCGGTCTGCGCCGTACCCTCGACATCGTCGCCGAGTCCGAGCTGTCCGTGGAGCGGGTCCTGATCGACCACCTGAACGAGACCACCGTCAAGGAGGCCAAGGACGCCGGCTGCTGGCTCGGCTTCTCCGTGTATCCCGACACCAAGATGGACGAGGACCGGATGGTGGCGATCCTGCGCGCCCACGGCCCGGAGAAGGTCCTGGTCAACTCGGCCGCCGACTGGGGCAAGAGCGATCCGCTGAAGACCCGCAAGGTCGGCGACGCCATGCTCCATGCCGGGTTCTCCGACGACGACGTCGACCGGGTGCTGTGGCGCAACCCCGTGGCGTTCTACGGACTCAGCGGCCGTCTCGCCCTGGACGTCACGGACACGGACGCCACCCACGAGGGCAACTCCATCCTGCGGGGCGGTGCGTGAGTCATGCGCTTCCGCCACCCCGACGGGTCCACCGTCCACCTCGCCTACTGCACCAACGTGCACCCCGCCGAGACCCTCGAAGGCGTCCTCGCGCAACTGCGCGACCACTGCGAGCCCGTCCGCAAACGGCTTGGCCGCGACCGCATCGGCATCGGTCTGTGGCTCGCCAAGGACGCCGCGCACGCCCTGGTCACCGACCCGGCCGCGCTGCGCGGACTGCGCACCGAACTCGACCGGCGCGGCCTCGAAGTCGTTACCCTCAACGGCTTCCCCTATGAGGGCTTCGGCGCCGAAGAGGTCAAGTACCGCGTCTACAAGCCGGACTGGGCCGACCCCGAACGCCTCGCCCACACCACCGCCCTGGCCCGTGTCCTCGCCCAGCTGCTGCCGGAGGACGTCACCGAAGGCACCATCTCGACCCTTCCGCTCGCCTGGCGCACCACCTTCGACGCCACCCGTGCCGAGGAGTCCCGCACCGCCCTCGTCACGCTCGCCCAGCGTCTGGACGCCCTCGCCGAGCTGACCGGCAAGTCCATCCGCGTCGGCCTCGAACCCGAACCGGGCTGCACCGTGGAGACCACCGGCGACGCCATCGCGCCCCTCACCGCGGTCGGCCACGACCGCATCGGCATCTGTGTCGACACCTGCCACCTCGCCACCTCCTTCGAGGACCCGGGGACCGCGCTCGACGCCCTCGCCGCCGCCGGCATTCCCGTCGTCAAGTCCCAGCTCTCCGCCGCCCTGCATGCCGAACACCCCCATCTGCCGGAAGTACGCGCGGCGCTCGCCGCCTTCGACGAACCCCGCTTCCTGCACCAGACCCGCACCCTGCCCCGCGAACCCGAGGCCCCCGCGGCCGGTGGGACCCTCGTCGCCACCGCGCTGCGCGGCACCGACGACCTGGGCGAAGCCCTCACCCGCCAAGCCCTGCCGGACTCGGCGCCCTGGCGCGCGCACTTCCACGTCCCCCTGCACGCGCCCCCCGCCGCACCACTCACCTCCACGCTCCCCGTCCTCAAGGACGCCCTCACCCGGCTCGTCGGCGGACCGCACCCGCGCACCCGCCATCTCGAAGTCGAGACCTACACCTGGCAGGCCCTCCCGCCCGAGCTGCGCCCACGTGCCCGCCCCCAGCTCGCCGACGGCATCGCCGCCGAACTCACCCTCGCCCGTGACCTCCTGACGGAACTCGGCCTGAAGGAACTGCCATGACACCTCCCTCCACGGGTGGGCCGACCCCGCTGCTCGTCCTCGACGTCGTCGGCCTCACCCCCCACCTGCTCGACCACATGCCGCACCTCACCGCCCTCGCCAGGTCCGGCTCCCGGGCGCCGCTCGGTACCGTCCTGCCCGCCGTCACCTGCGCCGCCCAGTCCACCTTCCTCACCGGCACCCACCCCGCCGAGCACGGCATCGTCGGCAACGGCTGGTACTTCCGCGAGCTCGGCGACGTGCTGCTGTGGCGCCAGCACAACGGCCTTGTCGCCGGCGACAAGCTGTGGGACGCCGCCCGCCGCGCGCACCCCGGATACACCGTCGCCAACATCTGCTGGTGGTACGCCATGGGCGCCGACACCGACTTCACCGTCACCCCCCGTCCCGTCTACTACGCCGACGGCCGCAAGGAGCCCGACTGCTACACGCGGCCCCCCGCCCTGCACGACGAACTCACCGAGAAACTCGGCACGTTCCCCCTCTTCCACTTCTGGGGCCCGGGCGCGGACATCGTCTCCAGCCGCTGGATCGTGGACGCCACCCGCCACATCCTCACCACCCGCCGACCCGACCTGGCCCTGTGCTACCTCCCTCACCTCGACTACGACCTGCAGCGCTTCGGCCCCGACGACCCGCGCTCGCACCAGGCCGCCGCCGACCTGGACACCACACTCGCCCCCCTCCTCCACCAGGCGAAGACCGAAGGCCGCACCGTCGTCGCCCTGTCCGAATACGGCATCACCCGGGTGAGCCGGCCCGTCGACATCAACCGGGCCCTGCGCCGCGCCGGTCTGCTCGAAGTGCACACCCAGGACGGCATGGAGTACCTCGATGCGATGGCCTCCCGCGCCTTCGCCGTCGCCGACCACCAGATCGCCCACGTCTATGTGCGCAAGCCGGAGGACCTGGAGGCCACCCGCGCTGCGCTCGCCGACCTGCCCGGCATCGAGCAGCTCCTCGACGACGAGGGCAAGAAGGCCCACCACCTGGACCATCCCCGCGCCGGCGAGCTCGTCGCGGTCGCGGAGCCGGACGCCTGGTTCACGTACTACTACTGGCTCGACGACGCCCGCGCGCCCGACTTCGCGCAGCTCGTCGAGATCCACCGCAAACCCGGCTACGACCCGGTCGAGCTCTTCATGGACCCCCAGGACCCCTATGTGCGGCTCAAGGCCGCGGGCGCCCTGGCCCGCAAGAAGCTCGGCATGCGCTACCGCATGGCGGTCGTGCCCCTGGATCCGTCACCTATTCGCGGCAGCCACGGCCGCCTCCCCGCGAGCGAGGACTCCGATTCCGGCCCGCTCATTCTGTGCTCCACCCCCCACGCCGTCACCGGCCGCGTCGAGGCCACCGATGTGAAATCACTCCTGCTGCGGCTCGCCGGCCTGCACTGAACCTCGCCGGCCCGCACTGAACATGGGTGCGCTCCGTGGCGCGCCGCGCGATCCACGGGACCGGCGTCGCACCCGCCGCGTCCCGCACCACGTTCGAGCCGCGTTCCGAACGATCTCCACTGAACCAGAGGGCGCGGCCCACGCCATCAGGGTCCGCCCCGGAGCCCACCCTGATCCGTGATTCGAACCCATCCCTGATCCGACCCCGACCTCCATTTCCAGGGAGAGCCACATGACCCGCAAGCACACACCGGACGACCCGGAACTCGCCCACAGACTCAGCCGGCGCGGCATGCTCGGCGTCGCCGCGGGCGCCACCGCGGCTGCCCTCGTCGGCACCGCGGCCGCCGCGGGCCCGGCGTCCGCCGCTTCGGGCTCGGCCGAGGCAGAGGCGTCGGGCAAGGGCCGCGGCCGTCCCGTCCTGCCGCCGGGCCGCCTCGGCGTCCAGCTCTACAGCCTCCGCGACAAGGTCTCCACCGCCGGATTCGCGGCCGTCTTCGCCGAGTTGGAGCGGTACGGGTACGACGAGGTCGAGTTCGCCGGGTACACCCAGGGCTCCGCGGGCCCCATCACCCTCGCGCAGCTCAAGCGGCTGGCCCGCGATCACGGGCTGCACCCGATCGGCAGCCACGTCGGCTACTACGACAACGGCAACCCGAACGCATACACCTTCGCGCAGAACCTCACCAAGGTCCTCGACGACGCCGAGGCGCTCGGCCTGAAGCACATCGGCACCGCCGCGGGACCCTTCCGGTACGGCGCGACCGTCGACGCGTGGAAGCGGGCCGCGGAGGACTTCAACACGTACGGCGAGGCGGCCCGCGCGCGGGGCATGAAGTTCTATCAGCACAACCACGCCGAGGAGTTCTCCTTCGCCACGGACAAGCCGGGGGTGCGCCTCTATGACGTACTCCTGGCCGAGACCGATCCGGACTACGTCTTTCTGGAGATGGACATCTACTGGGCGTACGCGGCCCAGTTCCGCTTCGGCAAGCAGGTGGACGGCACGCCGCGCCCCTTCGACCCGCTGGACTACGTCCTCAAGCGACCGCACCGCTACCCGCTGTTCCACGTAAAGGACGGCATCCGCGACGACTCCGCTCGTGACGGCTACCGCATGGTGGACGTAGGGGACGGCGACATCGACTACAAGCGATTCCTGTCGAAGGTGACCGCCCGCACGCACGGCGGGCGCCGCTACCACCACTGGCAGGCCGAGCACGACAACCCTGCGGAGTCCTACGCGTTCGCCCGGAAGTCCAGCGCGCACCTGCACTCGCTGCGGGAACGCTGCGGCGACTGAGCGTACGGCGGGGCCCGGCACGCACGGGGGAGGGGTTCTGCCCACCGGTCGCGGTGGGCAGAACCCCTCCCCTGGAACACGCGGCGGAACGCTACACGGCGGCCGCACGCGCGCGTGGGACCCCCGGTTGCCGCAGCAGCAGCGACAGAGCCGCCGCGAGCAGCGACACGGCGCCGGCCATCGTGTACGCGCCGACATAGCCCCAGGAGTCCACGACCATCGCGCCCATGCCGCCTCCGAAGAGGCCGCTCACGAGCTTCGCGCTGTAGACCATGCCGTAGTTGGACGCGTTGTTGTTCTCTCCGAAGTAGTCGGGTACGAGCGCCGCGAACAGCGGATAGAACGCGCCGCCGGCGAAGCCCGACAGGAAGGCGAAGGCCAGGAACAGCGGTTGGTCGCGCATCTCGCCCGCCCACAGGACACCGAACTGTGCCACGGCCAGCGTCAGACACACGTAGGTCAGCGTGCGCTGCCGGCCGAGACGGTCGGACAGCCAGCCCACGACGCCACGCCCCGTGCCGTTGATCACCGACATGACACCCATCGACGACGCCGCGATCAGCGGGCCGAAGCCCATCTCCTTGGCGAACGGCACCTGGAAGGAGATCCCGAAGATCGACACTCCGGCGCAGCACAGCATGCACGCCCACATCAGCGGCACGACGCCGGTGCGTAACGCCTCACCGGGGGTGAACTGCCGTACGGCGGGCGGGTTCTTGGCCAGGGCCACGGCGGTGCGCGGATCGCTGCTGGGCCGCAGCGGATCGACGTCGGCCGGCCACCAGTTCTTCGGCGGGTCCTTGAAGAACAGGCCCGCCACGAGGGTCACGGCGAGGACGTAGAAGCCGACCAGGTCCAGCACCGCGCGGTAGTTGGACGTGTCGAAGCCGTACGAGAACAGGAAGATGAAGGGCACCGCTCCGTAGGCGAACCCTCCGTTGACGAAGCCCGTCTTGCCGCCGCGCCGCTCGGGGTACCACTTGCCGACCATGTTCACGCACGTCGAGTAGATCAGCCCGGAGCCGACCCCGCCGAGCAGGCCGAAGCCGACCATCGCCGCCGCCACGTTGGGCGCGTGGCTGAGGCTGACGAACCCGAGCAGCGACAGCACGGAGCCCACCAGCATGGCTCTGCGGCTCGTCAGGACGCCCTTCTCGCGCAGCTTCCCGGCCGGGAAGGAGACGCCCGCCTGAAAGAAGATCCAGACGCTCAGCACCCAGAAGGTGTTCGACGACGTCCAGTGGTGCGCCGCGGACAGGGTGTCCTCGGCGGCTCCGTAGGCGTACTCGAAGACGCTGATGGCGATCATGGCCACCCAGGGGAGGACCACCATCGTCCAGCGGGGGCGGCCGAGGATCTCCCGGTCGCTCTCGCCGACGCGGTACACGCGCCCGCGTTCGTCCGTGATCTCTTGGGGCGACTGATGCGACTGATGCGACTCGCGTGGCTCGTGTGGCGGGTGGGACGCGTGCGGCTCGTGCGCGTTGCTTCCGGCGATGGGCTCCGCCGTCATATCAAGCCATCTCCTCACCGAGGGGTTGCGGATTGGGTTTGATGTCCTTGGATTTCGGCCTTCCGGGCTGAGAAAGGAAGAGTGCGATGAATCCGGCGAACAGAGAAATGGATCCGGCCAGGGTGAATGCCCCGGTGTGACCCCAGTGGCTCACCACGACGGCTCCCATGCCGGATCCGAGGAGTCCGGAGACCAGCTTGGAGCTGTAGACCAGGCCGTAGTTGGAGGCGTTGTTGTTCTCTCCGAAGTAGTCGGCCGTCATGGCGGCGAACATCGGGAAGATGGCGCCTCCGCCGAATCCGGAGATGCTGGAGAAGACCAGGAACAACGGCAGGTTCTTGATGTCCGCCGACCACAGGATTCCGTACTGCGAGAGACCGAGGACGATGCACACGAAGATCAGGCAGCGTTTGCGTCCGTAGCGGTCGGAGAGCCAGCCGATGACGCCGCGGCCGGTGCCGTTGACGATGGCCTTCAGGGACATGGCCGTCGCGACGATTCCGCCGGCGAATCCGGCGTCCTCCCCGATGTCCACCTGGAACGCGATGCCGAAGATGTTCACGCCCGAGGTGCACAGCAGGCAGAACCACATCAGCGCGACCCGGCCGGTCTGCCATGCCTCCTTCGGCGTGTACTGCTTCACGGCGGGCGGGTTCATCGCCAGGGCCCGCCTGGCCCGTGGGTCGTCCGGCGGCCGCAGCGGGTCCACGTCGGCGGGCCACCAGTTCTTCGGCGGGTCCTGGAAGAAGTAGCCGGCCACGGCGACCAGCGTCGCCAGGAAGAGGCCGACGGACACCAGCACCCAGCGGAAGTTCGTCAGATCCATGAAGCCGGTGAATATGAACACGAACGGCACCGAGCCGTAGGCGAATCCGCCGTTGACGAATCCGGTCTTTCCTCCCTTTCGTTCCGGATACCACTTGCCAACCATGTTCACGCAGGTGGCATAAACCATTCCGGCGCCCATGCCGCTGAACATGCCGAAGCCCACATAGGCGACGACCACATGCGGCGCGAACGCCAGTGAGAGATAGCCCAACAGTGTGCCGACCGCGCCGAGCATCATGGCCCAGCGCGCCGGTAGCTTCCCGCTCTCCCTGAGCTTGCCCGCGGGGAATGCCACCGCGGCCTGGAAGAAGACCCAGACCCCCAGCATCCAGAAGATGTGCAGACTGCTCCAGGAATGCGCGGTGTGCAGTGTGTCCTCAGCGGAGGCGAACGCGTACTCGGCCGAGCTGATGCCCATCATGCCGATCCACGGCAGAATGACCATCCATTTGCGCTTGCGGCCCATGATGTCGATGTCGGTCTCGCCGAGCCGGTAGATCCGGCCGTTGGCGTCCGTCACCTCCCGGTAGGGGACGGCTGTGCGTATGTCCGTTGTCGTCATGTCGCTCGAGCACCCCTTGCGTCGAAAAGATCCTGGCCAGCGCCCCCTGTCCAATTCCTTTCGTGTGCGCACGGGTCCCGGGGCCGGCCGGCGCGCACCGCAGGCCGGCCCCCGCACCGATCACGTCATCGACTGCCCTCCCACCGGCCTGCCGCCCCCCAGCAGCCCGGCCGCCCGCGCCCAGCGGTACTTCGCCCCGAGCACCGCGACCGGCTTCTCCGTCGTGTACGGATACGCCACGACGCCCCGCTCGAAGAGGTACTGGCACGCCTCCTCCACCTCGATGTCGCCCGCGAGCGACGCGACGACGGGCTTGTCGATGCCGCGTTCACGGAACTCGGCGATCACGCGGGCCGTTAGTTCGGCGAAGACCATGGGAGGGGTGACGATGGTGTGCCAGTAGCCCAGTACGAGCGCGTGGACGCGCGGATCCTCCAGGCCGAGCCGGATCGTCGCCTCGTACGTAGAGGGGGGCTCGCCGCCGGTGATGTCGACGGGATTGCCCGCGGCGCCGAACGGCGGGATGAACTTCCGGAAGGCCGCGTCCAGGTCGGCCGGAATCTCCATGAGTTCGAGGCCGTTGTCGGTCACCGCGTCGGAGAGCAGCACGCCCGAGCCGCCCGCCCCGGTGATGATGACGATGTTGTCGCCCTTCGGCGCCGGAAGCACCGGCAGCGCCCGCGCGTACTCCAGCATCTCGTTCAGCCCCGGGGCCCGGATGACGCCGGCCTGCCGCAGGATGTCGTCGTAGACGGCGTCGTCGCCCGCGAGCGCGCCCGTGTGCGAGCCGGCGGCCCTCGCGCCCGCGGCGGTGCGGCCCGCCTTGAGGACCACGACGGGCTTCTTCGGCACGGTGGCGCGCGCGGCCTCCACGAAGGCCCGGCCGTCCTTGAGGTCCTCCAGGTGCATGGCGATGCACTGCGTGTTCGGGTCCTCGCCGAACCACGTCAGCAGATCGTCCTCGTCCAGGTCCGACTTGTTGCCGAGCCCGACGATCGCCGAGACGCCCGTCTTCGTCGCGCGGGCGAAGCCGAGGATGGCCATCCCGATGCCGCCGGACTGCGAGGTGAGCGCCACCGGGCCCTTGACGTCGTAGGGCGTGCAGAACGTGGCGCAGAGGTCCTGCCACGTCGAGTAGTAGCCGTAGATGTTCGGCCCGAGGAGCCGCACCCCGTGGCGTTCGCCGATCGCCACGATCTCGTCCTGGAGGGCCTGTTCACCGGTCTCGGCGAACCCCGAGGGGATGAGGACCGCGTTCGGGATCCCCTTGCGACCGACCTCCTCGAGCGCGGCGGCGACGAACTTGGCGGGTATCGCGAAGACCGCCACATCCACCTCACCAGGGACGTCCGTCACGCTCTTGTACGCCTTGCGGCCCAAGATGTCATCGGCCCGGGGATTCACCGGGTGGATCTCTCCGGAGAACCCACCGTCGACGAGGTTCCGCATCACCGAATTGCCGATCTTCCCCGGCTCGTTGGACGCGCCGACGACGGCGACGGAGCGGGGCTGCATCAGGCGCCGCATCGAGGCGAGTATCTCGGCGCGCGTGTACGTGCGCCGCTGCTTGGGCTGCTCGGTGGCGAGGATGACGCGGATGTCCGCGGCGAGCGCGCCCTCAGGAGTCGCGATGACCGGATTGAGGTCGACCTCCGCGATCTCGGGGAAGTCGGTGACCAGTTGGGACACCCGGCGTATCTGCTCGGCCAGCGCCCGTCGGTCCACTCCTTCGGCGCCCCGCACTCCGCGCAGGATCTCGGCCGCGCGGATCGAGTCGAGCATCGACTGGGCCTCGTCGGTGTCGACGGGCGCCAGGCGGAACGTGATGTCCTTGAGGACCTCGACGAGGACACCGCCGAGACCGAAGGCGACGACCTTCCCGAAGGTGGGGTCGGTGACCGCCCCGACGATCACCTCCTGCGCGGCGGGGCCCGACGGCAGCAGCTCCTGCACCTGCACGCCGTCGACGCGCGCCCCGGGCGCGTACGCACGCGCGTTGGCCACGATCCGGTGGAACGCCTCACGCACGTCCTCGGCGCCCTGTACGCCCACGATCACGCCGCCCGCGTCGGTCTTGTGCAGGATGTCCGGCGAGACGATCTTCAGGACGACGCGCCCGCCGAAGTGCGCGGCGTGTGCCACCG
Organism: Streptomyces aurantiacus JA 4570; assembly: GCF_000414115.1. Taxonomy (GTDB): domain Bacteria; phylum Actinomycetota; class Actinomycetes; order Streptomycetales; family Streptomycetaceae; genus Streptomyces; species Streptomyces aurantiacus_A. The sequence goes on from NZ_AOPZ01000355.1 coordinate 12,362, forward strand.
CCTCGTCGACGTCCCGCGCCAGCTCTTCTCCGGGGACGGCGATTCCGTACGCGTCCGCGAGGACCTTGCCCTCCGGCGCCGTCAGCGACGTACGTCCGTCGGCGCGCACGGAGTCGAGCAGCGTCCGCACCCGCGCGAGGCGTGCCTCGGAGCTCGCGCGGCCCTCCGGGCTCACGCCGCCCTCCGCGCTCACGCGGCCTTCCGCACTCACCTCGTCCTGGGCACTCATTCAGATCACTCCGTTCGACTTGAGCAGGCGCAGCTCCTCGTCGCCGAGGCCCAGCTCGCCGATGAACACCTCTTCGTTGTGCTCGCCGAGCAGCGGCGAACTGAGCACGTCCACGGGAGAGTCGGAGAGCTTGAGCGGCGAGCCCACGGTGGTGAACGAACCACGCTCGGGGTGCGGGACCTCGACGACCATCTCGTTGGCCACCAGCGAGGCGTCCTCGATGATCTCCTTGGTGGACAGGATCGGGCCGCACGGGATGTTGTGGGCGTTCAGCCGCTCCAGGACCTCCCACTTGGGCAGGGTCGAGGACCACTCCTCGATGAGCTGGAACATCTTCGTGAGCTGCGGGAGCCGCGCCTCTGGGGTGGCCCACTCGGGGTCGTCGGCGAGCTCCGGGCGCCCGATGAGCTCCGTGAGGGGTTTCCAGCCGACGGGCTGCACGATGACGTACACGTAGTCGTTGGGCCCGCCCGGGGCGCACTTGACGGCCCACCCGGGCTGCCCGCCGCCGGACGCGTTGCCGGAGCGGGGCACCTCGTCCCCGAAGTCGTCGTTGGGGTATTCGGCGAGCGGCCCGTGCGCCAGGCGCTGCTGGTCGCGCAGCTTGACGCGGCACAGGTTCAGCACAGCGTGCTGCATGGCGACGTTGACACGCTGCCCGCGGCCGGTGTTCTCCCTCTGGAAGAGGGCGGCGAGAATGCCCGCGACGACATGGATGCCGGTCCCGGAGTCGCCGATCTGCGCGCCCGTGGCGAGCGGCGGGCCGTCCTCGAAGCCGGTGGTCGACATGGAGCCGCCCATGGCCTGGGCGACGACCTCGTACGCCTTGAAGTTGGTGTAGGGCCCGTCTCCGAAGCCCTTGATCGAGGCGTAGACGACGCGCGGGTTGATCTCCTGGATGCGCTCCCAGGTGAAGCCCATGCGGTCGACGGCGCCCGGGCCGAAGTTCTCGACCATCACGTCGGAGCGGCGGATCAGCTCGGTGAGGAGTTCCTTGCCGCGCTCGGTCTTGGTGTTGAGGGTGATGCTCCGCTTGTTGCAGTTGAGCATGGTGAAGTAGAGCGAGTCCACGTCCGGCAGGTCGCGCAGCTGCTTGCGCGTGATGTCTCCGGTCGGTGCCTCCAGCTTCACCACGTCCGCGCCGAGCCAGGCGAGGAGCTGGGTGGCGGAGGGGCCGGACTGGACGTGGGTCATGTCCAGGACGCGGATGCCTTCGAGAGCCTTGGTCACGGCCGTGTCACCTCACTTGTACATCGTCTGGTTCATGGTTCCGGGGGCGTACGCGTCCGGGTCGACCCATACGTTGATCAGCGAGGGCTTGCCGGACTCGCGGGCGCGGCGCAGCGCCGGGCCGATGTCGGCGGGGTCGCGGACCTCCTCGCCGTGGCCGCCCAGCATCTGGGCGAACTTGTCGTAGTGGACGTCGCCGAGGGTGTTGCCGACCCGTTCGCGCTCCGTGCCGTACTTGGCCTTCTGGCCGTAGCGGATCTGGTTCATCGAGGAGTTGTTGCCGACGATGCCGACGAAGGGCAGGTTGTAGCGCACGAGCGTCTCGAAGTCCCAGCCGGTGAGGCTGAAGGCGCCGTCTCCGAAGAGGGCCACCACTTCCTTGTCGGGCCGTGCCTGCTTGGCCGCGAGCACGAAGGGCACGCCGACGCCGAGCGTGCCGAGCGGCCCCGGGTCCATCCAGTGGCCCGGTGCCTTGGGCTGGACGACCTGCCCGGAGAAGGTGACGATGTCGCCGCCGTCGCCTATGTAGATCGAGTCTTCGGTGAGGAAGTCGTTGATCTCGCTCACCAGGCGGTACGGATGGATGGGCGAGGCGTCGGACTTGAGGCTCGGCAGCCGCTTCTCGAGGGCGGTCTGCTCGGCGGCCCGCAGCTCGTCCAGCCACTCCTTGCGCCGCGAGGCTCCTCCATTGACGCGGCCGGAGGCGGCCGCGGTCACCGACTTCAGGACGAGCCCCGCGTCGCCCACGATGCCGAGGTCGATGTCGCGGTTCTTGCCCACCGTGCGGTAGTCGAGGTCGATCTGGACGACCGTCGCCTCCGGAGAGAGTCGTTTCCCGTATCCCATGCGGAAGTCGAAGGGGGTGCCGACGATCACGATGAGGTCGGCGTTGGAGAAGGCGTAGCGCCGCGAGAGCTGGAAGTGGTGCGGGTCTCCGGGAGGAAGCGTGCCGCGGCCGGCGCCGTTCATGTAGGCGGGCACGTTGAGGGCGCGGACCAGCTCGATGGCTTCCGCCGTGCCGCGGGTCGTCCACACCTGGCTGCCAAGGAGGATGGCGGGCTTCTCTGCGTGCACGAGGAGGTCGGCGAGCTTCTCGATGGCCTCGGGGTCGCCGGCCGAGCGGGTGGAGGCGCGGTAGTGCCCCGCGCGCGGGACGCGGGCCTTGTCCGCCGGGACCTTCGCGTCGAGCACGTCGCGGGGGATCTCCAGGAAGGAGGGCCCCGGAGCGCCGTGATAGCACTCGCGGAACGCCATCGACACCATGTCGGCCGCGCGCGCCGTGTCCGGCACGGTCGCGGCGAACTTGGTGATGGGCGTCATCATGTCGACATGCGGCAGATCCTGCAGTGAGCCCATCTTGTGCTGCGTGTGCGCTCCCTGGCCGCCGATCAGCAGCATCGGGGACTCCGCGCGGAAGGCGTTCGCGACGCCGGTGACGGCGTCGGTGGTGCCGGGGCCCGCCGTCACCACGGCGCAGCCGGGCTTGCCGGTGATCCGCGCGTACCCGTCGGCCGCGTGGGCGGCGACCTGTTCGTGGCGTACGTCGACGACATCGATGCCCTCGTCGACGCAGCCGTCGTAGATGTCGATGATGTGGCCGCCGCAGAGGGTGTAGATGACCTCCACACCCTCCGCCTTGAGTGCCTTGGCGACCAGATGCCCACCGGAGATGAGGGTGTTGTTGTCGCTGCTGCTGTCGTCGGGCATGGCGAAGTCCTGTCCCTTCGTAGGGGAGTTGGAGTGCGCTGTTCCACGCTCGGGGCGCCCTCGCAGTACATTGCATACAGTCGACGAATACTGTATGAAACTTGTTATCCCGCATCCGGTGGGTGGTGTCCAGGGGGCGTGCGCACTTTCCAGACAGGAGCCGGAAATGGACCTGTACGAGCACCAGGCAAGGGAACTCTTCGAGGAATACGGCATCTTGGTGCCGCGGGCCGAGGTCGCCGACTCGGCCAAGGAGGCCCGCGCGTGCGCCGAGCGCCTCGGGGGCCGCGTCGTGGTGAAGGCCCAGGTCAAGACCGGGGGCCGAGGCAAGGCGGGCGGTGTGAAGCTCGCCTCCGACCCGGCCGCCGCGGAACTCACGGCCCGGCAGATCCTGGGCATGGACATCAAGGGCCACACGGTGGGCGCGGTGATGCTGGCCCAACCCGTGGAGATTGACAGCGAGTTCTACGTCTCGTACGTACTGGACCGCGCCCAGGGGCGCTTTGTCGCGATCGCCTCCGCCGAGGGCGGCATGGACATCGAAGAAGTGGCCGCCGCCCGGCCCGAGGCGGTGGTCCGCGTGCCGATCGACCCCTTCGAAGGCGTGCCCCGGAAGAAGGCCGCCGAGATCGCCGCCGCGGCGGGGCTGCCCGACGCGGCGGCCGACACGCTGACGGCGCTGTGGAACGTACTCATCCGCGAGGACGCGCTGCTCGTCGAGGTCAACCCGCTCGTGCGCACCGCGCGCGGAGAGATCCTCGCACTCGACGGAAAAGTGACCCTTGACGACAATGCGCGCTTTCGTCAGGTCCGTTGGGGAGCATGGGACGAGACACACGATCAGGGAGGGGACGGCCTGGAGGCGGTCGCGGCCGCCAAGGGGCTCAATTACGTCAAGCTCGACGGCGAGGTCGGCGTCATCGGCAACGGCGCGGGTCTCGTCATGTCCACCCTCGACGTCGTCGCGGGCTGCGGCGCGCGGCCCGCCAACTTCCTGGACATCGGGGGCGGCGCGTCCGCGCAGACCATGGCCGACGGCCTGTCCGTCATCCTCTCCGACCCGTCCGTCACCGCCGTGTTCGTGAACGTCTTCGGCGGCATCACCGCCTGTGACGCGGTCGCCGACGGCATCGTGCGGGCCCTGGAGTCCGTACGCCTGACCAAGCCGCTCGTCGTCCGCCTGGACGGCAACAACGCCGCGCGGGGGCGCGCCATCCTCGGCGAGCGCGCCCATCCGCTGGTCGAGCAGGCCACCACCATGGACGGCGCCGCGCGCCGCGCCGCCGAACTCGCCCACGCAGCCTGAGGAGCCGGCCATGGCCATCTTTCTGACCAAGGAGAGCAAGATCCTCGTCCAGGGCATGACCGGCGCCGAGGGCATGAAGCACACCCGGCGCATGCTCGCGGCCGGCACGGACGTCGTCGGCGGCGTCAACCCCCGCAAGGCGGGCCGCACCGTCGACTTCGACGACCGCGCCGTACCGGTCTTCGGATCCGTACGCGCGGGCATGGACGCCACGGGCGCCGACGTCACCGTGGTCTTCGTGCCGCCCGCCTTCGGCAAAGCCGCCGTCATGGAGGCGGCGGACGCCGGGATCGGCCTCGCCGTCGTCGTCACCGAAGGCATCCCCGTGCACGACTCCGTCGCCTTCCACGCGTACGCCGAGCGGCACGGCACCCGCGTCGTCGGCCCCAACTGCCCCGGCCTGATCACGCCCGGCCAGTCCAACGCGGGCATCATCCCCGCCGACATCGCCAAGCCCGGACGCGTCGGCCTGGTGTCCAAGTCGGGGACCCTCACCTACCAGCTCATGTACGAGCTGCGCGACATCGGGTTCTCCACCTGCGTGGGCATCGGCGGCGACCCGGTCGTCGGCACCACCCACATCGACTGTCTCGCCGCCTTCGAGGCCGACCCCGACACCGAACTGATCGTCCTCATCGGGGAGATCGGCGGCGACGCGGAGGAACGCGCCGCGGACTACGTGAAGGAGTCCGTGAGCAAACCCGTCGTCGCGTACATCGCCGGGTTCACCGCGCCCGAAGGCCGGACCATGGGGCACGCGGGCGCCATCGTCTCCGGCTCGTCCGGCACCGCGCAGGCGAAGAAGGCCGCGTTGGAGGCCGTCGGCGTGCGGGTCGGCGGCACGCCGACGGAGACCGCCGAGCTGGTGCTCGAACGGCTCGCCGGTCCGGCCCGGGGGCGGGGGTGAGTGACCTCACTCATAGGTGACGGACCGCCGCTCCACTACCGTCACTGCCGCGGCCTGCGCCACCACCGGCGCCGTCGCCGCGCAGGAACAGCCATGCACCCCCGCCCCGACTGTGCACCGTGAGCGGAGAGAACCGAATGGCATCCACCCTCGACAACTCCCCTGCCCCGCGGGCCCACAAGCCCGGCCCCAAGATCCTCAAGGCCGGGACGGCCTGGTCCGACGCCTGGGAGCGCTGCCTCGCCGCCGCCCCCGAGGCGTTCCGGGACGACCGCGTCCTGAACCTCTGGCACGGCGGCTGGCGCCCCGACGGCCGGCCCCTGCCCGCCACCAGCCCCGTCGACGCGAGCCCCATCGCGGGCCCGCCCCGGCTCGACGCGGCCGCCGCGCGCCGGGCCGTGCGCGCCTCCCTCGACCAGCACCGCGCCTGGCGCCACGTCCCGCTGCCCGAGCGCCGCGCCCGGGTGGCCGCCACCCTCGACGCCCTCACCGAACACCGGGAACTCCTGGCCCTGTTGCTCGTCTGGGAGATCGGCAAGCCCTGGCGGCTCGCGCAGGCCGACGTGGACCGGGCCATCGACGGCGTGCGCTGGTACGTCGACGGCATCGAGCCGATGGTCGAGGGGAGGTCTCCGCTGGACGGTCCCGTCTCCAACATCGCGAGCTGGAACTATCCGATGAGCGTGCTCGTTCACGCAATGCTGGTACAGGCACTGGCAGGGAACGCGGTCATCGCCAAGACCCCGACCGACGGCGGCGTCTCCTGCCTCACCCTGGCCGGCGCGCTCGCCGCCCGCGAAGGGATTCCCGTCACCCTCGTCAGCGGCAGCGGCGGCGAACTGTCCGAAGCGCTCGTGCGCGCCCCCGAGATCGGCTGCGTCTCCTTCGTCGGCGGCCGGGACACGGGCGCCGCGGTCGCCACGGCGGTCGCCGACCTCGGCAAACGACACATCCTCGAACAGGAGGGACTCAACACCTGGGGCATCTGGAACTACAGCGACTGGGACGCGCTCGGCGCGGTGATCCCCAAGCTCTTCGACTACGGCAAGCAGCGCTGCACGGCCTACCCGCGCTTCGTCGTCCAGCGTGAGCTGTTCGACGCGTTCCTCGCCGCGTATCTGCCCGCCGTGCGGACGGTGCGCGTCGGCCACCCGCTCGCGGTCGCCGGGCCCGAAGACCCCTTCCCGCAGCTCGACTTCGGCCCGCTGATCAACGCGGCCAAGGCCAAGGAACTCACCGACCAGGTCGCGGAGGCCGTCGACCGCGGCGCCGTGCCGCTGTACCGCGGGGCGCCCGACGCGGACCGTTTCCTGCCCGGCCAGGACACGTCCGCGTACGTCCACCCGGTCACGCTCCTCGCGCCGCCGCCGTCGTCCCCGCTGCACCACGCGGAGCCGTTCGGCCCGGTCGACACGATCGTCCTCGTCGACACCGAGGCCGAGCTGCTCGCCGCCATGAACGCGTCCAACGGCGCGCTGGTCGCCACCCTGTCCACCGACGACCAGGCGACGTACGACCGCCTCGCTCCGCAGATCCGTGCCTTCAAGACGGGCCGGGGCAAGCCGCGCTCGCGCGGGGACCGCGAGGAGCTGTTCGGCGGGTTCGGCGCGTCCTGGCGCGGCGCGTTCGTCGGCGGGGAACTGCTGGTGCGGGCCGTCACGCGGGGCGCGGCGGGGGAGCGGGCGCCGGGGAACTTCCCCAGCTACCACCTGATGGCGTGAGGCGCTCGGCCCGGGCCGCCCGCTCCTAGCCGATGCCCTGCCGGTCCGGCAGCAGGGCGAAGTCGCGGTCCGCGGACTCCGGCACCGTGCGCTCCACCGCCTGCTCCAGGAGCGCCCGGTGCCGGACGAGCGGTGCCCGGCGACCGGCGGAGGCGAGCAGGAGCAGGTCGTCGATGCCGGCCAGCATGCGCCGGGTGACCTGGGGATGGCCCGCGGCGCAGGCGCGGATCTCGGTGAGGCCGAGGTCGACCAGGTCCGGCCAACCGGGCACGGGCTGCACGAGGCGTACGGCCCCGCGCCGGTCGCGATGGCGCAGCGCGCCCAGCGGATAGGGGGCGACCGACGCGAGGAACTGGACGATGCGGTCCAGGGCCTGCACGGCGGTCGTCGGATCGTTCACGGCCGGGGACAGCGCGCGCAGCGCGATGTCGGACAGCTGCCGGAGACCGAAGCCGAGATCCTGGTGGAAAGTGCGCTCCACGCCGACGGACACCGTGTACCGGAGCGCGTGGCGCCCCGGCGCCGGACCGCCGTGCACGGCGAACACGGGCGTGCCCGGCACCACGAAGTCCCCGATCCGCGGCAGCAGCCGCAGGACGACGCCCTGGCGGCGTGCCGCCCGCACCGCCCGCGCGATATTCACGTCCCGCAGCACCCCCGCGCGGCCCTCGTGGGTGATCCGCGCCGTCTCGGGCCCGAGAGGGCCGTCGTCCGGCTCCTTCTCGACGGGGTGTTTCACGGCCACCCGGAACGACTCGCGCGCGATGCGGTCGATCACGAAGCCGATGCGCATCATTCGCAGAGTGCCGTTCACGTACGCCACGAAGAGAAGCAGGCTCAGCAGCACCATCAGGAAGGCGAGCACGCCTTCGAGCAGCGGCACGGTCGTCACCAGGCGCGGGTCCTGCTCGCTCTCGAAGGACGTCAGCGTCATCAGGGAGAACAGGAACGTGGCGAGGAAGACCGTCAGCGTGATCTTCGTGATCCGGGAGCGGACATAGAGCCGGACCACGCGCGGGCTGAACTGGCCGCTGGCCATCTGCACGGCCACCAGCGAGATGCTGAAGACGACACCGATGAAGGTCATCATCGCCGAGCCGATGGTGCTGATCACCACCTTCGTGTCCTCGGCGACCCGGTTCAGGTCCTTGATCGTGTCGTATTCCTCGTCGTCCTGAAGGAGCCGCACCAGCTCCGCGTCCAGCTGGGCGGCGGCCCACCACAGCACCAGGGAGCCGACGAGCCCCACCGTGGGCGCGAACCACATCGTGTCCCGCAGATGCTCGCGCAGCGGAGACAGCATCCGGGGCCGTCGTGCCCGCCCGTCACCCAGCGCACCCGTAAGCAAACCGTCACTCATGGTGAAACCTTAGGCGCGGCCGGGGGCGAACCCGCGCAGCGCGCGGCCGCCCGGCGGAGGCCGCGGATACGCAGGTGAAAGGCACTCCGAAACCTTGGTATTGTTGTCTTCGTCGCCGCGGGGAAGACCCCGCGAGGCGGCAGACACCTAGTCCGGGTGGCGGAATGGCAGACGCGCTAGCTTGAGGTGCTAGTGCCCTTTATCGGGCGTGGGGGTTCAAGTCCCCCCTCGGACACCAATCAGTACATTCATGGACGGTGCTGGCCGATTTTCGGTCGGCGCCGTTTGTGTTTGAAGGCGCTGGCGCTCGAGGCGCGGCGTCAGACGGTTCCGGTGAGCATCTCGGCGATCGCGATGCCGGAGACCCGGGTCGCGCCGTGGGTGATCATGTGTACGGCGCCGAGTGTCGCGCCCGTGGGCACGCCCATCTCGACGACCAGGGCGTCGGGGCGGGTGCGCAGCAGGCGGGTCAGGGTGTCGGACATCCAGCGGTGCCGGGCCGCGTCGCGGACGACGACCACCAGGGCGCGGCCGTCCGCCGGGGCCAGGGCCGCGCGGTCGAGGACCTCGTCCGGGCCGTCGTGGTCGTCGAGCTCGGGCTGGGTGAGGCGCACGGACGTGGTGTCGGGCCGCAGGTCGCGCAGCGGGTCGGCGACGCCCCAGGGGGTGCCGCCGTCGACGGCGGGGTTCATCACCGGTGAGAGTTCGACCACGTGCGGTGCCGCGGTCAGGGGGAGCGGGGGCGCCGCCGCGTCGGGGCGCCGGTGCACCCGCACCGCGCGGCGCGCCGCGACCAGGCCGATGTCGGAGCGGTCGCCCGAGGCCAGATCGGAGTGCCCACCCGCCCGCGCCACCGCACGCGAGCGCCGCCCCGACCACGCGGCGAACTCCCGCACCCGCCCGCTCGCCTCCGTGAGCCGCTCCTCGGGCAGCCGCCCGTCGAGCACCGCCTTGACGAGCGCGCCGGCGAGCAGTTCGACGGTGGACTGCTCGGCGCTGTCGCCGCCCACGCACACCGCGTCCACGCCGCCCGCGACCGCCCGGACCGTCGCGCCGTCGATGCCGTACCGGTCGGTGACCGCGCCCATCTCGATGCCGTCCGTGACCACCATGCCCTCGAAGCCCAGCTCGCCGCGGAGCAGATCGTTCAGGATGCGCGGGCTGAGCGTCGCGGGCAGGGCCGGGTCGTACGCGGGCACGAGCAGGTGCGCCGTCATGATGGCGCGCACGCCCGCCTCCGTCGCGGCGATGAACGGCGGCAGGGCCGTGCGGGCGATCTCCGCCGCGGTGCCCGTGACCTGCGGCAGGCCGAAGTGCGGGTCCACGGAGGCGTCGCCGTGGCCGGGGAAGTGCTTGGCGCAGGCGGCGACGCCGGCCGTCTGCAGGCCGCGGATCCAGGCGGCGGTGTGGCGGGACACGACGTCGGAGCGGGCGCCGAAGGAACGTACGCCGATGACCGGGTTGAGCGGGTTGGAGTTCACGTCGGCGCTCGGCGCGTAGTTCAACGAAACGCCCGCCGCGTGCAGTTCCCGGCCGATGTCGCGGGCGACGCTCTCGGTGAGGTCGACGTCGTCGACGGCGCCGAGCGCGAGGTTGCCCGGGCGTGAGGCGCCCGTCCACGCCTCCATGCGCGTGACGTCGCCCGCCTCCTCGTCGATCGCGACGATCAGATCGGGGTTCTCGGCGCGCAGCGAGGCGGTGAGGGCGGCGACCTGCTCCCGGTCGACGATGTTCCGGCCGAACAGCACCACCGCGCCGAGCCCGTCGGCGATCCTGCGGCGCAGCCAGTCGGGCGCCTCGGTGGTGCCCACGAATCCCGGCTGCAGGACGGAGTTGGCGAGCCGCTCCAGCTGCGGGTGACTGCTCGACGAGACCATGCCGGGACCTCCGGGGGGACGGATGGGTGACCGGACGGCGGCCGGCCGGTGGACGAGAGCCGCGCGGACGGCGGTGGTCGGGTCGGTCGCCGGGCAGCTTGGTGCAGACCAATCGGATGTTGGCTCAGGCCAATTGGACCTGTCAAGGAGTGCGAACCGGCAGGAAACGGAGGGTGAACCAGCAGATGGGGGCCGTGAGGTGGATGCGTTGCGGCAGGCGGGGAGGGAGGGGCCCGCGGTACGGGGCCGTGGGCGACGGGCCTCGCGCGTCCGGCGGTCCCGGCGGCGCGCACGGCAGTCCAAGTATTGGGTACGACAGTCCAAGTGCCGCGTACGGCAGTCCAAGTGCCGCGTACGGCAATCCGGTCACCTCACCCCGCTCCCGCCGGAGGCCACCTTGTAGGACTCCGGCTCGCGCGATGGAATTCCGGGGAGCGGGGGCGTGGCGTGCGACCGTGCGCGCCCCGCGGTGGCAGGCGGCATGCGGCAGGGGCACGGCCCGAACAGGCCCCCGGGCGAAGGAGGTTCACCGTGCGGCGGTACGAACTCGTCGGCAGGCGCGACATCAGGCTGGTGGCCGACGCCCCCGTGCCCGACCCGGGGCCCGGCCAGGTCCTGGTGCGGGTCCGGTCGTGCAGCGTCTGCAACCGCAGCGACCTCGCGTACTTCCACTACCACGGCCTCAGGGAGCACTGCGCGACCGGCTGTTACGGCCATGAGATCGCCGGCGTGGTCGAGGCCACCGGCCCCGGCGTGACCCGGGTCGCGGCCGGGCAGCGCGTCTTCGTGCGGACGCCCCTGACGACCGGGTACGCCGAGTACGCCCTCGCGCGGGAGATAGCCGTCGGCGCGCTGCCCGACGCCATCCCCTTCGAGCAGGGCTCCATCCTCCAGCTCCTGCCGCTCGCGGTGCACGCCACCCGCGGCGTCCGGCTCGGCGACCGGGTCGTGATCGTCGGGCAGGGGCCGGTCGGCCAGATGGCGCTGCGCATGGCGGTGCGGCGCGGTGCGGCCCACGTCACCGTGGTCGACCTGGACGACTGGCGCCTCGAACGGTCACGGCGGGCGGGCGCCCACGCGGCCCGCGTGGTCGACGGTGGCGCGGACCAACTGGCGGCGATCGGGGAGGAGTTCGCCGCGGCGGGCGAGGAGTACGACGTCGCCGTCGACGCCGTCGGCACCCCCACCACCCTCAACGCCTGTGTCGGCCTCGTCCGCCAGAACGGCCTGGTCGTCATGCTCGGCACGCACCACGTGGACACGCACGTCACCGTCGACCTCGTGACCTGGGAGCGCAAGGGGCTGCGCGTGCACAGCTCCGCCGAACCCCTGGACACCGCCCGCGCCGAGGCGCTCGCCGTCGCCGAACGCCTCCTGCGCCATGACTCCGAAGCGCTGCGCCTGTCCGACCTGCACACCCACACGTACGCCCTCGACGAACTCCCCAAGGCCATGGAGCAATTGTCGGCAAGTAGAACGCTCTATCCAGACGGGGAACGTGCTCCCTACGACGGGCCGCCGCCCGAGACCCTGAAGGTGGCGATCGTGCCGTGAGAGGCGGGTGTGCCGAAAGCGGTGGGCGGGGCCGGTGAGGTGGGGGATCGCCGGGTACGGCGACGTCGTGGAGCGGCGGGTGCTGCCCGCGCTGCGGGCGCTGGGGGAGGAGCCGGTCCGCCTCTGGGGGCGTGACGCGCGCAGGGCCGCGGACGTCGCCGCCCGCCACGGCGTACCGTTCGCCGACAGCGACGAGGAGGCGCTGCTGCGGGGCGTGGACGCGGTGTACGTCGCCACTCCCGTCGTACGCCATGTCCCCCTGGCCGAACGGGTGTTGGCGGCCGGGCTGCCCGTGCTCGTGGAGAAGCCGCTCGCGGGCGGGCTCGCTACCGGGGCGCGGCTGGGCGTCGACGGCGGCCCGTGCGCGGGCGTCGCGTACTACCGCAGGCTCGCCCCCGCCGTACGCCGCCTGCGCGACGAACTCCTGAGCCGGCCGCCGGAGCGCGTGGACGTGCGGTTCCGGTGCGCCTTCGACCCGTGGCCGGGGCATCCGATGCGGTGGCGCACGGCCCCCGCCCTGTCCGGCGGCGGTGTGCTCGCCGACGCCGGAAGCCACCGGCTCGACCTGCTGCACCTGCTGTTCGGGCGCGCGGACGAGGTGCGGGCCCGCCTCGGCCGGCGCTTCCCGGAGGGCGCCGAGCGGCTGGCCGAGGTGGAGCTGCGGTGGGCCTCGGGGCCTCGGGCACGGGTGCGCGCGGAGTGGAGCGGGGCGCCCGCCGAGGACCGCTTCGAGGTGAGCGGGGGCGGCCGGGTCCTCACGCTGGATCCGCTGGACTCGGGGCTGCTGCGGCGCCACGGCTTCCCGGGGGCAGGCGAGTTGAGCCTGCCGCCCGCCGCCAACCCCCACCAGCCGCTCATCGCCGACTTCGTCACCGCGGTCGCGACCGGCCGGCCCCCCGCCTGCCCCGTGACCGAGGCGCACCTGGTCGACGAGGTCCTCGCGGCGGCGGAACGCTCATCCGCGTCGGGCGGCGCCCCCGTCCGCCTGCCGCCGACGGCCGACGGGGCGCCCCCGCCTCGTACCCGAGCTCAGGCCCCGTCGTCCGCAGACCAGGCCCGCAGCCAGCGCGGATCCGGTGTGTCCGACTGACGGACGAAGCGGGTGTCGATGGACAGCCGCATGGCGTCCGTCGTGGCGTCCAGGGAGGCGTGGATGACGCGCGGCACGTGGACCATGACGTCGCCCGCGGCGAAGTCGGTCCACAGCCAGCGGCGGCGCAGGCTGCGTGCCGTGAACTCCAGGTCGTGGCAGATCTGACGGCGGTCGTCCGGGCGGTCCGTGGTGTCCCGCAGTGGCTCGTACGCCTCGGGCGGCAGCCGGTGCGAGCCCTCCAGGTAGACCAGCGCGCCCGACTGCGGAGGGCAGTCGCCGACCGGGATCCAGGTCGTGACGACGTCGGGCGATCCCTCGTCCATGTAGTCGAAGTCGACATGGGCGCGCGAGGCACGCCGGGCGCCGCGGTGGAAGTGGCGCAGGATGCGCCGCGGCAGCATCCGGGCGTCGCCGTCCAGCAGGTCGGTGGCCAGCTTGCGGAGCCGGGGATCGTCGAGGAAACGGTCGAAGGTCTCCGAGCGCACGAAGTCGTGGGCGGGATGCCCCGGGACGCCGTGCTCGGGCAGCCCGTCCGGCACCCGGCCGGAGAACACGCCCTCGCGCGCGCTCGTTCCGGGCGCCAGGAATCCGGGCGGCAGCCGTGAGAAGTACCGGCCGCGCAGCCGCAGCACCTCCTCGCGGTCGAGGAACCCCGGCAGATACAGATAGCCGTCCGTGCGCAGCCGCTCCCGCAGGGCGACCGGATCCGGCAGCGGATCCGTGGAGGTGGCGCGCAGCGGACCGAAGAGCTCGGGGGAAAAGGGTATGGGTATGCCGTTCGACGAGAGATTCACGAGGAGTCCTTACGTCCTTACGTCCTTGTGCCGGCGGATGGTCAATAGACGCCTTCGACGGCCGCCCCGGGTCCGGCCAGACCGTCGTGGAAGGTCCGGACCGCCGCCACGCCCTCCCAGGGGAACCACGGGTGCGGGCCGGTCCTGATCGCGCTGTCCCGTTCGAGGAGGTTGGGCAGGAACAGGTCCTCCAGGAGCGTGGTGACCCGCACCCGCCCGCGCTCGCCCACGGGCACCTCGCGCCACGGGTCCTCGGCGTCGACGACCTGGAGGACGGCGAAGGGCGGCGGCAAGTGGTAGGCGTGCCCGGTGCCGCCCGGCGGCACGGGCGCGCCCGGCACCGCGTCGGCCTGTAGGGCGTGCCCGGCCAGCGTGTTGCCGTACGTGTCGATCCACTGCACCCCGTCGAGGTGCTCCTGGCGCAGGAAGGCGGCCTCCGCGGCGGAGCACGTGGTGCCGCCGGTGCACACCGCCCGGATGCCGTACGTGTGCAGCGGGCGCGGCAGCCGCATGGCGAGTTCGAGGAGCAGCCGGGAGGTGGTGAACAGCAGCGCCGGGCGCTCGGCGGCCAGCAGCGTCAGCGTCTGCTCCACCAGGTGCGAGGTGTACGCGTCCGCTTCGCCGCCCGCGCGCAGCGACGCCTTCACCCAGCGCGGGTCGAAGTCGATGGCGAACACCGCGCCGCGCCAGCTGTCGGCGAGGCCCTCCACGAAGTGCCCGTACGCGTGCGGGCCGCTCGGCGTCATCGCGAGGACGTCGCCGCCCGCGACGCCGCGCGCCTCAAGCACGGTCCGGTAGATCTCCACGTCGTACGCGAGGCGCGTGACGTTCACGATCCGGCAGGGCGCGCCGGTGGTACCGCCCGTCTCGAACACCCGGAACGGGCGGTCGCGGTAGCCGCGCGGGCGCAGGTCCAGAGCGCTCGCGGCGCGCAGCTCGGCCTTGTCGAAGAGCCCGAACAGCTCCAGGGCCGCGAAACCGTCGACGTCCGTGAGCGGGTCGAAGCCGAGCGCCTCCCGGCGCCGCACCCAGAACGGGGAGCCCGTCTCGGGTTCGAAATGCCAGCGCATCATGCGGCGCGTCCACGCGTCCAGGTCCACGGCGAGCTGGGGGACGCGCCGGCGCAGCACGTCGTGGAGGGTGTCGAAGGTGGCCTGCGGGGCGTGCTCCGCACGGGACGAGGTGGTCATGGTTCTTCTCCTGGTGCCGCCGGCGGTCGGTACACGAACAGGGCTTCGTCGGCGAGGGCGCGCGCGGCGTCGGCGGTGGCGCCGACGACGGCCGCGAAGGGGAAAGGGACCTCGTGGCCGATGAGCGGATGGCGCCCGGCAGCAGGGAAACGCCCTGCAAGAAGGGCCAGTTGGGGGCGTATGAAGATGTCTCCGGCGGTACTTTCGGTGACCGTCGGCTCGCGGGTGACGACGGTCGGCTCGCGGGTGAGGAGGCGGTCGCCGGGGCGCAGGCGGTCGCGTACGGAGGCGGCGGCGCGGTGGGCCTCGGCGGGCTCGCGGAAGGCCGTCAGGGGCCAGCGGGGGTCGGCCGGGTCGGGGGCGGGGCCCGGGTGCAGGGCGTCGAGCGCCGCCGCGAGGGCCTTCGCCAGGGGTTCCGGATCGTGGTCCACGCAGACGACGGTGCGTACGTTGCTGCAGAACCGGCCGGAGTCGGCGGCTATCAGGGGCAGCAGCCAGGCCGCGGTGTCCTCGACTGAGCCGGTGCCCGAGGCGGGCGGTGGTACGAGGGCGCAGCCGCGGCCGGGTCCGTGCAGCGTGAGGGCCGCCGATGCCCGCACCGACGCGGCGAGGCCCGCGCCGCCGTACACCACGTGCCGGTCGGTGAGGGTCAGCAGGCCGTGCAGGGCGTGCTGTTCGGTGGGGTACAGGCCGAGGCGGTCCGGTGGCCAGCCGGCCGCGAGCAGTGCCGCGACCAGGCGGGCGGCGGACAGCGGTTCGCGGCGGCTCGGGCGCACCCAGACGCCCGCGGACCGCTCGGCCTGCTCCAGAACGGCGTCCAGACAGGTGAAGGTGTTGCCGGGCAGCGACACCAGGGCCAACGCGTCGTCGGGGGACCGGACTTCGCGGCGCGCCGCCTCCTCGTACAGCATCGCGCCCCAGCGTTCGACCAGCGGCCCCGGCAGCCCCGCGCTCTCCCACAGGGCGGCCCGGAAGGCGTCCGCGCTCTGCGGGCCGAGACCGCCGACGGTGACGGTGCCGTGCCGGAACAACTCCAGGGCGGCCAGGACGAGTTCGCGCCGCCGGGGGAGCGGGGGCAGGCCGGTGCGGACGGTGTCCCACCAGCGGCGGTCGGAGTGGGCGACGATGTGCGGGACCAGGGCGAGGTGGGTGCCCGTCGTGCCGGGCAGCGGTGCCGTGTCGAGCGAGGGCTGCCAGTCGCCCCTGCGGAACGCGGAGACGACCGGCGCCGGGCCCGCGTGCGGCGACGTCACGACAGCTCGCCGCGCAGCGCCTCGACCACCCGGACCTGCTCGGCCCGGGTGAGCGTCGGGTACAGGGGCAGCGCGATGTGGTGCCGCGCGAACCAACGGGCCTGCTCGAAGGGGCCGTCGGTGCTCGCGGGCCCCGGCTTTGTCTCGGCCGCGCCCGTCTCGGCCGCGCCCCCGCGCCCGTCTCGGCCGCGCCCGTCTCGGCCGCGTCCGTGAAGTACGGCTGGTCGCACAGCAGATGGTCATACACCTCGCCCGCGAGCGAGACGCCATGACGTTCGCGCAGTCGCTTCTTCAGGACCGCGCGGTCGACCGGGGCGTCCAGATAGGCGAGGTACTTGTAGTAGTTGCTGTGTGCCGCGGCGGGCACCGTGTGGGCGCGCACGCCGGGCACGTCGGTCAGCAACTCGTCGTAGTGGTAGGCGAGTTCGCGACGCGCCGCCAGCGTGGCGTCGAACCGCTCCAGGTCGACCGTGCCGACGGCGGCGTGCAGTTCGCTCATCCGCCAGTTGCCGCCGGGCCGGTCGTGCAGCGTGGAGCCGTGCGCGCTCTTGCCGTGGTCGCGCCAGCGCCGCACCTGCTCGGCGTCCTCGGCGTTCGCGCACGTCACCAGGCCGCCCTCGCCGCTCACGGCGACCTTCGTGGGGAAGAAGGAGAACGCGCCGAACCGCCCGAATCCGCCCGCGAACCGGCCGCCGAGCGTCGAGCCGAGCGCGTGCGCGGCGTCCTCCACGACCGCGACGCCGCGCCGCTCGCACAGCGCGAGGACGTCGTCCAGCGCGGGCGGGACGATGCCGCCGATGTGCACGGGCAGCACGGCCGCCGTGTCCGGATGCCGGTCCAGGGCGGCGCGCAGCGCGTCCGGGTCCAGGCCGAGGCCGTCCAGCTCGATGTCGACGAACCGGACCCGGGCGCCCGCGCGCACCGCGGCCGCCGCCGTCGCGAAGAACGTGTTGACCGGCACGAGCACGGTGCGCCCGGCCACGCCGACGATGCGCAGGGAGATCTCCAGGGCGGCCGCGCCGGACGCGACGGCCACGCCCTCGCGGCCCGTCCAGGCGCCCGAGAGCTCCTCGAAGCGGGTCAGTTCGGGGCCCTGGGTGAGATGGCCGGAGGCGAGCGCGGCGTCGACCCGGTCGAGCACCGCGCGGCGTTCGGCCACGCCGAAGTGGACGCGCTGGGCGGGCACGTCACCGGGGGCGGCGCCGGGACCGGCCAGGGCGCGGGTGAAGAAGTCGGCCGCGTGCCGTACGTGGGTGCCGTGGCCCATGGGCAGTTCGTGCACGTCGAGCCGGTCCTTGGCGCCCGCGGCCGCGTAGCCGCGGTGCACGGTGGCGGCCGCGGCGCGGGCGTCGGCCGGCTCCAGGTAGGAATCGGCCGTGCCGTACTGGAGGTGCAGCGGGGCCGGGGCGAGCGCGGCGTAGAGGTCGCCCAGGTCGGCGTACTCCAGGACGCCCGGCAGGACGGCGCCCTCGTACCCGGTGAGCAGCCGTTCGTACAGCGCCGGGTAGCTGCCGAGGTGGCTGGCCGCGCACACCGGCAGCGGGCGCGGCGCGAGCAGCGCGGTGTGCAGGGCGACCGCCGCGCCCAGGCTGTGCCCGAACAGGCCGACGCGGGCGGGGTCGACGAGCGGGTGCGTGCCGAGGACGTCCAGCGCGCCCAGGGTGTCGCCGACGAGTGCGCCGAGCAGAGAGCGGCCGGTGAGCGCGAACGCGTGCGCGAGCAGCGCGCCCGGCTCGCGGCCCGCGCGGCGCTCCTCGTCCAGGCCGCCGATGCCGTGCTCGAAGGTCAGCGTGACGAAGCCCGCCCGGGCCAGGTGCTCGGCGACGTTGCGGTCGGGGAAGTCCGGCGGGGTGTCGCCGGTGAGCTGGTCCAGGCGGGCGTTCCTGCCGCCGAACACGAGGACGGCGGGGCCCGGGGCGGTGCTGTCCGGCGGAGCGAGCAGAGTGGCCTGGAAGGCGCCCCGCACCGGGGAGTTGAGGGTCAGGCGTTCGCGCCGCAGGCCGCCCGTGACGGTCGTGTCGACGGCGGTGACCGCGAGTGGCTCGTGCTCGACGCGGGCCAGGCGCGCCACCACCGCGCGGACCTTGCGGGACCAGGCGGTGTGCGCGGAGGCGTCGGAGAGGGTCGGGGTGAGGCTCAGCGTGGGGTCGGCTCCGAGCAGGCGGCGCACGTGGGTGGTCTGCATGCGGGTGCGAACGCTCCTGTGGGTGGCGGGGGGTGGGTGCGGGTGGGTGCCCTCGCGGGGGCACCCCAGGCCCGCCCCTTCTCCGAAACCAGGGGGCCACCGCCCCGCGGCTCGTCCTCAAACGCCGGACGGGCTGAAAGATCGCCGGGGCGGGGTGGGTGATGTGCCGTCTACGCGCAGGTAGGCATGGCAGGGACTGGGCGAGAGGGAAGAAGACGTCAGACGAAGTCGGCGTGCAACGTGCTGGGGACCTCCAGCGCGTACGCGTCCAGTGCCTCGTCGAGTTTGATCTGGCCGCGTTTGAGGAGCTCGAGGAGCTCGTTCTGGGGGCGGTAGAAGCAGGACTTGCACAGGTCGGTCCGGCTCGGGTTGGACGCCTCCCACTCGGCGCGCGGGCCGCCTTCGAGGACGGTGGGGTAGCCGAGGTCGACCACGTCGCCTATGCGGTAGCGGCTGTTGAGGTGGACCTGCGGGCACGGGTAGAGGTGCCCGTCGGCGCCGACCGCCGTCACGAACCGGCTGTAGTGGCAGTGCTCGAAGTCGCCCTCGACCTCTTCCACCTGGTCCATCGGGCCCCGGTCCAGCTTGGGCACCGACACCTCGAAGTCGTCCGTGGACATCGCCGCCGCCTCGACGAGCGAGCCGGAGATCTCCGCCATGACGGTCTCGATGGTCTCGTGCCCCATCGCGCTGTAGAACTCCGGCTCGAAGCGGACGTAATGCGCCCCGGACTCGTGGGCGATGCGGGCCGCCGCCACGATCTCGCGGTAGTTCTGCATCGTGATCACGTAGTTGAAGCCGATGCGGAAGTCCGGCGCGACGGCGTTCTCGCGCAGGGTGCCGATGGTCCCGATGAACTTGGAGAACGTCTGCTCACGGTCGCGCGTGATGTCGTTGAACGTGGCTTCCGTGCCCGCGTTCATGCCCACCCGCACCCAGGTGTGCGTCGCGGTCACGCAGTCGGCGACCTTGGGGCGGCCGAGCCGGGAGCCGTTGGTGATGAGGCCGATGTGCAGGCCGTCGCCGTGCCCGGCGTAACAGATGTCGGCGTAGCCCGGGTGGATGGTGCACTCGCCGCTGCCGCAGAAGGTCACGGCACGGCCGTCGTTCTCGGCGAACTCCTTGAGCAGGGTGATCGCCTTGTCGGTGGTGAGGGAGTCCTTGAACGAGAACAGGTCGTAGAACTGCTCCTCGTTCGGCGAATGGAAGTTGCAGAAATTGCAACGCATATTGCAGGCGCCCATGATGCCGATCCGCATGTGGACCGGTTTGATCTCCTCGTCGGCAACGAATCGCCGCAAGAGATCACCGTGCGCCAGGACTTTCTGTGGCGAGTGTGCTTGATCGAGACTCACGTCCGGGAGACCGTCGCGGTTCCGGGGTGCGGCCATGGTGATATCGCGGGCACCTTCAGTGCTGTTCACGAACCCCTCCACGCGCATTTTGGCGACGCTTTTCGTTGTCCGAGCGACGTTCGCGACAGTAGGAGAGCGCTTCCTGGAGTGTCAACGGGTCTAGACAACCAGGAAGTTGAGTAAACATCTATGGCGCCATGGGTTCCGGCCAAATGTGCCGGGCACGTGTTCTTGGCACGTGCCCGGCGGGCCCGCTTCGCGCGTCGACGGACCCGCCTCAGGGGCACGGATGCTTGAACGTCTTCTCGAACGACCGGTACGTCTCCTGCGGCTCGCGGTTCGCGGCGGCCGGGTGCTCGATGACCGGTATCGGCTTGCACACCGGCCACTGGTCGGTGTCGGAGGACTTCTCGAAGCCGTACGTACCCGCCGCGCCCCGCAGACAGCCGATGCAGCGGGTGGAGTCGCCGGTGTCGACGATGCTCGCGTCGATCAGCGTGTTGTAGACGTCGTCCTTGTTGGGGGTGCGCGCCGGGTCCGGCGTCTTGGTGCTGCCGTCGATCTCCCTGGTGCCCTCGTTGGCTTCCGAGTACGAGCGGTCGAAGGCGTTGGACAGGAGCGTGAACGCGTCGTGGTACATGATCGCGTAGCCGTCGTCGAGGGGCTTCGTGCCGAAGTCGTGCCGCTGGTTGAGCCGGTTGAAGAAGGTGAGGAAGTCCCCGAGCCCGGCGGGCGCGCCCTTCTTCGCCAGCCACCACTGCCGTGTCACGGACGCGGCGGCCACCAGCGTGGTCTTCGTCTCGCGCAGCATCTGCGTGAGTTCGGGCGTACTGAGCGTCGGTTCCAGACCGATGCCCACTTTCAGGATGCGCACGGGGCTGCTGCGATCGCAGGAGGGCTCCTGTGACAGGCGTTTCACGAGTGCCGGGAGATCCTGGTCGCGGCCCGCGAAGAACACCGTGTCCGAATCGGTCACGCAGATCTTCTGCGCGGCGGACTGGAATCGCTGCGGGATACCGGCGGCAGGACCCGTCGACCCCAGGAACGACGCCGAACGCTGCCGCAGCCCGTACGTCTTGCCGAATTTCTTCTCGAGCAGCCGGTGCAGATTGCGCGAGTACACGTCGTCGGGCCGGCTGTCGAAGACGAGGAATCCCTTTCCCTCACCCGGGTTCTTCTTCAGGTATTGACCGAGCGCGTCGGCGAGCAGGTCGTTGTTCGGTGAGGTCTTGAAGAAGTACGGGGCGTTCATGTCGGCGGAGGTGATGACCGGGCCGACGGTGGCGATGCGGCGCTCGCTCAGCTCGCGCATGGCGTCGCGGGTCTCGGGCGTGCTGCTCGGCAGGCCCATGACGCCCACGAGCGGCGACTGCCGGTCGTCGACGAGGTCTTCGAGATCGTCGACCACCGGCGGCCACTTGTCGAGATCCTTGCCGTCGGGCGCCATCAGGAGCTGATAGTGCGGGCCGCCGCCGCTGTTGGCGCGCAACTGGGCGGCGTGTGCGCCCGCGAGCGCGCGGCGGATCATCTCCGCGGTCATGGCGCTGGACTCGTCCGAGGTGAACGGCATCATCAGCGCGATCCGGCCGTACGGTATCCGGGCCTGACCCTGCTGCGGCGAGGCCCATGCCTTCGCGACGCGGGCGTTCTCGTCCGCGACGTCCTGGATCAGCCCCTTGACGTCGTCGTTCGCGTCGAACGCCGTGTCCGTGACGCCCACGCACTGGCCGTCCTGTTTCTCCAGGCCGCCCGCGCAGGGCTCGGGACGGGTCGCGAGATACACGACCACGCCCACGGCGATCAGGACCAGCGGCACCAGGACGGCGATGGCCTTGTCGAGGGGACCGAACCCGTTGCGACGGCTCAGGAACATGCTTCCTCACAGTTCGGGCAGCGGGAGGGGGCGCTTGTCACGGGCGGCGGCAGGCCAGGTGCGGGCGGCCTGGCTGAGCACGCCGCGCCACGTCTGGTGCCGCAGCGAGAGGAAGGCCAGCTCCGCCCCTATGTCGTCGCAGAGGTCGGCCTCGGGCTCGGCGAGCGCGTCGGACAGATACCACAGGCCGTGCAGCAGCCGGTTGATGCAGCGGTCGATCTCGTCTATGTCGTGATAGCGGTCGTCGTACGCCCCGGCGGCCATCGCGGCCCGTTCGTCGTCCCAGTCCGCCGCGGGCGGGGCCGGCGCCGTGGCCGCGTACCACAGGCAGTTCAGCCAGCGCAGCGCGCTCTGCCGGTCCTGCTCCGACTGGAACTCCTCGGACAGCGCCGCCACCACCGTCTTGGCGTCACCGGCCGCCAGCGTGTGCCGCAGCGCGTCCGCCTCGCTCTCCTCGCCGCGCGTGGTGTGGTGGCGGCGCAGGAAGCCGTGGATCTCCTGCCAGCCGCGGCGCGAGTCGGTGCCCTGCGAGGTGCGGCGCGCCTCGTGCACCAGGAGCGTGTTGAGCAGCGGGTCGGCGGCGAGCGGCCGGTCCTGCGGGGTGTCGTGCTGCCACTGCTCGGCCTCCAGATAGTCGGCGGCCGCGTTCGCGGGCAGCTGCTCGGGGCCCTCCAGGCGCAGATGGGCGGCGAGGGCCTGCGCGGCCGTGCTGTCGCGGGCCAGCGACAGCGGCACAAGGCGTGCCCGCTGGTGCGGTGACGGCAGGAGCCGCTCCAGGAGCGCGGCGGTCACCGGCAGGCCGTCCGAGGTGGTCAGCTCCAGGAGGTTGCGCGGCCCGAGCGGTCCGGCCGGGGGCCCGGGGCGCTCCTCGTGGGACGCCGAGGCGCGGGTGTGCTCCAGGACGGCCTCGCACAGCACGCTGCTCGCCAGCGGGTGCCCGCCGGTCAGGGTGTGCAGCGCGGAGGCGAGATACGGGTGCAGCGGGGCCGAGGCGGCGTCCAGCATCAGCAGCACGTCGTCGCGGCTGAGCGGCGTGAGCGGGACCACGAGCAGGCCCGCCGACGGGGTGTGGCCGGTGCGCCGCCACCGGGTGGAGGCCACCAGGTCCGGCAGTTCGCGGTGAGTGGCGTCGGCGGCCTCGGGCGGCGCGTCGCCGAGCCGGGTCGCGACCACGACCAGCGGGTCGTGCGGCGCGGTGCCGGGCCGCGCGCGGTACTCCAGGACGAGGTCGACCAGGCGCGCGCCGGCGGGGGAGTGGGTGTTGTCGAGCAGGGCCAGCGGGCGCGGGTCGCGGTTGAGCCGCTGCCACTTGCTGCGGGAGGTGGCGATGTCCTCCAGGAAGGCGTGGACGAGGGTCTGCTCGGCCGCGTGCCGGTAGTCGCCGCCGCGGTGGAACCAGTCGGCGAGACGCGCGAGGCCGTCGTGCCCGTCCGGCGCCGCGCCCGCGGCGCCGGCCTCGGACTCGGCGTACCGCTCCTGGTACCACTGGCGCAGCGGGGCCGCGCTGCGGGAGCGTGTGTAGCGCTCGAAGTACTCCGCGAGCACGGCGTACGTGACGGCGTGCGCGCCCGGCCGGAAGTCGCCGCCGGCGCCCGCCTCTTCGAGGCGCTGCCGCACCCGGCCGGTCCACCGCTGCGCCACGTCCGTCTCGGTGCCGTTCTCCAGGTGGCAGGCGATCAGGAGGCGGGCGATGCGGGCGGTGGCGCGGGCCCGCTCGTCCGCCGTGCCGCCGTGCCCGCCGAACACGGCGATCAGGCCCGGCAGGAGCAGCGGGAAGCGGCGGCCGAGGCCGGGCGCGAGGAACCGCACCAGCTCCTCCAGGAGCTCGACGACCAGATCGGACGCGGCGGTGTCGACGAGGGCGAGCGGCAGCCGCCCGGTGTAGTGCCGCTCCAGGGCGGCGAGGACGGCGGAGCGGCCCATGCCGTGGCGGCCGGTCAGGAGCACCAGGGGCAGGTCCTTGTCGTACTCCCAGGGCACGCGGGCGCGTTCGGCGTAGGCGAGGCCGGTGAGGCGGGGGACGAGGGAGTGGAGGAGCGGATCGCGTGCGTACAGCCGAGGCGCTTCGGATGTGTGCATCTCGCCGGGTACCGCTCCCGTCCTTCGCTGGCCGCTGGCTTCTCGTCTGCTGTCCGTCGCTCTGCGTGCCTCCTGTGGTTCCCCGTCAACCGCTCCCCCTCAACCGCTCCCCGTCACCCGTTCCCCGTCATCCATCACCGTTCTCCGGCGGTCGCGACCGCCGTTCCATGCCGCCGTCAACTGCCGCGAGGGTGCAAGAAGTTACACCCCCCACTATCCCCTGGCCAGGGCTTTCGGCGGAGCCGATCGGGCATATTACGGCGGAACCGTGACACGCCGCGGTATGCGGCGGGACACGGCGATGGAGCCGGTACGCGAGGGGGCGGACGCTAGCCGTGCGCCGTCGCCTCCGCCATACCGCGCGCGGGCTTGCCGGGGGCGTGACGCGGCGCACCCGGGGGCCGAGGAGGCGCACAGGGGGCTCGAAGCGGCGCGCCGGTCGCGGCCTCAGTGCCGCGGGCGCACGGTGAGCTCCACCCGCGCGGGCAGCTCGTCGGCGTGGTGCACCTCGCCGGGATAGTCGAGCCGCACCTGGCGCAGCTTGGGCAGCCCCGCCAGATGCACCAGGTCGACGGTGTCGAAGAGAGTGAGGTGGATGTCCTCGAGCCCCGGCAGACGGCGCGCGATCCGCCGCAGCGACACCGCGGCGCCGGGCCGCGACCGCACCTCCAGGCAGGTGAGCTGCGGGATGCGGGCGCCCGGCGGGAACAGCATCATGCTGAGCTGCTCGTGCGACAGGCGCAGGGTGCGCAGCGCGGGCAGCCCGGCGAGCAGCGCGTCCCAGTCGTCCGGGCGGAGCCGGTCGCTCGCGTTGTGCAGGCGCAGCTCGCGCAGTTCCCTCAGGGCGGTGATGTCGGCCAGCTCGACGGCGTCCGGCGGCAGCGCGAGCACCCGCAGCGCGTCCGGCCGGGGCAGGTCGCGCAGCCCGCGCCAGGGCACCGCGGCGCCCAGGATCAGCGAGTCCAGGCGCGGGCACGCCGAAAGCCGTGCCAGGGGCTCCAGTTGGGGCAGGTCCGCGAGGCTGAGCCGACGCAGCAGCGGCAGCCGGGTCAGCGGCGCGGTGTCGCTGATGGCGCGGCAGCCGTGCAGCGCGAGGGCTTCGAGGGCGGGGAAGTCCGCCAGGAAGCCGAGCGACGTCAGCCGCATGTTGCCGCGCAGCCGCAGCTCGCGCAGCCCGCCCGCGTCGAGCGCGCCGACGATGTCCAGCTCGGCGAAGTCGCCCTGCAGCACCACCCGTTCGTACCCCGACATCGCGCTGAGCGCCTTCAGCTCGGCCGCGGAACGCACGATGACGGCCTCGCCCGCGCCGACCGCGAGCAGCGGCTTGATGATCTCCTCGGCGTACGCGTCGGTGTCGAACCGGTCCCAGTGGGCCAGGAGCTGGCCGCGCACCGCCGGCTGCCGCGTGGTCACGAACTCGCTCAGCCGGGTCAGTGCCGCGTCCCCGCCGATGCGGCAGATGGCATGCACCGTGGTCACCTCGGCGTCGCCCGCGAGGCTGTCGGCACCGGGCAGCAGGCCGAGAAGCAGCTCCCCGGTCTCGGCCAGCGCCCTGGCCTCGCGCATGCTGCGCGGCGGCAGGAGCTGCGCGGCGCGCTCCTCGACGGCCTGGCGGACCTCCGGGTCGAGGCGCGTCGCCTGGTCGAGCGATGCGAGGGCGAGCAGCCGGAGGCGGGCCCGGACCGTGTCGTCCTCCTCGCGGTCGGCGCGGGCGGTGAGCCGGGTGAGGAGCTCGGCGCGCTCGTCGGGCCGGGCCTGGGCGACGGCCATCTGCAGGACGTCCTCCCACTGGTCGAGGTGGGCGTGCGCGACCAGGGCCCCGATGTCGTGGTCCTCCAGGGCGGCCTTCGCGCCCAGGAAGTCCTGGAAGGTGCGGTGGATGAAGTCCACGGCGCCCTCGGCCGGTTCACGCAGCAGGCCGGAGCGGTCCAGGAGCAGCCGCAGGATCTCCTCGGCGGTGCCGAAGGAGGCCAGCTGCGGCACGGACGGGCGCAGCCGGTCCACCAGGTCGACGGCGTCCTGCCGCTTCAGGCGGGTGCGTTCGTTGCGGATCAGCCAGTACGCGAGTCGCTTCAAGGGCTCGGCCGCGGACCTCTCGTCCAGCGGCGGCGTCTGCTCGCCGTACACGTGGCGCTCCCGGTCGCGGCGCTCCAGGAGCATCGTGAGCGCGGCCTCGTACAGCGCCACCCGCCCGAGCGGCAGGACACCCTTGCGTTCGAGGTGCAGCGCGCAGATGAGCACGCACAGCAGCGGGTTGGTCGCGAGCCGGCTCAGCTCCGTCGACGACCGCAGCGACTTCATCAGCGTCCGGGCGAGCTCGTCGCCCCCGCCTGCCGCCTCGTGCCAGCGCTGGATGAACCGCCGCACGTCGCCCGGCCGCATCCGCGTGAGCGTGAACTCCCGGAAGCCCTCGCGGCCGAGCCAGTCCCTGGGCAGCGCGGAGGGCCGGGTGGTGACCAGCCACAGATTGCCGGGGAAGGTGGTGCGGAGCTTCTTGAGCCAGGCGCGGGCGCGCGGCCGCTCGGCCTCCGGGATCTCGTCGACGCCGTCGATCAGGAGCATGCCGCGCCCGCTCTGCAGGACCCGCACCGCCCACCCCTTGGGCTCGCTGCCCGACAGCGGGCAGTCGATCCACGGCAGGAAGCCCTCCGGCATGGGCAGTTCGGTGTCCTCGCGGGCGAGCGTGCGCAGCGGCAGCACGAACGGCACCCGGCCGAGGAGCTGCGGCAGATGGCCGGGCACGCGGTCCTGCTGGGCGGTGGTGATGGCGAGCCACTGCACCAGCGTGGTCTTGCCGGTGCCGGCGACGCCGCGCAGCAGCACGCGGTCGTGTGCGGCGAGCGCCGCCTCGACGGGCCCGGTCGTGCGCTCCGACTCCGGGTCGGGTTCGGCGCCCCGGCCGTCGGCGTCGCCGTTGACGGCGCCGGGCAGGGGTTCGGCCGGGTCGCGGGCGGGCGCCGCCTCCAGGCTCAGATAGGCGGTCTCCAGCGGCCATGCCTGGCTGCGCGCGTCGTGCAGGTCGACGCCGTGGATGGAGAGGGTGCTGTGCTGGCCGACCACGTAATCGGCGTAGTGCCGCTCGAAGTCGGTGTCCTCGGAGAGGGTCGCGGGCAGCCGCTCCAGGAGCAGGCGCAGCTGCTCCTTCTGCTCGCTCAGGCTGCGCCGCACCTCCACCTGGGAGCGGGCCTCGAAGCCGGGGCGCTTGCTGAACTGGTGGACCAGGTGGAGGCAGGCGGTGACGAGCAGCCGGTCGTGCAGCCGGGCGGCGGCGTCGCTGAGCAGCGCGCGGGTCTCGGGGGCGCTGGCGCGGACCAGGGCGGCGGCGAGCTTCTCCGGCCCGAGGTCGAAGGCTTGTACGTCGTCCATGTCGAGGTCGCCGAGGGCGCGCAGGGTGTGGCCGAGGGCGTAGCCGACGGCGTTCTGCTCGTCGGGCGCGATGGGCGGGTCGTGCGGGCCCGCGGCGCGCATCGCGCGGCGTACCAACTCCCGGGCGAGCTGGTAGAGATCGGCCTCGCTGAGCGTGCGCCGGTCACCGGTGAACGACAGGAGCCGCCCGATCCGCACCGGCCGCTCGCCGAACTCCGCGCCCGGCAGGCTCTTGGGCGGCAGCAGCAACCGCTTCACCAGCGGCACCATCACTGATGACGCGATCCGCAGCCCCACCGTGCCGGCGTCCACCCGAGCCCCCATCCGTGAACAAGACCGCCCCCTCGAAACCTTAGACGGTGACGGCGGAGGGCGCACCGACGCCAGATCGGCCACCCGTCCGGCGCCACCTCGGCCACCCTCCCGGCACCAACGGTCCTCGGCCACCGGCACCAACGGTCCTCGGTCCTCGGCCACCGGCACCAACGGTCCTCGGCCACGGGCCGCGCCTGCCGAGGCCCCCGCTCGTCGGTTAGCCTCGCGTCGTGATGACATCTGCCGCATCCCGACGGGCACCGAGGCTGTTCGGTATCAGTGACCTGCACATCGCCTATGACGAGAACCGGAAGTTCGTGGACGGTCTCTGGCCGGAACACGAGGGCGACTGGCTGATAGTCGCCGGTGACATCGGCGAGGTGATGAGCGACATCGAGTGGGCGCTGCGCCTGCTCACCGAGCGGTTCGACACGGTGATCTGGTCGCCGGGCAACCACGAGCTCTGGACGCCCCGCGACGACCCGAACCAGCTGCGCGGCGAGGCCCGCTACCGCCATCTCGTCGAGCTGTGCCGGAGCCTCGGCGTGCACACCCCCGAGGACCCGTTCCCGGTGTGGCGCGGCGAGGGCGGGCCCGCGGTCGTCGCGCCGCTGTTCCTGCTGTACGACTACACGTTCCGGCCCGCGGGGAAGCACTCCAAGAAGGCGGCCCTCGACTACGCGTACGAGACCGGTGTGGTCTGCACGGACGAGATGCTGCTGCATCCCGACCCCTACGCGACCCGCGAGGACTGGTGCCGTGCCCGCGTCGCCCTGACCCAGGAGCGGCTCGACGCGCTCGACCCCGAGCTGCCCACGGTCCTCATCAACCATTGGCCGGTCGTGCGCGAACCCACGCGTATCCTGACTTATCCCGAATTCGCCCTGTGGTGCGGCACGGAGGCGACGGCCGACTGGCCCGTGCGGTACCGCGCCGCGGCCGTCGTCTACGGCCATCTGCACATCCCGCGCACCATCTGGCACGAGGGCGTCCCGCACGTGGAGGTGTCCGTCGGCTATCCGCGCGAGTGGCGGCGCGAGCGGCACCCGTCGCCCCGGCTGCGGCAGATCCTGCCCGCGCCGGAGCGCCCGTGAGCCCCGCCCGTGTCGTGAACACCCCTGCGCACAGGCGGAGTTGCAGCGTGTAGTCAGTGGCCTGTCAGCGTCCCTCGTTCATGTTCGTCGTCGGCCTCGAACTCACCGTGATCGTCCTGGTCGCCGTCGTCGGGAAGTTCTGCGGCACCTACGCCGGTGCGCGCTCGCAGGGGCTGCCGTCGCAGGACGCGGGCCGGCTCGCGGCGCTGAGTCGAGCACCGGTACGAGTCCGGGGTGCGGGCGCCGCGTGAACGTACGGCGCGGCGCCCGCGTGGCCTGGCGTGGCGATGGAGCCGCGCCGGGTCCGGCCATAGAGTGGGCGGCGCAGGCCATTCGCGGCCGCCGCGCCGCCCACCCGCACGAGGGGACGACGACGCACGTGAACCCAAGCGCACCCGCCTCCGATGCAGCCAACCCAAGCGCCCCCGCCTCCGATGCAGCCGACTCCGCCGCAGCCGCTGGGAGCCCGGCCGGCTCCGCCCCTCCCGCTCCCGGCACCGCCCCCCGCACCCCCGACACCCCCGCCGCCCGCTTCACCGGCCGCGTCGCCGTCGTCACCGGAGCCGCATCCGGCATCGGGGCCGCCACCGCCGTGCGGCTCGCCGCCGAGGGCCGCCGAGGGAGCCGCCGTCGTCGTCGCCGACGTGGACGGCGAGGGCGGCGAGGCGGTCGCGGAGGGGGTCCGGGCCAAGGGCGGCAGCGCGGTGTTCGTCCGCACGGACGTCGCCGAGGCCGCCGACTGGGACCAGGTGGTCGCGGCCGCGCACAGTTTCGGCCCCGTCGGCGTCCTGTCCAGCAACGCCTACGCGTGCGAGATCGCGCCCGCCCACAAGACGAGCCAGGCGTCCTGGGAGCACCAGCTCGCGGTGAACGTCACCGGCGCGTTCCTCGGGTTCAAGGCCGTCCTGCCCGATCTGCGCGCCCACCGCGGCGCCGTCGTCCTCACCTCCTCCGTGCACGCCCACACCGGCATCCCCGGCCGCCCCGCCTACGCGGCCAGCAAGGGCGCGCTGCTCTCCCTGTGCGGCCAGCTCGCCGTCGAGTACGGGCCCGAGGTGCGGGTCAACGCCGTGCTGCCGGGGCCGATCCTGACGCCCGCGTGGGGCGAGGTGGGCGAGGCGGACCGCGCCCGCAGCGTCGAGGGGACCGCGGCCGGGCGGTTCGGCTCCCCGGAGGAGGTCGCGGCGGCCATCGCGTTCCTCGCCGCGGACGAGGCGTCGTACGTCACCGGGACGAGCCTGGTCGTGGACGGCGGCTGGAGCGTCGTCAAGGAGTCGGCCTGAGCCGCCGCCCGCGCCGACCCCGGACCAGCTCCGCATCCACTCCGCATCCACTCCGCATCCGCTCCGCAGCAACGAGGGCCGACCGTCGAGAGGCAGACCGTGAAGATCGACCGCGTGGAGACCTTCCTCGTCCCGCCGCGCTGGCTGTTCTGCCGCGTGGAGACCGACGAGGGCGTCGTCGGCTGGGGCGAGCCCGTCGTCGAGGGCCGCGCCGAAGTGGTGCGCGCCGCCGTCGACGTACTCGCCGAATACCTGCTCGGCCAGGACCCGCTGCGCATCCAGGACCACTGGCAGGTGCTCACCAAGGGCGGCTTCTACCGCGGCGGCCCCGTCCTCTCCAGTGCCGTCGCGGGCCTCGACCAGGCCCTGTGGGATATCGCCGGCAAGACGTACGGCGCACCCGTGCACGCGCTGCTCGGCGGCCCTGTGCGGGACCGGGCGCGGGTGTACGCCTGGGTCGGCGGCGACGAGCCCGCGGTGCTCGCCGAGCACATCGCCGCGCAGGTCGAGGCGGGCTTCACCGCGGTGAAGATGAACGCGGCCGGGGTCACCTCGCCGATCACCACGCCCGCCGAGACCGCCGCCGTCGTCGACCGCGTCGCCGTCGCCCGCGAGGCCCTCGGCCCGGACCGGGACGTGGCCGTCGACTTCCACGGCCGCTTCACGCCCGCGAGCGCCCGCCGCGTCCTCGCCGAACTCGCCCCGCTGCACCCCCTGTTCGCCGAGGAGCCGCTCCTGCCCGACCAGGGCCACCTGCTGCCCGCCCTGGTCGCGGCGAGCCCCGTCCCCATCGCCACCGGCGAACGCCTCTACGGCCGCGCCGAGTTCCTGCCCGCCCTGACCGCGGGCGTCGCCGTCGCCCAGCCCGACCTGTCGCACGCGGGCGGCATCACGGAGGTGACGCGCATCGCCGCCCTGGCGGAGACGTACGGCGCGCTGCTCGCCCCGCACTGCCCGCTCGGCCCGATCGCGCTCGCCGCGAGCCTCCAAGTCGCCTTCACCACACCGAACTTCCTCATCCAGGAGCAGAGCCTCGGCATCCACTACAACAAGCGCGGCGACCTCCTCTCGTACGTCGTGGACACCGAGCCGTTCCGCTTCACCGACGGGTACGCCCACCGCACGTCGCTGCCCGGACTCGGCGTCGAGGTCGACGAGGAGGCCGTGCGGGCGGCCGACCGGAGCGGGCACGCCTGGCGCAACCCGGTGTGGCGGCAGCCGGACGGATCCTTCGCGGAATGGTGAAACCCGCCTGGGACAGGGCCTGTTGACGCGGCGGACGGCACACCTACCCTGGTAGCGGCCCAAGGGGGGAGCGAGCCGCATGAGCGAACGCGTCCGCAACACCGGCCCCGGCAACCGCGCCACCGGCCCCGGCAAGGGAGAACGCGTCGCCGACTGGGCGGACGGCCGCCTCGGCGTGCACACCCTCGCCAAGACGCAGATGCGCAAGGTCTTCCCGGACCACTGGTCGTTCATGTTCGGCGAGATCTGCCTCTACAGCTTCCTGATCCTCATCCTCACCGGCGTCTGGCTCACCCTGTTCTTCGAGCCGAGCGCCGCCGAGGTCGAGTACAACGGCTCGTACGAACCGCTCAAGGGCGTCCTGATGACGCGCGCCTTCGAGTCGACCGTCGACATCAGCATGGAGGTGCGCGGCGGGCTGCTCATCCGGCAGATCCACCACTGGGCGGCGCTCGTGTTCGTCGCCGGGATGCTCGTCCACATGATGCGGGTGTTCTTCACCGGCGCCTTCCGCAAGCCGCGCGAGATCAACTGGCTGTTCGGCTGGACCCTGCTGATGCTCGGCCTGATCACCGGGCTGACCGGCTACTCGCTCCCCGACGACCTGCTGTCCGGCACCGGCATCCGCTTCGCGCAGGGCGCCATCCTGTCGATCCCGGTCGTGGGCACGTACATCTCCTTCTTCCTCTTCGGAGGGGAGTTCCCGGGCCACGACATCATCCCGAGACTCTTCGCCGTGCACGTGCTGCTGCTGCCGGGCATCATGCTGGGCCTGGTCGTGGCCCATCTGATCCTGGTCTTCTACCACAAGCACACCCAGTTCGCCGGGCCCGGACGGACCGAGAGGAACGTCGTGGGCGCGCCGTTCCTGCCCATCTACATCGCCAAGGCGGGCGGCTTCTTCTTCCTCGTGTTCGGCGTCCTCGCGATGATGGGCGCGATCGCCACCATCAACCCCGTATGGGCGCTCGGCCCCTACCGGCCCGACCTCGTCGGCACCGGCGCCCAGCCCGACTGGTACCTCGGCTTCTCCGAGGGCCTGATCCGGGTGATGCCCAGCTGGGAGATCAACGCCTGGGGCCACACCCTGGAGCTGGGCGTCTTCATCCCCTTCGCGCTGTTCCCGCTCATCATGGCGGCGATCGCGGTCTATCCGTTCATCGAGAAGTGGGTCACCAAGGACCGGCGCGAGCACCACATCGCCGACCGGCCGCGCAACGCGCCCACGCGCACCGGCCTCGGCGTGGCCTGGCTGACGCTCTACGGCGTACTGATGGTCGGCGGCGGCAACGACCTGTGGGCCACCCACTTCCACCTGTCCATCAACGCCATCACGTGGTTCGTGCGCGTCGCCTTCTTCGTGGCCCCGCCGCTCGCGTTCGTCGTGACCCGCCGGATCTGTCTGGGCCTGCAGCGCCGGGACCGCGAGAAGGTGCTGCACGGCAGGGAGAGCGGCACCATCAAACGCCTCCCGCACGGCGAGTACATCGAGGTCCACCAGCCCCTCAGCCAGGCGGAGCGGTACCGACTCACCGCGCACGAACAGCCCCGGCCCCACGAGGTGGGGCCCCTGGTCGACGCGAACGGCGTGGCCCGCAAGGTGCCCCGCTCAGAACGCCTGCGGGCGCGGCTGTCCCACGCGATGTACGGCCCCGGCTCCCAGGTCCCGAAGCCGACGGCGGAGGAGTACCGGCAGGTGCACAGCGGGGAGGGCCACCACTAGAGAGCCGGCGTTCGGCGCGGCACGCCGGATGTGGTGCCGTTCCGTCCGCCGCTGCCCCCTGGAAGACTGCCGGGGTGGATTCGGTGGACAACAGCATTTCGGGCGGGAGCTACCGTGACGTCATCCAGGCGGGGCACGTCACGGTGCGGCAGTGCGTGAGCGGTGAAGTGCGGGCCCCTCGGGTGCCGTTGATGGCTCCGGCCGCTCCCGGACGCCTGGTGGACCGGCTGCCGGTGCGGGCCGCGCTCGACCGGATCGCGGACGCCCGCGGCGAGCGCGCCCCGGCGAAGGTCGTGGTGGTGACGGGGCCGCCCGGCATCGGCAAGACCGGGGCCGTCCTGTACTGGGCGTCGCTGCGGGGCGCGGACTTTCCCGGCGGGGTGCTGTACGCCGACATGAGCCCGCGCGGCGCGCTGGAACCGGCGGACACCCGCGCCGTCCTGGAGTCGTTCGTCGGCGCGCTCGGCACCCCGCGCGCCGAGATGCCCGCCGACGAGGCCGCGCTGGCCGCGTACTACCGCCATCTCACCGCGCACGAACCCTGCCTGGTGCTGCTCGACGGCGTCGTGACGGCCGCTCAGGTCGGCCCGCTGCTCCCGGGGCACCCCGGCGGCATGGTCGTCGTGACCAGCCGGCTGCTGCTCGGCGGGCTGCGGGGCGCGCTGCCCTCGTCCGAGCCGGAGTACGTGCGCCTCGCGGGCCTGGACGACGAGTCGTGCCGGGAGCTGTTCCTGCACACGGCCGGCCTGTCCTCTCCCGCCGAACTCAGCGCCCACGGCCAGGAGTTACTGCGTACCGTCGTCCCCGCCTTCGCGGGTCTGCCCGCCGCCGCGCGGATGGCCGGGGCGCGGGCGGCCGACCCGCTGGAGGGCGGCGTCGAGGAGTTCGCCCGCCGGCTCCTGGCCCTGCCCACCTTCCAGGAGGCGCTGACCGTGTCCGACGACCCGCACACGTACTCCCTCCGCCCCGTCTTCGAGGACTCCTACGCGGCGCTGGAACCCGCGGCGGCCGCCGTGTTCCGGGGCCTCGGCCTGAACCCGACGTCCGAGTTCGCCGACGGCCTCGTCGACGAGCTGGCGGGCGGCGCCGACGCGGGCGCCCGGGTGCGGCGCACGCTCCTCGGTGGCAACCTCCTGGAACGCCCCGCGCCCGGCCGCTGCCGCATGAACGGCCTTCTCCACGAGTACGCGGGCACGCTGGCCCGCGCCGACGCGGACGAGGCCGGGGTGGTGGCGGGGCGCGTCACCGACTGGTACCTGCGGCGGGCGGCCGCCGCCGAAGTCCTGGTGTCCTCCCGCTGGCGCCTGTCCCGCATCTTCCACGAACACGCCCTCCTGGAGGGCGTGTTCGCCACCGAGACTGAGGCTCTCGACGCCCTGGAACCCGATCGCGAGAACGCCGCCGCCCTCACCGCCCTGGAGTTCGCCCGCGGCCACGACCACACCGTCTGCGCCCTGGCGGAGTCCCTGCGCGGCTTCTTCTTCCGCCGCAAACACCACACGCTGTGGGTGGAGGTGTGCGAGCTGGCGGTGCGGGCGGCGGAACGGGTGGTGCGGGGCGGTTCGGGCGAGGCGCCGGGGCGTGCTGGTTCGGCGGGTGGTCCGGGCGGTTCGGGCGGCGGGGCTGCTCCTGTAGGGGCTCCCGGTCGGGATGGGGCGGGCGGGGGCGCTGTCGGCGTACCCCGCGGCGCGGCCCCGGTCTGCGACGCCGGGCTTCTCCTTGCCCGCTGCCACTACGAGTTGGCCTTCGCGCTCTTCGACCAGGGCGGCGCGGAGAGCGTGGAGCGCGCCCGGCACCAGTACGGGCTCGCCCTGCGGCAGGCGCGGGCGGCCGGGCACGCCCGCACCGAGTCCACCGCGCTCGAAGGGCTCGGCCAGGTCGCCCTGGAACAGGGGCACCCGCAGGACGCCCTCGACCACTTCCGGCAGGCGCTGCGCGCGCTCGGCGAGCTGCCGCATCCCCGCGGCCGGGCGCTCCTCGAGTACCACATGGGGCGCGCGGCGAGCGCGGCCCACCTGCACGAGGAAGCCGCCGCGAGCCTCCTCGGGGCCCGTCGGCGGTTCGCCGCCCTGCCCGAACCCGACCGCTACAACGAGGCCCGCGCGCTGACCCGTTACGCCCAGGCCCGTCTGGCCGCCGACCGCGCCGACGAGGCGGTCGCCCCGCTGGACGAGGCGATCGCCCTCTTCCAGGGCCGCGGCGCCCCCAAGGAGGAGGCCGACGCCCGCCTCACGCGCGGCGACGCGTGGTCGGCCTGCGGCGACGAACAGCGCGCGCGGGAGGACTGGCGGGCGGCGCTCGCGACGTACCGGAGGCTGGGGAGCGTGGGGGCTGCGGGGGCGAGGGAGAGGCTGGGCGGGGAGGGGTGACCGGGCGGTGTGCCCCCGCCGTGGGCCTACTCTGCCGTGTCCTCAAGGCCGCCGGTACCCGCCCCGACGCACCGCACCCGCAGCAGCCCCGGTGCCCCCTCCGGCGTCAGCCGGACCTCCGCCTCGCCGGTCCAGCCGTCGCCGTGCCGGAGCAGGCAGGCGTACACCGCCGACGCGGTGAGCGACGGGGTGGCCCAGGAGACCCCGGACTCCCAACTCGCCTGGTATGTCGTGCCGTTGCGGGTGCGGAGGAGGCAGGCGCCGGACGGCTCGGGGGCCGCGGCCAGGGTGCAGCCGGGGTGTCGGGCGAGCAGCTCGGCGAGCGGGGACGCGGACCGGGCCGCTCCGGTCGCGCGGTGCCGGGCCGTCACCACGTCGGCCGCGCGGGCCCAGCGCGCCTCGGGCTCGCCGTCGGTGACGGCGAGGTGGGCGTCGGCGAGGTGGGGGTGGTGGGCCGTGTCGGCCTGGAGGAGGGCGGGGTAGCGGCGGATCAGGACGCGGGTCGGCCCGGGGTCCGGGCCCGGCCCCGGGGCTGACGGCGTCGTCGCCTCGGCCTCGACGAACTGTGGTGCGGCCACGGGGGAGTGGCGCGGGCGCGGCAGATCCAGCGGTACGTCGACGGGGCGCGGGAGGAGCGGGGCGGCGGGCTCGGCCAGACCCAGCGTGCGGTAGCAGAGGCGGCGCAGGCGGGACAGGGCCTCGCCGGGACGGGAGGTGATCTGGGCCGCGATCTCGGCGAGGCGGGGGTCGGCGGGCTTTCGGCGTGCGGCGCGCTCCAGTTGCGCGGAGAGCGGGGCCGTCGGCGAGACGCGGGGGAGGGCGGCGCCGAGGCGGGCCATCGGGGAGTCCGCCGCCACGGTCTGCTCGTCGAAGGCGCCCAGCAGACCGGGCAGGCCGAGCCCCGCCGCGTACAGGGACACCGAACCGTGGTCGCCGATGAACGCGTCGGCCGCGCACAGGGCCGCCTGCCAGGTGTCGCCCGCGGGCGGGGGCAGCAGCAGCCCGGCGTCCACGTGGGGCCGCAGCCAGGACCGGAGCTGCCAGCCGCCGTGTCCGTACCAGGCGTTGGGGTGCACGGCGGCGAGGACGCGGAAGGAGTCGTGGGGGAGCTCGGCGAGCGCACGGCGCACGAGGTCGCCCGCGGCGCCGAGCAGGGAGGTGCGGCCCCAGGTCGTGCTGAGCAGGAGCAGCTTCTGGTCGGGGCGTACGCCGAGAGCGGAGCGGTACTCCGCGCGGAAGGGGAGGGAGGCGCGCAGCCGGTCCATGCAGGGATCACCGACGACGTGCGCCACCGGCAGGGCCTCGGGGCAGCCGGCGCGGAGCCGGGCGAGCTGTTCCTCGTGGGACAGGACCACCGCCGACGGTATCAACTCGCCGTCGTACACAAGCCATTCAGCCGTCAGCCCGAAAGCTCCCGGCTCCCGGCTCCCGGCTCCCGGCCCCGGCTCCCGGCTCCCGGCTCCCGGCTCCCGGCTGCTGAGTCTTTTATTGTATCCGGCGCCGTGCGGGGCTCCTATGAGCGGAGCGGAAATGCTCTGCAATTCCCCGCCGCGACTCGTGCTCACGGCCAGGTCGAATTCGAGTTTCGACGCCTCTTCCCAGGTAAGGAAGGGCAATTCACGGGCGGCGACGAATTCCGCGATGCCGTCGGCGAACGGCGAGGACCCCGTGCACGTGAACACGGTCTGCACCCGCCGGTCGCCCTCGAAGACGGCGAGGAGGTCGAGCAGCCGGGTCGCCGACGTCACGTTGTGGATGACGCCGAGCACGGTCCGCTCGGGCGCGACGGTGAGCCACCGGGCGGGGGCGCCGGGAGCGGCCGGGTGGACGTGGTTCGGCTCCCGCACGGCGCGCACCCTCCCCACGTCCCCGGGGCCGGACCGCGCCGGCCCCGGGCCGACCCCGGTGATCGGCCCGACCGCCGACCTTACCCGCAGGGCCTGCGAACGGGCCTCACGGAGCGGCGAGCTCCCGCAGCCACGCGGGCCGCACCACCTCCATGCCGAGCCCGGCGGGTGCCGGCAGCGGGCCGTGGGACAGGTCCTCCTGGCGGTAGCGGCGGCAGTCGCGGTGCCAGATGTAGATGCCGGCCATCCAGTGCTTCAGCTCCTCCACATAGCCGTCGAGGACGTCCCGCGCCTCCTGGTCGAGCCTGAACTCGTCGTACAGGGCGGGCAGTTCGTTCGCGACTACGTGCTCGAACTGGTGCATGCGGGACCTCATCAGGTCGTCGATGATGCCGAGCGCCGTCGGATAGTCGCAGTCGAAGAAGTTCTGCACGACGAGGATCGCGTTGTGCACCTCGCCCTCGTACTCGATCTCCTTCTGGTACGAGAAGACGTCGTTCATGAGCATCGAGTAGTCGGCGGCGGAGTTCTCCAGATTCTGCAGGGGGCCGGTCGCGTAGATCTCCTGCGGCACCCGCTTGCCGTGCCCGAAACGGCTCAGGCTCATCGTGAAGTGCGCGCCGAAGGTGTGGCGGCGCATCTCGATGTAGTCGACGGGCTCCGGGACGCGGTTCAGCGCCTGGTTGGCGAGCTCCCACAGCCAGCTGTCGGTCATGTCGACCAGCGTCCGGCGCAGCGAGGCGCGGCCCTCGTCGTCCATCGGTCCCGCCGTGCGCGCCCACAGGTCGGCGAGGCCGCGCTCCATGGCGTTGACGGGCGGGGGAGTGGGGGAGCAGTCCAGCGGCATGAAGAGCCGGAGGCGGTCGGTGCACACCTTCGCGCCGAGCAGGTCGCGGGGCCTGCCGAACACCACCGGGTAGTAGTCGTCCCCGTACGTCCCCCAGGTCAGCCAGCACGAGCCGATGTCCAGTTGCTCCGGCGTCGCGTCCGGGTGCAGGCCCGCGGCGCACAGCGGGAAGTCGTACCCGGCGAGCTTGCGGGCGTCCCAGATGTGCGAGGTGGGCACGCCCGGCTGGGGCTCCAGCATGCCCATGCGGCCGGCCCAGTCGACGACCTCGCGCCGCGAGTGGTCGACGTGCGGGGAGATCGTGGTGGTGTACGGCAGATAGAAGTCGGGGATCCGGGACGGGCCGACGCGCTGGTGGGGCACGTGCGTGAAGCGGCGCGCGCGTGGGGCACCGGTCGCGGCGATCAGTTCCTTGATGCCCGCGGCCGACGTGCCGATGCCGGTGGGGCCCGCGAGGGGCGAGACGCGGTCGGTGGCGCCCTCGTTCATGTACCGGCTGGACCGCATGTGCCACTCGTGGCCGCCCGACTGCCAGTCCTGGAGCCCCTTGGCGTAGGCCAGGACTTCGGCGCACCGGGCGGGCGGCAGCGCCGTCTCCGCGAACAGCGGCTCCAGTTCGCCGAAGAACGTGTCCTCGAACTGCTGCATCCGCGACGTCAGCAGGTCGTTCACGGAGTCGGCGGCCTCCTGGGTCGAGCAGCCCAGGAAGGTCTCCAGGACCAGGACGCCGTTGCTCAGCTCGCCCTCGTCCTCGACCTCGCGCTGGTAGGAGAACAGGTCGTTGCGCAGGTGCACGGCGTCGGCGAAGGTGTCGCGCAGCACGCGAAGTGGGCGGGACCCGGCCACTTCGGCCGGTACCTCCGCGCCCGTCGCGTACTCGACGAGCCCCGCGGACCAGGGGGCGCCGCCCACCTTGCGGCGCATCTCGATGTACTCGACGGGGTTCGCGACGCGGTGCGCGTTGATGTTGGACAGCTCCCACAGCGACTCGTTGAGGAGGTTGCGGGTGCTCTCCGCGAAGCGGGCGCGCCACTCCATGGACATGCTGGGCACCGTGCGCGCCCACAGGTCGGCGAGGCCCGCCTCCACCGGGTTGGTGGCCTCCGGCATCGGCGTCGCGAGGTCCATCGGCATGAACGCGGGCAGCCGGTCGAGATACGCCTTGCCGCCCTCGCGGTCCTGGGTGCGCTTGAACAGCTCCAGGAAGTGGTCGTCGAAGAAGAACACCCACACGTACCAGTCGGTGACCAGCGACAGCGCGGGGCCGTCGCAGTCCGGGTGGGTGTACGCGCACAGCAGCGCGTAGTCGTGCGCGTCCAGGTCGGCGGTGTCCCAGACCCCGGAGCCCTCCAGCATCCCCATGTCCCGCGCCCACTGCCGGGAGTGCGAACGCGCCTCCTCCGTATGGGGGTTGAGGCGCGCCGGATGCACCATGTAGAAGCTCGGCAGTTCGAAGGGGCGTGACGACTGCGGCATACGGGGCTCTCTCCTCGCGGGCGGCGTACGGGCAGCCGAGCACTACCCGTGGTGCGCCGTCCGATGCCGGGTGCCGCCCGGGGTCACACCATCGCGTGATGGGCCGGGTCGAAAACGGCCCGGGGGTCAAACACCCGTGCGGGAGCGGGAGTTGAGGGTGCGGCGGCGCGAGGGTGGCGGGTGCGGTGCGCTGGACGGGCCGTCGGTCGACGGGGCCGGAGGCGACGGTGTGTCCGGCGGTGACGGTGTGTCCGGCGGTGACGGTGCGTGCTGTGGTGACGGTGCGTGCTGTGAGCCCGGCGTGTCCTCGGGCCCGGCCGCCGCCGCGCGGATCGCCGCCACCCGGCGCGGGAGCCGCTCCCGAAGTCCGGTCAGCCGCGCGATCTCGGCGTCGAGCTGGTCGATGCGCTGCTCGGCGACGCCCGGATCGAG
Source organism: Streptomyces aurantiacus JA 4570 (assembly GCF_000414115.1). Classification (GTDB taxonomy): domain Bacteria; phylum Actinomycetota; class Actinomycetes; order Streptomycetales; family Streptomycetaceae; genus Streptomyces; species Streptomyces aurantiacus_A. The sequence goes on from NZ_AOPZ01000355.1 coordinate 52,072, forward strand.
GCCGCACCTCCTGCGGATCGCGTCCCCGGACCGCGGCAGACCGTCGTCGTCCAGGAGATCCAGGCCCGCCGCGCAGGAGCGGATGTCCTCGACGGTCAGGCCGAGCGCGAGCAGTTGCCGGATGACGCGGACGCGCGACACGTCCCCCGGCTCGTACTCGCGCTGCCCGGTCGGGCTGCGGCGCGGCGGCGGCAGCAGCCCGCGCTCCTCGTAGAAACGCAGCGCGCGGGGCGTCGTCCCCGCGGCGGCGGCCGCGTCACCGATGCGCATGCCTGATCCCTCCAGTCCTCCGGGTCCCCTGGCGACCGTGCCCGCGCCGCCGTTGTCCGTGCCGCGCGACGCCTCGCCCTCTACCGCGCGACGCCTCGCCCCTGTCGGTGGCGGCTAGAGCTCCACGACCACCGTCCCCAGGTGCCGCCCCCGCATCACTTCCTCCAACGCGCGCGGGGCCGCGTCCATGCCCGCCACCCGCTCGTGCGGGAAGACGACCTTCCCGGAGCGCAGCCAGCCCCCGAACCGCTCGTCCCACTCCGCCTGCGCGCGCGGGTCCTCGGGTGTGCGGGTGCCGCGCAGCGTGACCCCCTTGAGGATCAGGGCGAACGAGTCGATCTCCACCGGCGCCGTGGTGCCGCCGAGTTCCGGGTCGAGCTGGCCCGACAACGCGCCCACCAGGGCGAACCGCGCACCGGCGCGGGCTGCGCCCAGGGCCGCGCGCAACTGGTCGCCGCCCACGTTGTCGAAGACCACGTCGAGGCCGTCGGGCGCGGCCTTCGCGAGCTGTTCGGCCAGCGGCCCCGCTCCTCGTACGACCACCGCGTCGTACCCGAGCTCGGCCGTCATCCGCTCGGCCTTCCAGGCGGAGCCGGTGCTGCCGACGACGCGCCCCGCGCCGAGCTGCCGCGCGATCTGCCCGGCCAGGGAGCCGAGGGAACCAGCCCCGCCCGACACGAACACCGTGTCGCCGGTGCGCACTTCGGCGGTCCGGGTCAGCGCGTGGTACGCCGTCCAGCCGGCCGCGAGGTGGGCGACGGGATCGGGGAGCACCTCGCCCAGCGCCCGGCAGGCGGCGGCGGGAACGGCCGCGTACTCGCGCCAGCCGAGCCAGTGGGACACCGTTTCGCCGACGCGTGGGCCGTCGTCACCGGCCGCGGCGACGACCTCGCCGACCGCCGCGCCGAACAGCGGGTCACCGACGCCGAGCGGCGGGAACGGGGCGCCCTCGACCCCGCCGCCCATCAGCGTCCGCAGGGCCGCGAAGACATGGAAGAACCGGTTGCGTACAAGGACTTCGCCCGGCCCGGGGACGGGCGCGGGCGTCTCGACGACCGTGAAGTCGGCGGCCGTCGGCAGCCCTTGGGGGACGGCGGCGAGGCGGACCTCACGGGAGACGCGGGGGAGTTCGGCGGGTGTGGCGGAAGGCGCGGAAGAGGACATCACGGCTCCTCGGTGTGCGAGCGGCCCGGGCCGCTCGCTGTGTGGGCTGCGAAGACGCCGCGAAGCTAACTCTTGACGCGCGCGTCAAGGGCAAGCGCGGGAGTGACCAAGCGAGAGCTAAAGGTGTTGTGTCCGGCGCCCGCGCGGGCGAAGGTGATCTCTCGTGACCGAACACACGACCGCCGCCACCGAGCGCGGCACCCCGCGCGGAGACGCCCCGAGGGCCGGCCTGAGCCGCGGCATGGTGCTGCTCCTCGCCGTCGCCTGCGGGGTCGCCGTGGGCAACATCTACTTCCCGCAGGCCGTCAGCCCGCTCGTCGCGTCCGGCCTCGACGTGTCCGGCGACACGGCGGCCCTCGTGGTGACCGCCGCCCAGTTCGGCTACGCGGTCGGCATCTTCTTCCTGGTGCCCCTCGGCGACCGCGTCCCGCACCGGGTGCTCATCGCCGTCCTGTTCGCCGTCACCGGAGCGGGGCTGCTCGCCGCGAGCGCCGCGCCCGCGCTGCCGCCGCTGCTCGGCGCGAGCGCCCTGGTGGGGATCACGACGGTCGTGGCCCCGATCGTCGCGCCCATGGCCGCCGGGCTCGTCCCCGCGGAACGGCGCGGCGCCGTCACCGGCACGCTCCTGAGCGGCTCCATCGGCGGCATGCTGCTGTCGCGCGCGTTCGGCGGCGCCCTCGGCGAGTGGCTCGGCTGGCGGGCCCCGTACGTGGTGACGGCGGTGGTGGCGCTCGTGATCGCGGGAGTCCTCGCGCGCACGCTGCCGCAGACCGTCCCCACGTCGCGCCAGCGCTACCCCGCGCTCCTCGGCGCATCGCTGCGTCTGCTGCGTACGGAGCCACTGCTGCGCCTGTCGTGCTTCTACCAGGCGGCGGTCTTCGCCGGGTTCCAGGCCGTGTGGACCGGGGTGGCCCTGTTCCTGACCGGCGACACCTACGGCCTGGGCGCGTCCGCCGTCGGCGCCCTGGCCCTGGTGAACGCGGGCACCATGCTGGCGACGCCGTTCGCGGGCCGCCAGATCGACCGGCGCGGCCCGGACGCCGTGAACGCCGTCTGCGCGGGCGCGGTCGTCGCCTCGGCGGGCGTCCTCGCCCTCGGCGGACTCGGCGGGGCGATCGGGCTCACGGCGCTGGCCCTCGGGACGCTGCTCCTGGACGTGGCCATGCAGTCCGGGATGGTCGCCAACCAGGTGCGGATCTTCGCCCTCAGCGGCGAGGCGCGCAGCCGCCTCAACACGGCCTACATGACATGCGCCTTCATCGGCGGCGCGGCGGGCTCGTCCCTCGGCGCGCTGGCGTACGCGACGCTGGGCTGGGCGGGCGTCTGCGCGCTGGTGGCGGTGCTGGGGGCGGTGACGGTGCCGGTGGCGGCGCGGCGGGCCCGGCTGCGGGGCGTCCAGGAGCGGGTGGCGGCGCGGCGGGCCCGGCTGCGGGGCGTCCAGGAGCGTTGCGCTTCTGACTGATGAGACAGTCAGAAGCGCAATTACAGGAATCAGGCGGCGTGAAGCCGAATGATTGGAGGCTTCCTGGGTCGTGCGTTGTGCTGAGCTCAACGCGCGGGTACGGTGTCGGGCATGGAGCAAGACCCCGAGGTCCCCGCCCGAGTCCGGGAGGTCATCGCCGCCGCGGGCGTGACCCAGCGTGAGTTCGCCCGGCGGATCGTCATGGACCCGTCGAAGCTCTCCCGTTCCCTCGGCGGCACCCGGCGCTTCACCGCCGCGGAGCTGGCCCGCATCGCGGACACCGCGGACGTCGACGCCGCCTGGCTGCTCGGCACCCGCGGCGCGGGAGACCCGGCGCCGCCGCGGCC
>NZ_AOPZ01000356.1 GCF_000414115.1 Streptomyces aurantiacus JA 4570
TTCGGGCCGCGCGGCGGGGTGTTGGGGCCGGGGCGGCGTCCGGCGGGGCGGGCTGCGGGCCGGTTGCGGCCGCGTCGGGCGCCCTGCTGCATGCGCGACATCAGCGCGGTCGCGCCCACGCTCTGCGGCATCGCGTACCCGAGCGCTGCCAGCGGGTTGCCCTGCACCAGGGCGGTGGTGGCCAGGGTGCCGCGGACCACGCCGCGCACGGCCGTCCGCGCGATCCGCGGGTTCTGGGCGGCCTGTTCGGCGGGCGGGGTGAAGATGCTGCCGTGGCTGCCGCCGATCCGGCCGGCGTTCATCTTGGCGCGGAAGTTGTTGCCGAGCTGGCGGGAGCGGGCGGCGATCTGTTTGCGCTTTTTCACCATGGCGATGCACACCACGTCGACGGCGATGAAGCGCAGGGTCAGTTCGTTGCCCCACTCGGTCTGGGCCGGGTCCAGGACGGTGCGGATGATGAGGATGGACACGGCCAGCGCGACCACGGACTGGATCATCTGGGCGAGGTTGCGCAGGACCGAGGCGAGCCAGTCCCACAGGATGCTGCGGCCGCCGCCGGGGATGGTGCCGGCGATGAGCGCGGGTTCGGCGCGGATCGCGTCCCAGGCCAGGCGCACCTGGGCGGTGAGGAATCCCGCGGCCAGTCCGGTGACCAGGACGGTGATGATGATCGCGGCGATGAGCAGGAAGAAAGCGCCGCCGAGCTTGTCCAGGGATGCCTTCTTGGCGCTGGACACGTTGCCCTTGACGCACTCCTTCTCGAAGCCTTTCATCGGCGGGCCGCCGTAGTGGTTGACCGCCCAGCGGGCAGCCTTGTTGGAGGCCCAGTCCAGGACGGCGGAGCCGGCGCCTTGCGGGCCGGGGACGATGTAGTCGGCCAGGTGGTTGAACCTGCTCAGCTGGTCCACCCGCTTGTCCAGGGCGCGGTCGAAGGCGATCTGGGCCAGCCGGGTCTCGGAGTAGCTGTCGGCGCAGGCCCCTTTGAACACCTGGCCGTACTGCAGGAGCATGGCGGGCCGGACGATGAAGGAGTCGGTGAGGGCGTCGGTCAGCGGCCTCGACAGCGTGAAGTCGGTGGCCTCGGTGGTGACGTCGTTGGTGGCCCAGGGCGCGGTCGGGTCGCTGTCGAGGATGACGTCCGCGATTTCCAGGGACAGGCCGCGGGCGGCGGCGAGTGCTCCGGTGTCCTCCCCCAGCAGGGTCTGCGGTGGGGAGGCCAGCAGGGTGGTGGTCAGGCCGGCGATCAGCAGGGACAGGGCGGCGTCGCCCCAGCCGCGGGCGCGGTCACCGAAGAAGATCCGGGCCACGCACAGCAGGGCGCAGGCGGCCAGGGCCAGGGACGGCAGGCCCATCTGAACGATCACGCGGGTGTGCAGGCTCTGTGCGACGGCGAGCGCGGGGCTGAGCAGCAGGTGCGCCAGGCCGAAGGACAGCGACCAGGCGATGAGCCAGCAGGAGAACCCGATCAGCCACTTGGTGATCATGAAGAGGATCTCGGTGATCAGATTCTGCAGGCCCAGGGACCAGTCGAGCATGCCGCCGGTGTCGGACTTCACGCTGTAGGCGCTGATGGGCAGGTTGTTGGCGTCGGTGACGTTGAACGCGCCCAGCACACCGCCTTCGTTGGGCAGGAGCTTGCGGACCTGCTCCTGCTGCTGCGCGAGTGCCTCCTTCTGCGCGGACTTGCCCAGCCGCTCGCCCTGCTCCTTGAGCAGCTGCTCGATCTGCTTCATCTCCTCCTCGGTCGGCGCCTCCGCACCGCCGGCCCCGCCCGGGGTTTCGGGAGCCGACGGGCTGGGCGGAGCGGAGGGGTCGGGTTCGGCGTGTGCGGGCAGTGAGGTGAGCACGGTCAGGGCGGTGGCCACGAGGGCGGCGCTGAGCAGGGCCAGGCGCAGCCGGGTGCGGCCCAGCACCGCCAGGCGGTGGCGCAGCTCGGCCAGGAGGCGGGCGGGGGTGTTCATGCGGCGGCCAGGGAGCTGGTGGGGGTGGTGTGGATGGCGCGGGCGGCGGCCGCGTCCGCGGGGATGAGGATCTTCATGAGGCCGATACGGCCGTTGAGGTCGCGGTAGAGGCACTCCCCCGCGCGGGCCAGGCGCTCGTCCTCGGGCAGGTTGATCGGGGAGAGGCCGGAGGTGACCAGGTCGAGCATGTCGGGGTCGGTGGCGTCCACGCCGAGGAAGTCCAGACCGCGCGCGGCCAGTTGGCGGGTGCTCTGGCGGAACTGGAGCCGGTGCGGGATCAGCCCGCGGATGATCTGGCCCTTCTCGCTGTTCGCGGGCCCGATGTCGTCGGCGTCGTGGCTGCCGACGTAGGCGGCCGCGCGGTGCTTGCGCCCGTCGCGCATCAGCTCCAGCAGCAGCTCCAGGCCCTCCTCCGAGCTCGTCAGCCACCAGCACTCGTCGAACACGGCGACGCCGAACTCGTCCTTGGACTTCATGACGGTTTCGCGGGCGACCGCGGCGATCAGGTACATCAGCGCGCGGCCCAGCAGCTTTTCGAACTCCAGGCGCTCGATGCGGTGCTCGCTGGCGAGCTCGCTCTTCTTGGGCAGCACCAGGGAGTTCACCGCGAACACGACGCTGTCGGCGCGGTGGGTGTCCACGATGGGCAGGTCCTCGTCGAAGACGACGGCCGAGAGGTCCTTGCGGGCCACGGCCTTCAGTTTGCGGGCCAGGGAGCGGGAGGCGGAGTCGTCGGCGCCGCGCGCGGTCAGCTCGTCGGTCAGCGCCCGCATGGACGGCGCCGGCTGTTCGAGGACGGCCTGGACGGCCTCGGACAGGGCCACGCCCTCCAGGTCCATGGGCCGCACCCCCAGCAACAGGGTCAAGAAGCTCTCGGTGAAGCGGGCCGCGACTTTGGGGCTGACGGAGACGAACAGCCGCAGCGGGTCGAGGGAGACCTCGGCGTGCTGGTCGATGCGGATGACCTGCGTGGTGCCGGGGCAGGCATTGGCGAAGCGCACCCACTCCTCTTCCTTGGTGCGGTCCACGATCACTGCGCGGCCCCGCGACCGTGGCCTGTCCGGCTCGTGCAGGCGGGCCAGCACGTTGTACACGGCCGCCTTCATCGCCACCGACTTCCCCGCCCCCAGCTCGCCGATCATGGCCATGCAGGCGGACGCGTTCTCACGCGGGCCGCGGGCGGGGTCGAACAGGACCGGGCGGGCGCCGCCGGAGGCGAGCTGGAGCCCGAACAGGCCGCCGCGCTCATCGCCCAGCGCGCTGCCGCACCAGGGCATGGCCATCGCGAAGTCCCGGCTGAGGAGGTACTGGGTGTAGCCGGTCATGACGCGGGGGGTGCGGCAGCCGGGCAGCATCGCCTGCCACAGGGCGGTCTGCTCCCCCACCGGCCGGCTGAAGGTGTACTCGGTGCTGCCGAAATCGGAGGCGAGAGCGGAGGCCCGGGCCTGCGCGTCGTCGGGGGTGTCCCCCCACACGGCGAGGGTGACCATGGCCCGGATCTCCACCTCCCGCGCGGAGGCGGTCAGTCGGTCCCGGAACTCGTCGTTGTCCGCCTCGTTCTCCGCGATCGAGGCTGGCGGCCCGGCCGGGTCGCCCTCATACTCCGCGGCCTGGGCCTTCAAGTGCCTGGCCCGCTTGCGGGTCTTGACCTCCGCCTTGCGGCCCGGGGTGATGACCAGGCGGGCGCACCAGTCGACGGGGTAGGCCAGGTCGTCCAGTTGCTGCAGGTAGGCCGCGCCGGGCAGCGCGAACGCCTTGGGCATCTCGGCCAGCGCGAGCAGCGCCTGGTAGGAGTCGCCCCACGGGCTGGAGACCTGAACGAACCGGCGGCGGAAGGGATTGCCCGGCGCGCGCCGCTGCTCGACGTCGGTGCCGCCCTCGGCCACCAGCAGCTCGCCCAGGGCGGCGACGGTACGGCCGCGGCCGCGCACAGGCGATTCGGTGCCGTCGGGGAAGAACGGCTCGGCCAGCCCGCGGCGCGCACTGTGCCCGTACATCCACAGGATCTCCGCCTCGGTGGCCGGCCGCATGGCTACCCCGGTGGGCCAGGATGCCTGCAGTCGTGTCGCCTGCTCGGCGCGCGCGGCCACCTCGCGGGCGGTGACCGGGGCCGGCATCAGGCCCAGCTGCAGGGCCACGTCCGCGCGCGCCGCCCCGGCCAGATCGCGCAGAAGGTCCATGGGCGAGAGCGTGGGCAGCGGCAGCGCGAGCCAGTCGGTGCGCCCGGTCAGCTCCATCTCCTCCAGCTGGTCCAAGACCGCGTGGCCGAGTTGCTCGTAGCGGGGGCTGCGCTTCAGGTCGACGTCGGCGACCATGGCTCGCACCACCGCGATCGGGTCGACCTGCGGGCACAGCGACAACAGCATCGGCTCGCCGGTCAGCGCCTTGAACAAGGACTCCAATGCCTTCAGGCGCCGCTTCTTCGCGGTGGAGGGTGCGTGGCTGTAGTTGGTGGCCTCCACCCGCCACAGGGCCCACACGGTGCCCTGCGTGGTGAAGATCAGGTTCTGTTCGATGTGTCGGATCGGCAGACGCATCAGGACTCCCGGGGGTGCTGATTGAGGGCCTGCTCCCGGCGGGCGAGCAGGGCCTGCACGCCGGTGGCCAGCGACGGCGCGGCCGCGGCAGGGGCGGGGGGATCGGCTGCCGGAGGCGCGGGGTTGGCGCCGGCGGGCGCGGGCTCGGGTCGGGGTGTGGCTGCGGGCGCCGCGGTGGGCAGGCAGACGCTGGCCAGTGGGGCAAGGCCGAGCGGCGTGGGGATCCGCAGCGGTTGCCCCCGCAGGCGACCCCACTTCGGGCCGCAGAGCATCCGCACCACGCTCACCGCCGCGGCCGCCGGATTGCGGCCGTCGATGTGCAGGAAGCGCAGGGTGATCGCGGCGGCGGCGGGCACCACCAGCAGCACGAGCAGATCGGCGAGGCCGTTGCCGCCCCACAGCGGCCGGGTGAGCATCAGCAGGCTGATCGAGCCGACGATCGCCGCGAGTTGGGTGATGGTGTAGGGCCCGCCCGGCAGGCGCAGGTTGCGGCCCTCCCCCACGCCGCGGATGACGCCGTGCATCAGCGGGGCGCGGCGTGCCTTGGTGTAGCAGCGGCCGATCAGCTCCTCGTCGGTGCTGTTCTCGGCGGCCGTCACTGGTCACCGCCGATGATCCCGGGCCCGCCGTCGTACTCGTTGATGGTGTCGCTGGTGTTGCCCTGCAGGTCGTCCATGTTCGCGCTGAGCCCCCACACGATGGCCGCGAGGAAGCAGGCGGCGATGGTGGGGCCCGGCGCCTTGGTCTTCCAGCCGACGACGAACACGAACACCCCGCACATCGCGGGGATACCGACCTTGAAGACGAGGTCCTTGAAGTCGCCGCCGAGGCCGTTACCGACATCGATCCAACTGGCGGCGAGCGTGACGGAGGTGTGCATGTGTACTCCTAGGTGAGCGACTGAAGGGGGTGTCAGGAGGCGGGGGTGCTCGGCGGGGGCGGCGCCGCGGGCAGCACGGTGGGGGCGCCGTCGAGGGCGGCGATCTCCCAGCGGCCCGCGCGTGCGGTGAGGGTCAGCGCGTACGTCAGCGGAGTGCGGATGCCGTCCGGCTCGGTGGCCAGCACCGACACCAGCGCTCGCTGCCGCGTACCGTCCGCGGGCACCTGGCTCTGGACGGTGCTGCTCTGCTCGCCATCGAACGCCGTCTGCTCGACCTCGACGTCGCGGTAGGGCGCCGGACGCACGGGCCGGATCTTTGTGCCCGGGGCCAGATAGCGGTTCAGGTCTCCGCTGGCGCCGCTGAGGTAGGCGCTCAGGAAGTCCCCCGCGGCCCGGGTACGCGGATCGCCGGGCTGCGCGGAGCGCAGCGTCCCGTACACCAGCTCCGGGCTCTTGATCCGAGCCGGGGAGCTGACCTCACCCGGCAGCCCCAGGGCCACGTAACCACTGCCGGCGTCCCGCCCCGCGGTGGTGCCGACCGCGACCGGAACCTGGAAGTAGCGCACCGCGCCCGCCCGTTCCGCATCGCCCTCGCCGTGCTCGCCGGCGCCGGTGTCGCGAGCGGCATCCTTGGCGTCGTCGACGTCGGTGTCCGTGGCGGCGGGCTGGCTGACGCGGGCGGCCACCGTCACCGACCACACCGCCGGCGCGGTCTGCCGCAGCCGCGCCACGGTCAGCTCCTCCACATGCCGTCGGCCGGGCGCGCCGTCCAGGCGCAGCCCGCGGGCCGGCGGGTAGTAGGCGGCGAGGGCGTCCTCGTCCCCCTCCCCCGCCCGCAGATACGCCGACACGTACAAGGTCGCGAAGCCGGCCGCGCCCTGCGAGCCGTTGCCAGCCGCGGAGCGGGCGGCGGGGGCGGGGCGCTGCTCGCTGGAGGTGGGCTGCGCCACCAGGGCGGCCGCGCCGAGGACCGGGCCGAGCACAAGCAGTGCCCAAGCGCCCCACCGCAGCAGGGCGGTGGTGTTGGCGCGGGCACCGGTCGACCAGCCCCCCACCTCGGCCGGCGCCGCGTCCGGCACCGCCTCGGCCGCCTCGGCGGTGGATCCTTCGGTGCGGCGGGCGAAGACTCTCTTCACGTTCATGCTGCGCCTCCGGCCGGAAGAAGCGAGTGGCCGGCCAGCTCGGCGATCCGGGCCCGCAGCTCGGGTTCGCTGCGCTGCTGCAGCTGGTGCAGCGACGTCAGGACGGCGGGCGCGTCGTGCTCGAGGAAGGCCCGCAGCCGCTCGTGGGTGTCGGGGTCGAAGGGCTGGTGGACCAGCGCGGCACCGAGATGGATCAGCAGGTGCTGGGCGCGGGTGACGCGCTCTTCGTCGGCGTCCAGGGACGGGTTGGCGGCTGGAGGCATACGGAACTCCTGTCGGGGCGGGCGGGCGAGGGCCGGAGCGGGAGGCGGGGTCATGCCGCGGGCCGCAGCTGGGCCGCGGCCGTCAGCCGGGCCACGGCGCGCGAGCGCCGGCGCTGCCAGGCACCGGCCGTGGTGCCGGCGCGGGCCGCCGCCTTCGTGTCGGGGACCGCGGCGGTGTAGTGCCAGGCAATGGCGCGGCCATCGGCGGGCGAGAGGGCGCCGGCATCCATCGCGTCCAGGACGAGCTCGAGCAACTCCAGGCGAGCAGCGCCCGCCTCGGCCTCGCCGACCGGGCCGGCGTAGGTCAGCCCGGCCACCGCGGCAGCTGCACGGACCTCCCCTGCCTGGGCCGCCCGGGCCGGACCGGGAGCTGTGTCGGGCAGGCATTCGGCGGCGGCCAGGTCCTCGGCGTGCTCTTCGTGGTCGGCAGCCAGCTCGGCGCAGACGTAACGCAGCGTGTCCAGTGCGAGGTTGGCGGCGGGCCGGCCGGGCCGGGTGTGGATCCGGCCGGAGCGGGCCACTTCGAAGAGACCGGCCACCGTCACCGAGGCAACGTGGTCGAAGCAGCGGCCACCGAAGGGGCGGACCTGGCCGCGGGCCATCCGCACGGCGGCGGGGATCATCGCCTGGACGATGACGCGGGCGGCGAGCGTGGCCGATCTGTCCGCGCCGGCCGCGCGGCGCAGCAGCGCGCGCAGCACCGCATCGGCCAGCTCGTCGGTCAGTCGGCCACGGCGAGGGCGCAGCGCGGCGAGCACCTGCGCGGGGCCGAGGCCGCGCACCCAGGAATCGGCCACGCCATCGGTCGCCGCGGCGACACCGTCGGCCAGGTGATCGGCCATCAGCCAATCGGCCACGGCGTCCCGGACGGCGGGGTCGGCGCACAGCACCGCCCACTCCGCGTCCAGGCGGTGGAAGATCCCGCCGGCGGTGCGGGCGGGGCGTGGCACGTCCACGGCACGTCTCCTCTCGGATCTCGTGCCGTGAACTCTCCTCACACCCGCTTGCCCAAAGGCTTGCCCACCGCTCTAAAGGAGCAGGTGACAGGCTTGCCGCCGTACCGGGCAAGCCGTCGGTGGCCGATTGGGCAAGCCCCACCGAGGGCCGGGCAAGCCCGCCGTCACCGGGCCAAGCCCCGATCGGCAAGCCTCACCCCGCGGTGGGCAAGCCCGCCGGAGCGAGGGCTGAGGAGCGGGGGCGCAGAGCGGCTCGGCCACGTCGGCGGCGGTGGCCGATGCCGGCGGATCGGCCATGGCCGATGACCGATGAGGCCGGATCGGCCATCGGCCAACGGCCCGCCGATCGGCCACCACGGGCGCCCGCCGATCGGCCACCGCCATCGGCCACCGGCCGCCGTCAACCATCGCTGCGGCCACAGTGGCCGGGCGCGGACATGACGGTGGCCGATGACCAGGATCGGCCACCGGCCACCGGCCGCGCGTTCGTGGTGCGGTCAGTTCCGGACCGACCGCAGGTGCGCACGCCCCTGCTGCTGGCGCTGCTCCTCCAGGTACTCCCTCGCCCTGTCCAGACGGCGGGTGCCGGTACGCGCAGACAGCCCAAGACGACGGGCGATCTCCGCGCCGTAGAGCCGCTCCCCGGCTTCCTCCGCCTCGAGGAGCCACCCGGCAACGGTCACAATCTGTTGCTGCACCGGGTCGAGTTCCGGCTCGTCCGTCTGCTGCTCGGGCAGCCGCGCGGTCGCCTCTCCCGTGTCGGTGACCGAGGACTCCCACCCGCCTTGCCCCCCGGCCGGCGTCTCCTCAACCCCGGCGGAGGGCACGTCCGGGGCCGTCTGGTGGGGCACTCCCCCGCTGACCCGATGCCCGTCGACCGCCGCGCCGGTCGGTGCCGCCACCGGCTCACGGACGTACGTCCCCGCGCCCGATGGCGACGACGGCGCAGCCCCTGAACGGCCCGGCTGCGAGGAGCCGCTCGCCGCCACCGGCCCGCCCATCGCGGCCGGTGCGGGAGCTGCCGCCGGCCGGGCAGAGGCGGAGTCCGCCGGTGCCGGAGTATGGGTCACCACCGCGTCGAGGAGCGGGTGCTCTTCGGGCTCGTCACCGGCTGGCACGGCCGCCGCGCGCTGGTCATCAGCGGAGCCGGCCACCGCCGCGGGGCTGGTCTGCTCCCCTGCCCACTGCTGCAGTTGCTGCAGGACGGGCCCGAGGGTTGTTTCGGAAAGCGGTCCGCCGTCCTGGGCAGTGACGCCGTATGCGTCCATCAGGTAGTAGGCGAACTGGCGGGGCGTCGGGCTGACACCAGCGGACGTCACATATGCCTGATAGGCATCGAAGTAGGCATCGAGGCCCGGCTGGTCATTCTCGGCAGCGCCCCGCGCCGACCCATCCTCGGAGATTTCCTCACCAGTAGTTCGGGTGGAGGGGGCCTGCGGTGCGGCGTCCTGCTGGCGCTCTGTGCTGTACGTCGTCAGCTCCGGCTGCCGCGCCTCCGGCACCGAGACCTGTGGCGTGGTGCCCAGTGAAGCCGGGGCTGGGGACAGCAGCGCGGGCTCGATGCCGGCCGCCGCGAGGCCCGCGGGGGCCGTCTCCGCGAGCGGGACGCCGTAGCGGGCCAGGCGCAGCGGCATCAGGGACTCCACCGGAGCCTTGCGGCGCCAGCCGCGGCCGAAGCGGGAGCGGAGACGGGCCTGGTAGACCAGGCGCTCCTGCTCCAGCTTGATCACCTGGTCGTAGGAGCGCAGCTCCCACAGCTTCATACGGCGCCAGAGGAGGAAGGTGGGCAGCGGCGAGAGCATCCAGCGGCTGATGCGGACGCCCTCCATGTGCTTGTCGGCCGTGATGTCCGCGATCCGGCCGATCGCGTGCCGGGCCGCCTCCACCGCGACCACGAAGAGGACCGGGATCACCGCGTGCATGCCCACGCCCAGCGGGTCCGGCCAGGCCGCCGCGCCGTTGAAGGCGATGGTGGCCGCGGTCAGCAGCCACGCCGTCTGGCGCAGCAGCGGGAAGGGGATGCGCAGCCAGGTCAGCAGCAGGTCGAGGGCGAGCAGGACACAGATGCCCGCGTCGATGCCGATGGGGAAGACGATCGAGAAGGTGCCGAAGCCCTTCTTCTCGGCCAGCTCGCGCACGGCCGCGTACGAGCCGGCGAAGCCGATCCCGGCGATGACGAGCGCACCGAAGACGACCACC
>NZ_AOPZ01000357.1 GCF_000414115.1 Streptomyces aurantiacus JA 4570
GCCCGCGACCCCGCCGCAGGCCACCGCACCCCCGGCAGAACCCGGGCCCGGCCCGCGCACAGGCCGCCGACACACCCGCCCCGAACACACCCCGCCCCCCGCACCGCACCGGGCACCCCGGGCAGGCGGCAGAAGGGTGCAGCGGGCACCCGGCGGGGCCCGGCACACACCGCCCCGCATCCCTTGCAAAAAACCGGTGGGTCCGTATCTTTATGGGCCTGAACTCCCGTCAACCATCAGCCCGATGACTTCACGGAGAGGTTCCATGACCCTGCTGACGTTCCAGAAGAACGCGGATCAGCGCACCGGGAACCCCAGGAACTGCCCACCCCACCCCCGCGCCGGCGACCCGCACCGCACCACACCGCCCAGCCAGACCCGCCACACCCAAGCCCCCAAAACCGGCACCACCCCCCACCCCGCCCACACCCCGCCCGGCGAAACCCCACACGCCAGGCACACCGCGGAAACCGCGGAAACCGCGGAAGCCAGGGAAGGCGCGGAAGCCAGGGAAGGTGCGGAGGCCGGAGAAGCCGGGGAAACCGCAGAGGCCACGACAACCGGGGCAACCCAGACGGCCGGCCAGACCGGGACAGCCGACCAGAGCGCGACGGCCGGGCAGAGCGCGACGGCCGGGCAGAGCGGGACGGCCGGGCCGACGGCCGACCGGAGCGGGACGGCCGGGAGCGCGAAGAACGCGAGCGCCACCAGGACCCGGGCCGCCGCGAAGACCCGGACCGCCCTCAAGGCCCGGACCGCGGCGAAGTCCCGGACGGCCGCGAAGACTTGGACGGCCCCACAGAACGGGACCACCACGAAAACCAAGACTGCCGCAAGCACCCCGACCGCCACGAAGATCCCGACCGCCACGAAGAGCGGGACCGCCGCGAAGACCCCGACCGCCGCGAAGACCCAGACCGTCACGAAAGTCCGGGCCGTCACGGAGAACGCGGAGACCCGGACCGCCACAAAGGCGCGGACCGCCACGGACAACGGGACCGCCACGAAGAGCGGGACCGCCACGGAGGCGCGGACGGCCGTCAAGACGCGGACCGCCACGAAGACTTGGACGGCCGCCGAGCCCCAGGCAGTCACAAAGACCAAGACAGCCATGGACAACGCAGTGGCCGCGAAGACCCGGACCGCCACGAACCACAGGACCGCCGCGAAGAGCGGGGCGGCCACAAAGACGCGGACGGCCGCGGCGAGCGGGACGGCCCTGCTAGCCGGTCAGGAACCGACCGCCGGCCAGGACCCGCCGGCCGGCCACAGCACGACGGCCGAGATGGCCGCACACCTGTCGGCCCTCCTCTTCGACGACAGCCACCACCACAGCACCCACCCCAACAGCCACAACACCACCCACAACAGCCCCAGCACCTGCACCCGAGACGGCAGCAGCGGCGACGACAGCAGCAGCAACGGCAACAGTCACGGCAGCGACAACGGCGGCAGCAGCAGCGGCAGCGGTGACAGCAGCAGCGGCCGCGGCGACGGCGGCGACGGTGGCGGGCACGCCCACGCCCTGTGGCGCCAACTCGTCTCCCGCAAGGAATTCACCTACACACCCGGCCTGGACCACACCCAGCGCACCGCCCAGTCCTACCAACGACTGCGCCTGGTCAACGACCTCGTCGACGCCACCGCCCTGGCCCGCGACCCCGCCCGCCTGGCCGCCCTGCACGAATGGATCGGCTTCGCCGACGGCGGCCTGTGCACCCTGGCCAGCATCCACTACAACCTCTTCCTCGGCAGCCTCATAGACCACGACAACCCCGACCACCCCCGCGACCTCACCGACTACACCACCCTGCGCCGCACCGGCACCTTCCTGTGCACCGAACTCGACCACGGCAACGACGCCGCCGCCCTGGAAACCACCGCCCACCACAACCCCGCAACCGGCGGCTTCACCCTCCACACCCCCACCCCCGGCGCCGCCAAATTCATGCCCAACACCAGCACCACCGGCGGCCCCAAAACCGGCCTCGTCGCCGCCCGCCTCATCACCCACAACCAAGACCACGGCGTCTTCCTCTTCCTCACCCCCCTCAGCGACGAAAACGGCCTCCTCCCCGGCATCACCGTCACCCCCCTACCCCCCAGCAACGGCCCCACCATCGACCACAGCCTCACCACCTTCCACCACGTCCCCCTCCCCCGCGAAGCCCTCCTCGAAGCCGACCACGGCCGCCTCAACCCCGACGGCACCCTCACCACCAACCTCGGCAACCCCCGCAAACGCTTCCTGACCTCCATCAACCGCGTCACCACCGGCAAACTCTGCATGAGCGCCGGCTGCCTCGGCATGGCCCGCGCCGCCCTCGCCATCGCCGTCCAATACGCCCACACCCGCCACACCAGCGGCCCCCGCCCCGGCCAACGCATCCCCCTCGCCCACCACCACACCCACCACAGCCGCCTCCTCGACAAAATCGCCACCGCCTACGCCCTCACCTTCCTCCACCGCACCACCCTCACCCAATACCTCAACCACACCCACGAAAACCGCACCCAAACCGAACGCCACATCGCCATCACCAAAGCCTTCATCACCTGGCAAGCCCGCGACATCACCACCGAATCCCGCGAACGCTGCGGCGCCCAAGGACTCTTCCCCCACAACGGAATCGCCGACCTCACCCACAACATCGAAGGCGGCATCACCGCCGAAGGCGACAACCTCGTCATCTGGACCAAAGCCGCCGCCGAAATGATCCTCCACCACACCCCCCAACCCACCCACC
>NZ_AOPZ01000358.1 GCF_000414115.1 Streptomyces aurantiacus JA 4570
TCCGGGCGCCGCGGGGAGGCGCTGGAGGTGTATCAGCGGCTGCGGGCCACCCTGGTACGCGACCTGGGCCTGGAACCCTCCATGGGGCTGCGGCGCCTGCAGCACTCCATCCTCCACGCCGGACCCGACCCCGCCACCGCCCCGGCCCCCCGCACCACCGCACACCCCCTCGTCCCCGCCGGCTGAACACCGACACCGCGCACCCCGCGCCCCACTCCCGCAGCGCCCCAACACCCGTACGCGTACGCCCACTCCGGCACCCCGCCCCCGCCTTCCGCCCCCCCCGTCTCCCGCCCTCCCG
>NZ_AOPZ01000359.1 GCF_000414115.1 Streptomyces aurantiacus JA 4570
CCGCCGGTGCGGCCGGGCCGACACCCGGCGGTGCCCCGGCAGCCGAGTGCGCCCCATGGCGGCCGCGCTGCTTGTTCTCGGCCAGGGCGCGCAGGCACATCCAGCGGGCGAGCGCGTACAGCCACGCGCGGGTCTCGCCGTCGGGGCGGGCGCCGCGCCGCTCGGCCAGCGCGAGGACCTCGCCGAGCGCGGCCGTCGCGGCGTCGTGGTCGCACAGCACCGACAGGCAGTACGTGAACAGGCCGTCCAGGAACGGTTCGTAGTGCGTGAACGGAGGTGCCGGCGGCTGCGGGACCGTGCGCGGCACCACGCGCTTGCGGGCGCCGGGGTGCGCCCGGTGCGCGCCGGTGGTGTACGTGGGAGTTTCCGGACTGCTCATCACCCGTGCGAAGTTAGGCGCATGATGCAGGGGCCTTCCTCCCCCTTGAGCACATTTAATCCTTACGGGTGAACAGATCCCTCAAAAGGGGACAGGAAGCCATGATTCCGTTGCCCGTTCGATGGGCAGGAGTCTGCGCCGCCCCGAGCGTGCGGGCGCTGACGGGCGCTGGCGGGCGCTGTCAGTGGGGACGGCTACGGTTCACGCATGGCTGCCCGTACGAAAACCGCGAAGGACCGCCCGTCCTACCGCTGCACCGAATGCGGCTGGCAGACGGCCAAGTGGCTCGGCCGCTGCCCCGAATGCCAGGCATGGGGCACGGTCGAGGAGTACGGCGCGCCCGCGGTGCGCACGACCGCCCCCGGCCGTGTCACCTCCTCCGCCCTGCCCATCGGCGAGGTCGACGGCCGCAGCGCCACCGCCCGCACCACCGGCGTGGCCGAGCTGGACCGCGTGCTCGGCGGCGGCCTGGTGCCCGGCGCCGTGGTGCTGCTCGCGGGCGAGCCCGGCGTCGGCAAGTCCACGCTGCTCCTCGATGTCGCGGCGAAGGCGGCGAGCGACGACCACCGGACGTTGTACGTGACAGGTGAGGAGTCGGCCGGCCAGGTCCGCCTGCGCGCCGACCGCATCTCCGCGATCGCGGACCACCTGTATCTGGCCGCCGAGACCGATCTGGCCGCCGTCCTCGGCCACTTGGACGCGGTGAAGCCCTCCCTCCTGGTCCTGGACTCGGTGCAGACGGTGGCCTCGCCGGAGATCGACGGCGCCCCCGGCGGCATGGCACAGGTCCGCGAGGTCGCCGGCGCCCTCATCCGCGCCTCCAAGGAGCGCGGCATGTCCACGCTCCTGGTCGGCCACGTCACCAAGGACGGCGCGATCGCGGGCCCCCGCCTCCTGGAGCACCTCGTCGACGTGGTGCTGCACTTCGAAGGCGACCGGCACGCCCGCCTGCGCCTGGTCCGCGGCGTGAAGAACCGGTACGGCACGACGGACGAGGTCGGCTGCTTCGAGCTGCACGACGAGGGCATCACGGGCCTCACCGACCCCTCGGGCCTCTTCCTCACCCGCCGCGCCGAGCCCGTCCCCGGCACCTGCCTGACGGTGACGCTGGAGGGCCGCCGCCCCCTGGTCGCCGAGGTCCAGGCCCTCACGGTCGACTCGCAGATCCCCTCCCCGCGCCGCACCACCTCCGGCCTGGAGACGTCCCGCGTCTCGATGATGCTGGCCGTCCTGGAGCAGCGCGGCCGCATCACGGCCCTCGGCAAGCGCGACATCTACAGCGCCACGGTCGGCGGCGTGAAGCTGTCCGAGCCCGCCGCCGACCTCGCCGTGGCGCTCGCCCTGGCCAGCGCCGCGAGCGACACCCCGCTGCCGAAGAACCTCGTCGCGATCGGCGAGGTGGGCCTCGCGGGCGAGGTCAGACGGGTCACGGGCGTCCAGCGCAGACTGGCCGAGGCCCACCGCCTGGGCTTCACCCACGCGCTCGTACCGACCGATCCGGGCAAGGTCCCACCCGGTATGAAGGTCACCGAAGTCGCCGACATGGGCGACGCGCTGCGGGTCCTTCCGAGATCGCGTCGTCGAGAGGCCCCACGCCAGGACGAAGACCGCCGGTAGACTTTGCCCTGGTCTCGCCCATCCGTACGAAGCTGGGCCTGCACGAGGCGTGCAGCGGACGTGCGACACGAGGGCTAGGACAACCTGCGACCGGAGGAGTGCAGTGGCAGCCAACGACCGGGCAGCGGTTCCCGGCAAGCCCGGTACAGGCTCCGGTGCCGACGGGCTGATGCGCGCCTCCCTGAGCGCCGTCGCACCCGGCACCGCCCTGCGCGACGGCCTGGAGCGGATCCTCAGAGGCAACACGGGCGGGCTCATCGTGCTCGGCTCGGACAAGACCGTCGAGTCGATGTGCACGGGCGGCTTCGTCCTGGACGTCGAGTTCACGGCCACGCGGCTGCGCGAGCTGTGCAAGCTCGACGGCGGCATCGTGCTCGACAAGGACATCACCAAGATCCTGCGCGCGGGCGTGCAGTTGGTGCCGGACCCCACCATCCCCACGGAGGAGACGGGCACCCGGCACCGCACGGCGGACCGGGTGAGCAAGCAGGTCGGCTTCCCCGTCGTGTCCGTCTCGCAGTCGATGCGCCTGATCGCGCTGTACGTGGACGGGCAGCGCCGCGTCCTGGAGGACTCCGCGGCGATCCTGTCACGTGCCAACCAGGCCCTCGCCACCCTTGAGCGGTACAAGCTCCGCCTCGACGAGGTCGCGGGCACCCTGTCCGCCCTGGAGATCGAGGACCTGGTGACGGTGCGGGACGTCACCGCGGTCGCCCAGCGCCTGGAGATGGTCCGCCGGATCGCCACGGAGATCGCCGAGTACGTGGTCGAGCTCGGCACGGACGGCCGCCTCCTGACCCTCCAGCTCGACGAGTTGATCGCGGGCGTGGAGCCCGAGCGCGAGCTGGTCGTCCGGGATTACGTCCCCGAGCCCACCGCCAAGCGCTCGCGCACGGTCGACGAGGCGCTGGTCGAGCTGAACGACCTCACCCACGCCGAGCTGCTCGAACTGCCCACGGTGGCACGGGCGTTGGGGTACACGGGCTCGCCCGAGACCCTCGACTCCGCGGTGTCGCCGCGCGGCTTCCGGCTGCTCGCGAAGGTCCCCCGGCTGCCCGGCGCCATCATCGACCGGCTCGTCGAGCACTTCGGCGGACTGCAGAAGCTGCTCGCCGCGAGCGTGGACGACCTCCAGACGGTGGACGGCGTGGGCGAGGCCCGCGCCCGCAGCGTGCGCGAAGGACTCTCGCGGCTCGCGGAGTCCTCGATCCTCGAGCGGTACGTCTAGCCTCCGGAAAGCCTCAGTCCTTGGCCAGGACGCCTCAGTCCTTGGCCAGGACCTCAGTCCTTGGCCAGGACGCCTCAGTCCTTGGCCAGGACGAACGACGTCTGCGCGCTGCCCAGGCCGGGCGTGCGGGCCTCGACCAGGTAGGTGCCCGCCTTCGCGGCGCCCGGCGGAGGCGTCGCGCACCGCGGGGCGCTGGCCTTGCGGTCCCACTCCAGGGCGTGGGTCACCCGCCCGTCCGCGGGCACCCGGAACAGCAGGCTGGCCCCGGAGCCGGGGCAGTCCTCGGAGGACCACATCGCCTTGTCGGACCCGGCCTGAGTGATCGTCAACACGGTGCCCTTGCCGCCGAGATCGACCTTGCACGCCTTCCCGCCGGTGTTCACTGCGGTCAGCTCCAGCTTCGGCTTCTGCCCGGGCGCGTACGAATTCCGCAGGCTGCGCAGCTTCAACTTCACCGCGCCGGAGGTGCAGTTGGTGACGCTCGACCCGGCCGGCAGCCGGTCGCCCGAACCGCCGCCGCCCTTGGCGTCGTCCGAGCCGCCACCGCCCGCCCCGCCGTCCGACGACCCGTCGGAGCCGGAGCCGCCGGAGCCCTCCGCGTCGCCGGAGCCGTCGCCATCGCCGTCGCCGTCGCCGTCCGAGCCGTCCGACTCGTCCCGGCCGCCCGGGTGTTCACTGATCGCGGGCCCGGAGCCGGAGGGCCCGGGCGTGATGGATGTCGCGGGCCCGTTGCCGGACGGACCGTCGGCGCCGTTGTTCCCGCCACCTCCGCCCGAGGCGAGCGCCCACACGACAAGCAACAAGAGGAGTCCGACCACGGACAGCAGGACGGCCCTCCGGCGCCAGTAGATGGAGGAGGGAAGCGGCCCGATCGGATTGCGCAGTGATCCCACGCCCAAACCTTACGAGAGAACCGGGCGTTGTCCTGCCCCACCCGCCGCCTCAGGTCACAACTTTTGCGGATCATCATCCCGGCCGGGGCCGCCCGGACACCCCCGGGCGGCCCCTCACCCCTGTCTTTCGTCAGGTCGGTGATCCGCCGATCGCTGGATGTGACGAGTCAGGACCACTCCGTACGGTCCGTAATCATGGACACCATGGATTCTTCCGGCCTCTACCTAGACGTCACCGAGTTCGCCCACGACACCCCGGGCTGGGTGCAACACCTCGCGGAGGTGTGGACGGAACTGGGTCTGCTGCTCTTCGGCGTGCTGTTCGTCGTCGCCTGGTGGCGGGCCCGGCGCGGCGACCCGCGTGCCGTCGCGGTGGCGGTCCTCGCGCCGCTCGGCACGGCACTCGCGTACGTCATCAGTGAGACCGCGAAGTCCTTCGTCGACGAGGAACGGCCGTGCCGGGCCGTCTCCGGCGCGCTCAAGCCGCTCGTCGAGTGCCCGCCGCACGGCGACTGGTCGTTCCCGAGCAACCACTCGACGATCGCCGGCGCCGCCGCCGTGGGCCTCGCGCTCGCCTGGCCGCGGATAGCCGCACTCACGCTGCCGATGGCGGTGCTCATGGCCTTCTCGCGGGTGTTCGTGGGCGTGCACTACCCGCACGACGTGGGTGTCGGCCTGGTCCTCGGCGCGCTCGTGGCCTTCCTGGTGGTACGTCTCGCGGCCCGGCCCGTGGCACGGATCACGGAGGCGATGCGGGGGTCGCGGACCGGGGTGGTGCGGTGGTTCGCGGGGCCGGGCGCGGCCCCCGTCCCCGCGCGGCAGGCTCCGTACGCGTACTCCCGGGCGGAGCACCCCCACGAGCAGACCATGGCGTTGTACCGCCGCCCGGCGCAGCACCACCAGCCACAGCAACAACCGCGGTACCAGCCCGGGTACGAGCCCTCGTACGAGTCGCAGTACCAGCCCTCGTACCGTCCGGAGGAGCCCGACCCCCGCCCCTGACGCGGGGCTTCACGCCGACGCGGCCTCGCCGTCGTCCGCCACCAGACCCGCTTCGTACGCGACGACCGCCGCCTGGACGCGGTTCTTGACCTCCAGGCGGTCGAGGACCGCGCTCACGTACGCCTTGACCGTGCCCTCCACCAGGTGGAGGCGCGCGGCGATCTCCGGGTTGGACAGGCCGGCGCCGACCAGGCCGAGCACCTCGCGCTCACGCGGCGTCAGAACCGCGACGCGGGCGCGTGCTTCGGCGCCGCGCACCAGGCGGCGCGGGCCGTAGCCGTCGATCACCTGCCGTGCGACGCGCGGCGAGAGGAACGCGGCGCCGCCCGCCACCGCCCGGACGCCCGCGATGAGTTCGTGCGGGTCGCCGGACTTCAGCAGGAAGCCCGTGGCGCCGCCGCCGAGCGCCCGCGCGACGTACGCGTCCTCGGAGAACGTGGTGAGCATCGCGACCGCCGTGCCCGGCAGTGTCCGTACGATCTCCTCGGCCGCCGCCAGGCCGTCCAGGCGCGGCATGCGGATGTCCAGGAGCGCGACGTCGGGGCGGTGGGCCCGGGCCAGGTCGACCGCCTCGCGGCCGTCGGCGGCCTGGGCGACCACCTCGATGTCCGGGCCCGCGGCGAGGATGGCGCTCACGCCCGCGCGGATCATCGCCTCGTCGTCCGCCAGCAGGACCCGGATCACCGTGACCCCACCTTGTGTTCCGTGCCCGCCTTGGGGATCACTGTCTTGTCCACCAGCCTTCCGTCGTCGAAGCAGAGTCTGTAGTGGGTGAGGGAGGTGAAGAGCCGGTCGCTGGAGCGGTAGTAGCGGCAGTCGGCGCCCGGGGGCGGCGCGGTCGGCGCGCGCTCGGCGGGCGGGTCGGTGACGCTGCGGTCGGGCAGCACGGCGGCGACCTGCGACTGCGGCTGGCCTACGCGCAGCGCCGCGTAGTCGGCGGGCTTCAGGACGGAGTGCGTCTTGGTGTACGCGTACCAGCCGAAGGCTCCGGCGACGAGCACGGTGCCGGTGGCGACCGCGGCGCCGAAGGCGAGGGCCGTACGGCGGCGGGCGTGGGCGAGGGCCCTGCCGGGGGGTGCGGGTGTGGGGGGAGGTGGCGTGGTGCCGGGGGCGGGCAGGACCGCGGTCACGTGGAAGCCGCCGCCGCGCGGGCCCGTGGTCAGGGTGCCGCCGTGCGTCGCGATCCGGGCGCGCAGGTCGGCCAGGCCCGAGCCGGTGCCCGGTGGGGCGGGGCGGGGTGAACCCCCGTTCGGGGGCGGGGCGTTGGTGACCTCGATCGTCGTGCCCGCGTCCGTGTGGGTCGCCGCTACGGTCACGGGGGCGCCCGGGGCGTATTTGGCGGCGTTGGTCAGGGCTTCCTGGACCACGCGGTGCGCGAGGCGGCCGGTGTGGGGCGGGGGGTCGGCACCGTCTTCAGTGTTTGTAACGAACGTTCTATTTAGTGTGCGCAGGTTGTCCGTGCCGTCCGGGGGTTCGGAGACGTACCGCACCGGAAGCCCTGATTCCGCCGCTCGCGCCACCAGTTGCTCCACCGTCTCGCCGGGCGGGGCCAGCGGGGCGGTCTCGTCGCCCTCGTCCCGGAGTACGCCGATGACGGCGCGCAGCCGGTCCGTGGCCTCCGCGGCGGCCGCGCGCAGGTCCGACGCGGCGGCCCGGTGGCGGTCCGGCAGGTCCGGGGCCACTTGGAGGGCGCCCGCGCGGACCGCGATGAGGCTCAGTTCGTGGCCCAGCGAGTCGTGCATGTCCTGGGCGATGCGGGCGCGTTCGCGCAGCCGGGCGCGGTCGGCGACGATGCGCTGCTCGCGTTCGAGCTGGTCCGCGCGGGCCCAGCCCGCCGCCGCCAGCTCCCGGCCCTGGCGCCAGTAGCGGCCCGCGAGCCAGGGGAAGACCGCGCCGAACAGCAGCGTGCCGGTGAGCACCAGCCACTCCACGGTCGGGTCCACGTCCCGGACCGCGATCCTGGCCGTGCCCGCGGCCCACACCGCCGCGAAGGCCGCCAGGGCCGGGCGGGCGCGGGGGCCGTGCTTGCCGAGGAGCAACGCGAAGACGGCCAGGGCGGGGCCGTAGGACGCGGTGAACAGGGCGGGGGCGGTGAGGCCGAGGGCGGCGGCGAGGAGGAAGGCGGCGGCCGGGCGGGTGCGCCAGGTCGCGGCGGCGGCCGCAAGGACGGCGAGGCCCGTGAGGCGGGCCCACAGGGGGCGGGGCTCGTTCAGGCCGATGGCGTCGGCGCTCGCCGCGGGCGCGGCCAGGGCCGCCCAGAGGGCGGCGTCCACTGGGCGTCGGCTCTTCACTCCGTCGACGCTACTTGCCGCCCGGCGGCGGGCGCCCCTGTCGATCGTCAGGTTTCCCCGGCCGACCGCCCTCGCTACCCGCCGGACACGTCCTGCGCCGTGCCGTTGGCCCGCGGCCCACCGCCCCCGTGGCAGGATCGTCGGCATGCCGACCGCACTCGCCGCCGATCTCGTCAGCGACGGCACCGCCGACGCCCGTTCGCTGGATGAGCAGTTCCACTCACCCGTCATCGCCTGGTTCGAGGCCAACGCGCGCGATCTGCCGTGGCGGCGCGAGGACGCCGGGCCCTGGGGGGTCATGGTCAGCGAGTTCATGCTGCAGCAGACACCGGTGAGCCGTGTGCTCCCGGTGTACGAGCAGTGGCTCGCCCGCTGGCCGCGCCCCGCCGACCTGGCCAAGGAGGCGCCCGGCGAGGCCGTGCGCGCCTGGGGGCGGCTCGGGTATCCGCGGCGGGCGCTGCGGCTGCACGGGGCGGCCGTCGCCATAACGGAACGGCACGGCGGCGACGTACCGGCACAGCACGCGCAGCTCCTCGCGCTGCCGGGCATCGGCGAGTACACCGCGGCGGCCGTGGCGTCGTTCGCGTACGGACAGCGGCACGCCGTGCTCGACACCAATGTGCGCAGGGTCTTCGCGCGGGCCGTGACCGGCGCGCAGTACCCGCCGAACGCCACCACCGCCGCCGAGCGCAAGCTCGCCCGCGCCCTGCTGCCCGAGGACGAGCGCACCGCGTCCCGCTGGGCCGCCGCCTCCATGGAGCTGGGCGCCCTGGTGTGCACGGCGAAGGGCGAGGACTGCGCGCGCTGCCCGCTGGCCGCGCAGTGCGCCTGGCTGAAGGCGGGCAAGCCCGCGCACGTCGGGCCCGCGCGCCGCGGCCAGACGTACGCCGGCACCGACCGGCAGGTCCGCGGCAAGCTGCTCGCCGTGCTGCGCGAGGCGGTCTCGCCCGTCCCGCAGTCCGCGCTCGACCGGGTGTGGGACGAACCGGTGCAGCGGGCCCGGGCCCTGGACGGCCTGGTCTCGGACGGGCTCGTGGAGCCGCTGGCGGACGGGTTCTACCGGCTGCCCGTCTAAGGCGACACGCGGGCCGTCACCTGCGAAACATCGGCGAAACCACCGACATAAAGGGCATCTGCTCCCACACTCGCCTGCTGGTTTACGCCTGCCCTACTTCTGTTACACAACCGACGTACAGCCGTGCGTCCGCCGCTGGCTGCTCCGCACAACGCCGTGACACGGCCTCCGTAACTTCATTCCCGTACCGCACAGGCAAGGGATCAGCGGTCGCGAGGCTCACCGGAATCCTCCGGGGACAGCCGGGGATGAACGGGAACGGAGGCGGTTGGGTATGGCGCACGGCGAGGTGCTCGAATTCGAAGAGTACGTCCGCACTCGGCAGGACGCCCTGCTGCGCAGTGCCCGGCGGCTCGTCCCGGACCCCGTGGACGCGCAGGACCTGCTGCAGACGGCGCTCGTGCGGACCTACGGCCGCTGGGACGGCATAGCCGACAAGCGGCTCGCGGACGCCTATCTGCGCCGCGTCATGATCAACACGCGGACCGAGTGGTGGCGCGCCCGCAAGCTCGAAGAGGTGCCCACCGAGCAGCTCCCGGACGCCTCCGTGGACGACTCCACCGAGCAGCACGCGGACCGCGCCCTGCTGATGGACATCATGAAGGTGCTCGCCCCGAAGCAGCGCAGCGTCGTCGTGCTGCGACACTGGGAGCAGATGTCCACTGAGGAGACGGCCGCCGCGCTTGGCATGTCGGCCGGCACGGTCAAGAGCACGCTGCACCGGGCGCTCGCCCGGCTCCGCCAGGAGCTGGAGAGCCGGAACGCCGACGACTCGGCCGGTGCGGCCGAGTCGGCCGTGCCGACCCAGGCCAGGCGCGTGCTCGAACGTGAGGAGCGGGAGCGTTGCGCGGCCTGAGTGCCCGGACCGGACCAAGGCGCCGGGCCACAAGAGCCACAAAAGAGCTGAAGGCGGGGAGTACGGCGGTGGCCGTGCTCGCCGCCCTCGGCCTTTTGGCCGCCCTGACCGGCTGCTCCACGGGCGGCT
This sequence comes from Streptomyces aurantiacus JA 4570, assembly GCF_000414115.1. Classification (GTDB taxonomy): domain Bacteria; phylum Actinomycetota; class Actinomycetes; order Streptomycetales; family Streptomycetaceae; genus Streptomyces; species Streptomyces aurantiacus_A. The sequence goes on from NZ_AOPZ01000359.1 coordinate 9,471, forward strand.
CGGGCACGCGGGACGAGGGGCCGGCACGCGTCGGTGCCCTGCCTCCCACCTCGCACTCGGCCTCCCCGTCACCGACCCCGAAGAGCGTCGACGCGGTCCGGATGGTCAAGAACGACCCGAAGGTCAGCCTGGCCGTCAAGAGCGATCTGAAGCCGTGCGCCGCCGACGAGTACCCGGTGGACGTCTCCTACGGCAACCTGACCGGAGCAGGCTCGGCCGACGTCGTCGTGAATGTTCTGACCTGCGACGACAGGGTGGGCATCGGAAGTTACGTATACCGCCCCGAAGGCAAGAAGTACGAGAATGTCTTCGCCGACGAGCAGCCTCCGGTCTACGCCGAGATCGACCGCGGCGACCTGGTCCTCAGCAAGCAGCTGTTCGGCAAGGACGGCTCGGTCTCGGACCCGACCGGGGAAGAGATCATCACCTACCGCTGGACGGACAACCGCTTCGCCGAGACGGAACGCACACGCAACAACTACAGCAGCGCGGTGAGCGGCGAGACCTCCGCCCCGGCGGAGAACTGACGCCCACCCGAGCCCCGCAGCCCCAAAGCCCCCCGACCCCCTGAACTGAGCGGAACTGAGAGCACCCGATGGCAGAACACACCCATGTCCTGTTCGTCGAGGACGACGACGTCATCCGCGAGGCCACGCAGCTCGCACTGGAGCGCGACGGCTTCGCGGTCACCGCCATGCCCGACGGCCTGTCGGGCCTGGAGGCGTTCCGGGCGAACCGTCCCGACATCGCGCTGCTCGACGTGATGGTGCCCGGCCTGGACGGCGTCAGCCTCTGCCGCCGCATCCGTGACGAGTCGACGGTGCCGGTGATCATGCTGTCGGCGCGCGCCGACTCGATCGACGTCGTGCTCGGCCTGGAAGCGGGCGCCGACGACTACGTGACCAAGCCGTTCGACGGCGCCGTCCTGGTGGCCCGGATCCGCGCCGTGCTGCGGCGCTTCGGGCACGCCAGCGGGCCCGGCTCGGCCGCGCCCGCCGCGGAGAAGAGCGAGACCCCCGACGGCGGCGTGCTGACCTTCGGCGACCTGGAGATCGACACCGAGGGCATGGAGGTGCGCCGCGGCGGCGAGCCGGTCGCGCTGACGCCGACCGAGATGCGGCTGCTGCTGGAGTTCTCGTCCGCGCCCGGCACGGTCCTGTCCCGCGACAAGCTCCTGGAGCGCGTCTGGGACTACGGCTGGGGCGGCGACACGCGCGTGGTCGACGTGCATGTGCAGCGGCTGCGGACGAAGGTGGGGCAGGACCGCATCGAAACGGTCCGCGGGTTCGGCTACAAGCTCAAGGCGTGAGCTTGCGGCGTGCGGGAACACAGGGGTCTGCCATGGGGTGGGGACAGAGGTCTGCCATGGGCGGGGGACAGCGGTCTGCCATGGGCCGGGGACAGGGGTCTGCCATGGGCGGCGGCATGAACGCGGGCGCGAACCGGGCGTCCGCGCCGGGCGGTGCGCCCGGAGGCGGCCCTGGCGGTGCGCCGCGCGCACGGCTGCGGGCGCGCGGGCTGCTGGAGCGGCTGCGGTCACAGGGGCTGCGCGAGCTGCTCGGCACGCGGCTGCGCACGGGCGTGCGCTGGAAGATCGCCGCCGCCATCGGCCTGGTCGGCGCGCTGGTCGCGGTGGCGCTGAGCCTCGTCGTGCACAACGCCGCATGGGTGTCGATGCTCGACAACGCCCGCGACCTGCAGGACGAACGCGTTCAGATCGCCCAGCGCACCTACGACTCGCGCGGCACCACGTCCGCCATCTACGGCGCCAAGCTCGACGACCCGAAGCTCCCCAAGGAACTGCGGCACAAGGTCCTCACCGGCCGCCGGGCCACGTACGTACAGGAACACGCGAACGGCGAGCCGGACATCTGGGGCGCGGTGCCGCTGAGCAACGGCCGCGTCCTGTCGGTGCACTCCCCCTTCACCGACCGCAGCGCCGCCATCATGAAGGACCTCGACCAGGCCCTGGTCATCGGCTCCATCGCGGTCGTCTTCGGCGGCGGGGCCATCGGCGTGCTCATCGGCGGCCAGATAGCGCGGCGGCTGCGCAAGGCGGCTACGGCCGCGGGCGAGGTGGCGCAAGGTCAGACCGACGTGACCGTCCAGGAGGCCATCGGCGGTTACGTACGCGACGAGACCGACGATCTCGCGCTGGCCGTGGACGCCATGGCCGACGCCCTCAAGCAGCGCCTGGAGGCCGAGCGCCGGGTCACCGCCGACATCGCGCACGAGCTGCGCACCCCGGTGACCGGGCTGCTCACGGCCGCCGAGCTGCTGCCGCCCGGCCGGCCGGCCGAGCTGGTCAAGGACCGCGCCCAGGCGATGCGCACGCTCGTCGAGGACGTACTGGAAGTGGCCCGGCTCGACTCCGCGTCCGAGCGGGCCGAGCTGCAGGACATCACGCTCGGCGAGTTCGTCAGCCGCCGGATGGCCGTGCTGAGCCACGACGTGCGGGTCACGGTCGTGCACGAGTCGGTGGTCACCACCGACCCGCGCCGCCTGGAGCGCATCATCGGCAACCTCGTCGCCAACGCCGCCAAGCACGGCAAGCCGCCCATCGAGGTGAGCGTCGAGGGCCGTGTGGTCCGGGTGCGCGACCACGGCTCCGGCTTTCCCGAAGCCCTGCTCGCCGAGGGCCCGAGCCGCTTCCGCACCGGCTCCGCGGACCGCGCGGGCCGCGGGCACGGCCTGGGCCTGACGATCGCGGCCGGCCAGGCGCGGGTGCTCGGCGCGCGCCTGACCTTCCGCAACATCCGCCCGCCGGGCGCCGCGCCCGACGAGCCCGCCGAGGGGGCGGTGGCGGTGCTGTGGCTGCCGGAGCACGCGCCGACGAACACCGGGAGCTATCCGATGCTTCAGCTTCCGGACAAGTGGGACAAGTAGCCGACCACTCTCCGGGCGGGGCGGGCCGCCCGCACCTTCGGCCCGGGCTCAGCAGGCCCAGTCCTTGTCCAGGTCAAGCTCGCCCTCGCGCGGCTGCGTGAACGAGAACCAGTTGCCGGAGTCGTCGCGGAAGATCGCCTCGATGCCGTACGGCCGCTCCTGCGGCTCCTGGAGGAACTCGACGCCGCGCGCCTTCAGCTTCTCGCAGTCCCCGTAGATGTCGTCCGTGTTGAGGGCGCCCGCGCCGAGCACGCCCTTGGTGACCAGCTTCCGCATCGCCTCGGCCGACTCCGCGTCCATGCCCGCGCCGCCCGGCACCATCAGGGCCAGCATCAGCTCGGGCTGATCCTTGGCGCCGACGGTGAGGAAACGCATGCCGCCCTCGCCGAGCGTCATGTCCGTACGGACTTCCAGGCCGAGCTTCTCCGTGTAGAACTCCTTGGCCCGGTCCTGGTCGAGGACCCAGACGGTGGAGATGGCGAGTCCCTTGATCATGATGTGCTCCTGGTGAGGAGGGCTTACGCCCGGGGGCTTGTCTGCTTGCCCGGCCACCGTAGGCAGGGCGGTGTCCGGGCCGCTTCTCAAGAATTGCGGTCCGGGAGTTCCGGTCTCGGTGTGCCGGTGCCGTCCCGCCCCGACCGCGCCGGGAACCCGCCGGCCCACAGCAGTGCGTAACACCCGGGGATCAGCGCGGCGCCGCGGCCCACGTGCTTGGCGCGATACTCGCTCGGGGTGAGGCCCGTGTGCCGTTTGAAGGACGACGAGAACGTGCCCAGGCTGGTGAAGCCGACGAGCAGGCAGATCTCGGTGACCGCGAGGTCGGCCGAGCGGAGCATGTCCTGGGCCCGCTCGATGCGGCGGCGCGACAGATACTGCCCTGGCGTCTCCCCGTACGCCTCCTTGAAGGCGCGCAGGAAGTGATAGCGCGAATAACCGGCGTGGGCGGCCACCGCGGCCAGGTCGAGGGCGGGGTCGGCCCAGCCGCGGTCCATCGCGTCCTTCGCAAGGCGCAGCTGCCGCAGTTTCTCCACGCCCTCGATGCTGGCACGCGCCACTGACAACGGCCCCCCGGCACCGAAGTGCCGGGGGGCCGTGGGCCGGGCGGACCAGCGGGTCAGACGGCCTCTGCCACCGTCTTCTCCCGCTCGCCGCGCGCGGAGTCCCCACCCGCGTCACCGGCCGGCTTCTCGTCCGCGTGCTCCGCGGGCTCCGCAGGCTCCGCAGGCTCCGCGGGCCCGGCTCCCCGCAGCGGCGTCTCCTTCACGAAGAGCGCCGCGAGCAGCGCGCCGACGGCCATCGCGGCGGCGAGCAGGAACGCCACGTGCGTACCCGCGGACACCGCGTGCTGGTAGGCGTCGCGCGCCGCCTCCGGGAGCTTGGCGAGGCTCGCCGCGTCGAGCTGCGCGGAGTGCTCGGTGACCTTGGCGACGCCGCCGCCCGCGGCACCGGCCCGCTCGGTCATCTCGTCCTGGACCCGGTTGTTGAACAGCGCGCCCATGATGGCGACACCGAAGGACGAGCCGAGGGTGCGGAACAGCGTGGCCGTGGACGAGGCGACGCCCATGTCCTTCATCTCGACGCTGTTCTGCGCGACCAGCATGGTGATCTGCATCAGGCAGCCCATGCCGGCGCCGAGCACCGCCATGTAGACCCCGGACGTGAACCGCGAGGTGTCCGTGTCCATCTGCGCGAGCAGGAAGAGCCCGACGGCCATCAGTACGCTGCCGACGATCGGGAACACCTTGTACTTGCCGGTGGCCGTGGTGAACCGCCCCACGACCAGGGAGACCGCCATCATCCCGAGCAGCATCGGCATCAGGAGCAGCCCGGAGTTGGTGGCGGACGCGCCCTGCACGGCCTGTTGGTAGAGCGGCAGGAAGAGCATCGCGCCGAACATCACGAAGCCGGTGAGGAAGCCGACCACCGACATCAGGCTGAAGTTGAGGCTGCGGAAGATACGGAACGGCATGATCGGCTCGGCGGCCTTCTGCTGGACGAACCAGAAGCCGACGAGCGAGGCGGCACCGAGCCCGATGAGCTCCATGATCACGGCCGAGCCCCAGGCGTACTCCGTACCGCCCCAGGTGGTGACGAGGACGAACGAGGTGATGCCGACGGTAAGCAGCGCGGCGCCCAGATAGTCGATGCGGCCCTCGGCGCGCTTCTTCGGCAGGTGCAGCACGGCGCTCACCATGAACAGGGCGACGATGCCGAGCGGCAGGTTGATGTAGAAGGCCCAGCGCCAGCCGAGGTGGTCGGTGAGGGTGCCGCCGACCAGCGGCCCGCCGATCATCGCGACCGCCATGACGCCGGTCATCATGCCCATGTACTTGCCGCGCTCACGCGGCGGCACGAGCTCCCCGATGATCGCCATCACGCCGACCATCAGGCCGCCCGCGCCGAGCCCCTGCACGGCACGGAAGCCGATGAGCTGCCCCATGTCCTGGGCGAGACCGCTGAGCGCGGAGCCGATCAGGAAGATCACTATGGAGGCGAGGAAGGCGCCCTTGCGCCCGTACATGTCGCCGATCTTGCCCCAGATCGGGGTGGAGGCGGCGGTCGCGAGGGTGTACGCGGTGACGACCCAGGACAGGTGCTCCAGGCCGCCGAGGTCGCCGACGATCGTCGGCATCGCGGGCGCCACGATCATGTTGTCGAGCATCGCGAGCAGGATCGCGACCATCAGCGCGAAGATCACCACGCGCACGCTGCGCGGCTCGGGTTCCGCTCCGGCCCGTTCCCGCCCGGCCTGTTTCCTGATGTCTGCCACGGTCCCTACTCCCCTGTACGTGTACACGTGCACCCGCCGCACTTACTTGCCGCCCGGCAAGTTGGCTACAGTGGAGGAAAGTAGACCCTTAACTAGCCGGGCGTCAAGTAAGTTCTGGCGAGGGCGGGAAGAAGTGCGAGGATCGCCACCATGGGCAGCACAGACAAGCGGCAGCGCCGGGGGGACACCCGCCAGCGCATTCAGGACGTGGCACTCGAACTCTTCGCCGAGCAGGGGTACGAGAAGACGTCACTGCGTGAGATCGCGGAGCGTCTGGAGGTCACGAAGGCGGCGCTGTACTACCACTTCAAGACCAAGGAAGACATCCTCACCAGCATCTTCGACGACCTGACACGGCCCATCGACGAGCTGATCGCCTGGGGCAAGGAGCAGCCCCGCACGCTGGCGGTGAAGCGCGAGATCCTGACCCGCTACAGCGAGATCCTGACGCAGGCCGCCCCGCTCTTCCGCTTCATGCAGGAGAACCAGGCGACGATGCGCGACCTGAAGACCGGCGAGAGCTTCAAGGACCGCATGCTGCAGCTCCTCGACATCCTCACCGATGACGACCCGGCGACGCCGCTGACCGTGCAGGTGCGCTGCTTCAGCGCGCTGTTCACCATGCACGGCGGGATGTTCGTGCTGAGGGACGCCGACGGCGACCCCGAGGTGAAGCGCAAGGCCATCCTCGAGGTCGCCATCGACTTGGTGACTCAGGCGCACAACGGCGCCTGAGTCGGGGCGTACGCGCGGGGGATCAGACGCGCACGCCCTGCTCGCGCAGGAAGTTGACCGGGTTGACGGCCGAGCCGTAGTTCGGCGTCGTACGGATCTCGAAGTGCAGGTGCGGGCCGCTGGAGTTGCCGGTGTTGCCGGACAGGGCGATGCGCTGGCCGGTGCCGACGGCCTGGCCGGGGCGGACCTCGACCTTGGACAGGTGCGCGTACTGCGAGAACGTACCGTCGGAGTGCTTGATCACCACGGCGTTGCCGTACGCGGGGCCGTCACCGGCGCCGTTGGGGCCGGCCTTGACGACGGTGCCGCCGTGCACGGACTTGACCACGGTGCCGATCGGGACGGCGAAGTCCTGGCCGGAGTGCTTGCTCGACCACATGCTGCCGCCGAGCCCGAAGCTGGCGGACAGGCGGTAGTTCTCGACCGGGTCCTGCCAGGCGGCGGCCTTCTTGGCGGCAGCCTGCTTGGCCTGGGCGGCCTTCTTCGCCGCGCTCTGCTTGGCCTGCTCGGCGGCCTTGGCCTGGGCGGCGGCCTGCGCGCCCACGGAGGAGGCGGTCACGGACTGGACCCCGCCCTTGGCGTCGGCGGCGGCCGCGATCCCGGCACCGAACACCGTCGTGACGCCGACACCGGCGGCGAGGACGGCCGCCCGGGTGCGACGCGGGGACGGGCCGGAAGAGTGGGACTTGGCGCGCTTCGACATGGGGGAACCTCCGGGGAAAGGCGTGGGGGCCGGGCGTACGGGGTCTTGCCGGCAAAAGGGAATCCGGCACGCGTAGTGCGCATGCCGGACGGCTATCCCTTGGTAACCCCCACCCCGCCCCGCCCCCAAACACCCCCTCTACTAGCCGTGGCCGTACCCGGACCCGCCCACGACCGGCACCGAGGCGGCCGGTTCCATGACGGGCGTCCCGTCCGCACGACCGAAGAGCTCCACTAATCCGCCTCGTATGTGACGTATGCCCTGTGCGTCATGTCACCGGAGGGCAAGATCCACCACCCCGGGAATGTGACGCCCGCTACGCCCGCCGCGCCCCTACGCCCCTACGCCCCTGCGCCCGACGCCCCGCAAGCGCGCGGAGGGAGCCGCGCATCAGCTCCAGCGCTGGTGCGGGTACCCCAGGTCGACCGCGGTCCTGGCGAGGCCGCCGGAGCCAAGGCCGAGGGTGCGCCCGGTGGCCTTGTTCTTCAGCCGCCAGCCCGCGGAGTACTTGATCTCGTGCCACTTCTGATGGCTGCCGCCATTGCAGCTGCGAAGGTACACAGAGCCTCGGCCGTTGCTGTCGAGGCACTTTCCGGTGAGGCGGTGCTTCATGGTGTAGGTGCCGTCGGACCGCTTGGTCTCGGTCCACTTCATGCTCGCCCCGGTGGCAGAAGTCGTACGGACCTTGCCGTTGAAGTACGCCAGGTACTTGCCGTTGCCCTTGTTCTTCCAGGTGACGGCGTGGCCGGCGGCGAACGCCTCTCCCGTCCCCGCGGTGGCCAACACCGGCACCAGGACCGCAGCGGCGGCGAACTTGCCCATCAGGCGCTTCTTCATCAATTTCCCCCACTGATGATGGAATGCCGATCCACGACGCACGGCTGCCTCGGCGGCCGCCGCATGCGCCGAATCGGTCATTGAGGTCGCCCAGACGCTACCCCGGCGTGATCACGTATGCAATGCATTTCTCGAACGTGCGAACAGTCGACCGTCGGCTGAAGTGCCCGAAGCGGCCTGCCAGTTCGGCCCCGGCCCCAGGGGCCGCTCCCCCCGCACCCCGCACCGCCCACTACGCTCGCGCGCATGGACCCCGCGGCCCTTGGCATCCGAATCGCGTCCGGCGTCGTCTCTCCGCTGATCAAGAAGCTGTTCGCGCGGCCTGGCCCCGGGGCGGGCCTGGTGGACCGGCCCGTACGGATCGACGGCCTGGTGTCGTTCCGGGGCGAGCGGCGCGAGTTGGTGGAGAAGGACGTACGCGGCCTCGTGACCGAGCTGGTCCGCCAGGCCCTGCGCACCGGCGAGCGCCCGCTGCCGAAGGACGAGGTGGAAGCCGTCGTCCACGCCCTGACCCGCACCCTGCTCGCCCTCGGCGTCGTCACGCTCACGGACGTGGAGGCGGTGTCCCTGGGGCACGAGGAGCTGGCGAGCCGCCTGCGCCGGACCAGCGGGCGCCCCGAGCGCGAACTGTCGGCGGACGCGACGTACTTCTACGACCGCCTCCTGGACACGGCCTGCCTGCACATCCTGAACTTCTTCACCCAGCGGTCGACCTTTGTGGCCCGCACCCTGGTGGAGCAGAGCCGCCGCCAGGCGGAACTGATAGCCAAAGTTGACGAGTTGATCGCGCGGAACCCCCTTCCGGGGGCGGTGGACGCGGCCTTCGAGCAGCGCTATCTCGCGTACGTGGCGAAGAAGCACGGCAAGCTGACGATCTTCGGGATCGATCTCGCCAACTCGCCGGGGAAGTGGCCGCTGGACGCGGCGTATCTGAGCCTGACGGCGAGCGGGCGCGCGAAGCATCGGGATGACATCCGGCTCGAGGTCGTGCAGCGCCTGAGTGACATCGGGGTCGAGGTCGATTGGCGCCGTGCCCTTATCGCGTTCCGGGACGCCGCTCCCCGCCCCGCCGACGAAGCCCTCGCCGACCACGACCGCGTCCTGCTGCGCGGCGAGGCGGGCTCCGGCAAGACGACCCTCGTCCAGTGGCTGGCGGTCTCGGCCGCGCGCCAGGCCCTGGACGGGCACGGCGACCGCATGGCGTACACAGCCGAGCGCGACGACCGCATGGCGTACCTGCGCGACCGCGTCCCCTACGTACTCCCCCTGCGCACCCTGACCCGGCACGGCGAACGCCTGCCCGCCCCCAAGGACTTCCTCCCGGCGGTCGGCTCCCCGCTCGCGGGCACGCAGCCCGACGGCTGGGAGTCCCGCGTGCTGACCGCCGGCCGCGCCCTCGTCCTGGTCGACGGCATCGACGAGGTACCGGACACGGAACGCGCCCGCACGCGCGCGTGGCTGACGGACCTGATGGAGGCGTACCCCGGCAACCGCTGGCTGGTCACGTCGCGCCCCTCCGCCGTGCGCGAGGACTGGCTCGCCGACGAGGAGTTCACCGAGCTGACGCTGGCGCCGATGAGCGGGGCGGACGTGGCGGCGTTCATCCGGCGCTGGCACGCGGCCGCGGCGACGGGCGCGCCCGAGGAGAAGGCGGCGCTGGCTTCGTACGAGACCCAGCTCCTGGAAGCCGTGGGGACCAAGCCCGACCTGGGCCGCCTCGCCACCAACCCGCTGATGTGCGGCCTGATCTGCGCGCTGCACCGGGACCGCAGGGGTTTCCTCCCCCTGGGCCGCAAGGATCTCTACACGGCGGCCCTGTCCATGCTCCTGATCCGCCGCGACCGCGAACGCCACATGGCGGTCCCCGAACTCCGCGAGGAGCCCCAGCTCCAGCTGTTGCAGCGCCTCGCGTACTGGCTGATCCGCAACGGCCGTACGGCGATGGACCGTTCCCGCGCCCAGTCGATCATCGCGGACGCGCTGCCGGCGGTGCCGGAGCTGGCCGCCCTGGGCGACGCCGAGGCCGTGTACGCCCACTTTCTGCACCGCAGCGGCCTGCTCCGCGAACCGGGGCCGGGGACGGTGGAGTTCGTGCACCGCACGTTCCAGGACTTCCTGGGGGCGCGGGCGGCGGTGGACGAGGGCGATTTCGGGGTCCTCGCCGGGCACGGGGCCGACGATCAGTGGGAGGACGTCATCCGCATGGCGGTGGCCCAGGCCCGCCCGCGGGAACGGGTCGAACTCCTGCGGGACCTGCTCGCGTACGGCGACACCCACCGCGACGACGCGGCCCGCAAGCGGACGCATCTGCTGGCGGCGGCCTGCCTGGAGCACGCGGCGGAGCTGGCGCCGGAGGTGCGGGCTGAGGTGGAGCGGCGGACGGCCGAGCTGATTCCGCCGCGCGGCGCGGAGGACGCGCGGGAGCTCGGGGCCGTCGGCGCGATGGTGCTCGGCCTGCTCCCCGGCCCAGACGAGGTGGACGGGGAGGAGGCCCGGCTGGTCGCGATCGCGGCGACGCATGTGCGCTCGGACGCGGCGATCCCCTTCCTCGCACGGTACGTCGACCACCCCAGCCTCGGCGTCCGCAGCCAGCTCATGTGGGGCTGGCACCGCTTCGACTGCCGCATGTACGCGGAGCAGGTCGTCGCCCATCTGGACGACGGGGAGACCCACTTCACGCTGCGCAGCGAGGAACAGGCCGCGGAACTGGACCGGTTGGGCCTGCGCCCGAAGCACCTGGACATCCGGCCGGATCTCGACCCGGAGACGGTGTCCCGGCTGCTCGTGGACTGCGAACCGGAGACCCTGATGCTCTGGACCCCGCCCGCGCGGCTCGACCCCGCCGCGTTCGCGGCGCTGCGCGGGCTCAAGGCACTGCGCGTCTTCAACGTGGAGGAGCCCTGGAGCCTCGGCATGTTCCCGGCGGAGGCTCCCCTGAAGACCCTTGGTGTGCTCGGCCCCCGGCAGTACGTGGAGGACTGGGACGCCATGGACCGATGGCCGGAGCTGGAGTGGGTCGTCTACGACCGCGACGACGGGCCGGGGCCGGACACGGAGTGGCGGGTGCTCGCCCGCCTCCCGCGCCTCGACACGCTGTACCTGTCGGCCGACAGCCTGGGGAACGCGCCGGACGACCTGAGCCTGCCGCACGTCACCCAGGTGCACCTGGACCACACCGGGGAGTGGGACGGGGTCCCGGCCCGCCTCGCGAAGGTCTTCCCGGCCATGACCCTGCTCTACGTGAACATCCGCGCGCACGACGTCGCGCCGATCGACGCGGGTGCCCTCGCGGCCGCGCTGCCGACGCTGACGCGCGTCCGCGTGCCCGGCCCCCTGACGACGGGGCTCGACGCCGTGCCCGGCCACATCGGCGTCGACGCCTACGACCTCGATCCCGAGCCGGCCGGCGCCGCGCCGCCTCGCCGCCCCCGGCAGACGACGTCCCGCACCCGCCCGGCAGCACCGTGACCCGGCGGCACACGCCCCACCCACGTCAGGACGCACGGTTCATGGGCCACCGCACAATGACGCACCGTTCACGGCCCACCTCGCAGCAGGACGCACAGCTCACGGGCCACGTCACAGGAGGGCGCACCGCACATGGATCCCGCACTGCTCGGCACCCGGCTGGCGACGACCGCCGTGGCGCCGCTCCTGAAGAAGCTGTTCCGCCAGGACGGCCCCGGCGCGGGCCTCACCGACAGGCCCGTGCGCCTCGCCTCCCTCCTCTCCTTCCGGGGCGAGAAGCGCGCCCTCACGGAGCCCGACGTACGGAAACTGGCCGCCCACCTGGTGCGGCGGGCGCTCGCCGAGCCCGGTGAGACCCCCTGCCCGCCGGACGAGGAGACCGCGGTCGCCGACGCGCTCGCGCGCACTCTCCTCGCCCTCGGCGACCTGGAGATGGACGACGTCCAGGCGGTACGTCTCGGCCACGCGGCACTCGCCCGCGAGCTCCGCACCCGCGCCCCCGCCCCGCCCCACCTCTCCGCCGACGCCACCGCCTTCCTCGACTCCCTCACCGAGCTGGCCTGCGTCCACGTCGTCCACTTCTTCACGCAGCGCTCCACCTTTGTGGCCCGCACCCTGGTGGAACAGACCCGCGCCCAGGCGGAACTGATAGCCAAACTTGACGAGTTGATCGCCCGTAACCCCCGCCCGGACGTGGCCGCCGCCGCGTTCGAGCGCCGCTACCTCGACCACATCGCCGAGAAGCACAACCGCATCACCATCTACGGCATCGACCTGCGCGAGTCCCCCGACCGCTGGCCCCTGGAAGTCGCGTACCTCAGCCTGGAGGCGACCACCGCCGAAAGCCGCCCGCACGAGGGCCTCGACGGCCTTCCCGACGCCGGCCCCGTCACCGTCCAGTTCCCCGCCGACACCGCCCTCGCCGAACACCCCCGCGTGCTGCTGCGCGGCGACGCGGGCTCCGGCAAGACGACGCTCGTCCAGTGGCTCGCCGTCAGCACCGCCACCCGCACCCGGGCCGCGCGCACCCCGTCCGTCGCCGACCGCATCCCGTTCGTCCTCCCCTTACGTACGCTGCTCAGAACCGGAATCCTCCCCTCCCCCGACGCGTTCCTCGCCGCCGTGGGCTGCCCGCACACCGCGCCCGACGGGTGGGCCTCGGGCGTCCTGCGCTCCGGCCGCGGGCTCGTCATGATCGACGGCATCGACGAGGTCCCCGCCGCCGATCGCACCCGCACCCGCGACTGGCTCCTCGACCTCACCCACGCCTACCCGGCCAACCAGTGGCTGGTCACCTCCCGGCCCACGGCCGTCCGCCCCACCTGGCTCGCCGACCGCGACTTCCGCGAGCTCGCTCTCGCCCCGATGAACCGCGCCGACGTCGCCACCTTCGTGCACCGCTGGCACACCGCGGCGGACGCCCAGCCGTACGCGGAACCACTCCTCTCCGCCCTGCGCGCCAAACGCGACCTGGCCCGCATGGCCACCAACCCCCTGATGTGCGGCCTGATCTGCGCCCTGCACCGCGAACGCCGGGGCTTCCTGCCCCAGGGCCGCAAGTCCCTCTACGACGCGGCCCTCTCCATGCTCCTCACCCGCCGCGACCGCGAACGCGGCATGGGCGCGCCCGACGGCATCGAGCTGTCCGAAGAGGCCCAGCTCGAACTCCTCCAGTCCCTCGCCTACAGCCTCATCCTCGGCGGCCGCACCGAGATGGACCACGACACGGCGCTGCTGCTCCTGGAGCGCGCCCTGCCCCACGTCGCCTCCGCCGCCGAGCAGGGTGACGCCCGGGCCGTCTTCCGCCACCTCCTGCTCCGCAGCGGCCTCCTCCGCGAACCCGGGCCGGGGACGGTGGAGTTCGTCCACCGCACCTTCCAGGACTACCTGGGCGCCCGCGCCGCGGTGGCCGAGGGCCACCTCGACGCCCTGGCCGGCCACGCGGGGGACCCCCAGTGGGAGGACGTCATCCGCATGTCCGTCGCCCACGCCCGCCCCGCCGAACGCGACGCGCTCCTGCGCAAACTCCTGGCCACCGACACCGGCCCGCGCGTCGCCCTCCTGGCCCTGGCCTGCCTGGAGGACGCGACGTCACTGTCCCCGGCGGTGCGGCAGGAGGTGGAGTCCCGGGCCGCGGGCCTCATCCCCCCGCGCACGGCGGCGGAATGCCGCGTCCTCGCGGAGGCGGGCCCACTGGTCCTCGAACTGCTTCCGGGACCGGAGGGCCTTTCGGACGACGAGGCGCTCGGGGTCGTCCACACCGCCCGGCTCGTGGGTACGGATGCGTCCCTGCCGCTGCTGAAGCAGTACCGGCGGCATCCGCACTCCAGCGTCCGCGTCCGGATCCTCCAGGCATGGGACCAGTTCGAGGCGGACGAGTACGCCGACGAAATCCTCTCCGGGATGTCCTCGCAGGGAGTCTTCGTCACCGTCAAGAGCAGGGCACAGGCGCGGGCGCTGCACCGAATCGGCTCTCCGTCCCTGGTCAACATCCACGGCAGTTACACAGCTGAGGAACTGCTTGCCTTTGTCTCTCCGGAAACACTCACCAGCCTGCACGTGATGGACAATCCGCTGCTGACGGATGTCGTCCCCTTCACGGCTCTACGACGTCTCAACAGCCTCGGGCTTTCGTCATGCGGGCCGCTGCTGGATCTCGGTCCGCTGGCCGCGCTGGAATTGACCGGGCTGACCCTGGGCGTTGCCGCGCGTGGACTGGAACGTCTGACAACTCTGCGTACCCTCTTCATCAGCTCTCCCTTGGCAGGTGGTGACCTCACCGCGTCGTTGCCTGCCGAGGCCCCGCTGGAGACCCTCAGTCTCAGCACCGGAGTCCTCATCAATACCGGGCTGCGAGGCCTCGGACATTGGCAGACCCTGAGACGACTCTCGCTGCTCGCTTCCGAGGGTGAACTCGCCACCGGGGACTTCGAGGAGATGGCAGCGCATCCGTCCCTCGACGAACTTCAGCTGGAAAGAGACCTTCTCCCCTCGTTCGCGCAGCACTCCCCAGAACTCCGCGGAATCGAAACCCTCCACCTTTTCGGGCTGCGCGAAAGCACGGATCTCACCCCTCTGAGCAGGGTGTTCACCGGAGTACGCACGGTCATCATCAGCGCTGCCCAGGACCAACGCCTGTCGGCTGCCCCATACAACAGCGCGTTTCCCGACGCCGACGTCGAAGTCCGCAACACCTTCTGGAACGCCCCGCCCGCCTGACCGAAAAAGGGCTGCCCCGGACCGTACGAAACGGTCCGGGGCAGCCCCTCAAGCGCGCCCTGGAAGGGCTACGCGTCCTTGCTCAGGTTGGGCCCGCCGCCCGCGGCGGACTCGATCGGCGGCACATCCGGCAGCGCCGCCTTCTCCTCGCCACGGAACGTGAACGTGGCGGTCTCGCCCTCACCCTCCGTGTCGACGACCACGATGTGCCCGGGGCGCAGCTCGCCGAAGAGGATCTTCTCGGAGAGCGTGTCCTCGACCTCGCGCTGGATGGTGCGGCGCAGCGGCCGCGCACCCAGGACGGGGTCGTACCCCTTCTTGGCGAGGAGCTCCTTCGCGGACTGGGAGAGCTCGATGCCCATGTCCCGGTCCTTCAGGCGCTCGTCCACCTTGGTGATCATGAGGTCGACGATCTCGAGGATGTCGCCCTGGCTCAGCTGCGGGAAGACGACGACGTCGTCCACGCGGTTGAGGAACTCGGGCCGGAAGTGCTGCTTCAGCTCGTCCGAGACCTTGTTCTTCATGCGCTCGTAGTTGGACTTCGTGTCGCCCTGGGCGGCGAAGCCCAGGTTGAAGCCCTTGGAGATGTCCCGCGTGCCGAGGTTGGTCGTCATGATGATGACCGTGTTCTTGAAGTCCACGACCCGGCCCTGGGAGTCGGTCAGGCGGCCGTCCTCCAGGATCTGGAGCAGCGAGTTGAAGATGTCCGGGTGGGCCTTCTCGACCTCGTCGAAGAGGACGACGGAGAACGGCTTGCGGCGGACCTTCTCGGTCAGCTGGCCGCCCTCTTCGTAGCCCACGTAACCGGGGGGCGAACCGAAGAGGCGCGAGACCGTGTGCTTCTCGCTGAACTCCGACATGTCGAGGGAGATCAGCGCGTCCTCGTCACCGAAGAGGAACTCGGCGAGGGCCTTGCTCAGCTCGGTCTTACCGACACCGGAGGGGCCCGCGAAGATGAACGAGCCACCGGGGCGCTTCGGGTCCTTCAGACCCGCTCGCGTACGCCGGATCGCCTTCGAGAGCGCCTTGACGGCGTCCTTCTGGCCGATGACGCGCTTGTGGAGCTCGTCCTCCATGCGGAGCAGACGGGAGGACTCCTCCTCCGTCAGCTTGAAGACCGGGATGCCGGTCGCCGTGGCGAGGACCTCGGCGATCAGCTCGCCGTCGACCTCGGCGACGACGTCCATGTCGCCGGCCTTCCACTCCTTCTCGCGCTTGGCCTTGGCGGCCAGGAGCTGCTTCTCCTTGTCGCGCAGGGAGGCGGCCTTCTCGAAGTCCTGGGAGTCGATCGCCGACTCCTTGTCCCGGCGCACGCCCGCGATCTTCTCGTCGAACTCGCGGAGGTCCGGCGGCGCGGTCATCCGGCGGATGCGCATCCGGGAGCCCGCCTCGTCGATCAGGTCGATCGCCTTGTCGGGCAGGAAGCGGTCCGAGATGTACCGGTCGGCCAGGGTGGCGGCCTGGACCAGGGCCTCGTCGGTGATGGAGACGCGGTGGTGCGCCTCGTACCGGTCGCGGAGGCCCTTCAGGATCTCGATGGTGTGCGGCAGCGACGGCTCCGCGACCTGGATGGGCTGGAAGCGGCGCTCGAGGGCGGCGTCCTTCTCCAGGTGCTTGCGGTACTCGTCGAGCGTGGTCGCGCCGATGGTCTGCAGTTCGCCGCGCGCCAGCATCGGCTTCAGGATCGAGGCCGCGTCGATGGCGCCTTCCGCGGCACCCGCACCCACGAGCGTGTGCAGCTCGTCGATGAACAGGATGATGTCGCCGCGGGTGCGGATCTCCTTGAGGACCTTCTTCAGGCGCTCTTCGAAGTCACCGCGGTAGCGCGAGCCTGCGACCAGGGCGCCGAGGTCGAGGGTGTAGAGGTGCTTGTCCTTGAGGGTCTCGGGCACCTCGCCCTTGACGATGGCCTGAGCGAGGCCCTCGACGACGGCGGTCTTGCCGACGCCGGGCTCACCGATCAGGACCGGGTTGTTCTTCGTGCGGCGGGACAGCACCTGCATGACCCGCTCGATCTCCTTCTCGCGCCCGATGACCGGGTCGAGCTTGGACTCACGAGCGGCCTGGGTGAGGTTCCGGCCGAACTGGTCGAGGACCAGGGACGTGGAGGGCGTGCCCTCGGCAGGACCGCCGGCGGTGGCGGTCTCCTTGCCCTGGTATCCGGAGAGCAGCTGGATGACCTGCTGCCGCACCCGGTTGAGATCGGCGCCCAGCTTGACCAGGACCTGGGCGGCGACGCCCTCGCCCTCGCGGATCAGGCCGAGCAGGATGTGCTCCGTGCCGATGTAGTTGTGCCCGAGCTGAAGGGCCTCGCGGAGCGACAGCTCCAGGACCTTCTTGGCACGGGGCGTGAAGGGGATGTGGCCCGAGGGCGCCTGCTGGCCCTGGCCGATGATCTCCTCCACCTGCTGGCGGACCGCCTCGAGCGAAATCCCGAGGCTCTCCAGGGCCTTAGCGGCGACACCCTCACCCTCATGGATCAGGCCCAGGAGGATGTGCTCGGTGCCGATGTAGTTGTGGTTGAGCATCCGGGCTTCTTCCTGAGCCAGGACGACAACCCGCCGCGCGCGGTCGGTGAACCTCTCGAACATCGTTAATCGCTCCTCAGAGCGGTCAGGCAGTAAGGGGACGCTCCCCTCCCTGTCCTTCCGCAGCTTAGTCCCGCAAGCGGGGACCGCTCATTCCAACTGCCGACACCCGTCCGGATCACCCTCACTACGGTAGGGAACGCTTCCTGACTCATACGCCGACACATGCTCCAACCTGATGGTGCGAGACGATGTTCCCGCAGGCCAAGCAGTTACCCTCGCCATGAGTACGCCGTTGGCGAACGTGAGACACCTGAACGCTGCGTGTCGCCCCTCCCCACTAGGGATGTCTTACCCGTATGCACTGACACTCCATGCAGCGCGCACCGGTTCCCTCCGCTACGGGCGAACACCCTTGCGCCGCGAAGTACGCCATCACGCCCCCTGCGTCACCACCGTACGCATTCGCTTCAGCACTCAGCGTGACATGGGCCGTAACTCCAGTGTGCCTCGCGCTGTTGCTCCGGGCATGGCCCTCAGCGTTCCGCACCCCAGGCAGCCGCTCGACCGGCGCGACGCGCATGACGCGGGTCCGGACGTACGTGACGCGGGCACGGCGGACCCGGCGGCGGTCCGGTGCTGGTACGAGAACGGCCTGGGCTGGGCCGTGGCTCCCGGGCCGGACGTCCGGCTGCTCACGGGGCTGCGCTTCGACGTCCTCGAGCTGCCGGCCGAGGCGGGCTTCGCGTCGCTGCGGCAGCTGGGCCCGAGGGCGCCCGTGGCACTGCACGGGGAGACGATGCGGCTGTTCGTGGCCGCGGGCAGCGCGGACGAGCTGCCTGGGCTGCTCGACTGGCTGGAGTGGGGGGACATCCCCCTGGACCTCAGGGCGATCGGCGCGGGCGGCCTGGTCGACGCGCCCACCCCTCCTGGCATGGCGGGTCCGCGAGGGGCCGCCGTCTGGCTGCGGCCCCCCGAGCCCGGCTACGAGGTGGAGGCGACGCTGCCGTCGCTGACGGCCGTGCCCGCCCTGGCGCCGAGCGCGGCCCTGTGCACGGGCGGCAGCGGAACCGACCCCCATTCCGGCTCCGCCGCGGGCTCCGATCTCGTACGCCTCGTGGACACGGCGGCAACGCAAGTCCACCGGGTCCGGTTGTGGCGCACGAGCAGTCAGCCGTTGGCCTTCTCGTAGGCCTCGCGAATGGACGCGGGGACGCGGCCGCGGTCGTTGACCTCGTAGCCGTTGTCCTTCGCCCACGCGCGAATCTGCGCCGTGTCCTGGCTGCCGCCCGAAGCCGCAGCCCGCGACTTGCCGCGTCCGCTGGAGCGGCCCCCGGTCCGACGGCCGCCCTTGACGTACGGCTCGAGAAGACCGCGGAGCTTGTCGGCGTTCGCGGTGGTGAGATCGATCTCGTACGTCTTGCCGTCCAGCGCGAACGTCACGGTCTCGTCCGCCTCGCCGCCGTCGAGGTCATCGACAAGAAGGACCTGAACCTTCTGTGCCACCGGATTTCCTTTCATCGATAACTTCAGGGCCGAACCATGCGGCGTGAGCCGCCGATTCCCCGCCCCCTGTTATATGCAGCACTGCAGTACGTCGGAAAGCAAACCGCTTTTCTTGGGAAAACACAAACCCCTGGGAGAGACCGGCTCCACGAGATCCCGGGAAACATGCGCGTTTCGGACATAGGGCACCCGGGCATGTGACTGCCCGGAATAGCTCGGTCACGATCACAGATGCAGAAGCATCCGGCTGTTGCCCAAGGTGTTCGGTTTCACTCGTTCGAGGCCGAGGAACTCCGCGACGCCCTCGTCATAGGAACGCAGCAGCTCGCTGTAGACATCTGTGTCGACGGTATCGGCGGGTGTCTCGCCGATCTCCACGAAGCCGTGCTTGGCGAAGAAGTCCACTTCGAAGGTGAGGCAGAAAACCCTCCGGACGCCGAGCCAGCGGGCGGTCCGCAGCAACTCACCGAGCAGCCGACGCCCCACGCCCGCGCCCTTGACCTGTGGATTCACCGCCAACGTACGCACTTCGGCGAGGTCTTCCCACATCACGTGCAACGCGCCGCAGCCGACCACGGGAGCCGCTTTGCCGTCCTCGGCCGCGCCTTCCGCGACCCAGAACTCCTGGATGTCCTCGTAAAGCGTGACGGTCGCTTTGTCGAGCAGGATGCCCCGGCGGACGTACGGATCGAGCAGGGCCCGCACCGCGGGCACATCGGCGGTGCGGGCCCGGCGTACGGAGACCTCATTTGCCGGGAGCGCGCCGCGCGCCCCGAGTTCGCCGGGCGCCCGGCCGAGTTCGCCGGGTCCCTGCGGGAGTTCGTCGGGCTGTGCTGGCATGAGCGGACGCTATCGGTCGGACCCCGGCCCGGGGCCTCCGGGGTTCTGCTCGCCTTCCGCCTCGCGTTCGCCCCCGGCTTCGGCTTCGGACCTTCGATCGGCATCGGCTTCGGCCTTGCGCTCGGCTTCGGCTTCGGCCTTGCGATCCGCGTCGCCTTCCATGCGAACCGTGTCGCCTTCCACCATGCGAACGGCGTCGCTCAGCGCTTCCCGCTGCTGCGGCGACATCATCCCGAAGAAGGCGACGAGAGCGGCCGCCGGGTTGTCACTCTGCGACCAGGCTTCGTTCATCAGTGCGGCGGCGTACGCGGCACGGGTGGAGACCGCCTCATATCGATAGGCCCGGCCTTCCGCTTCGCGGCGCACCCAGCCCTTCTGATGGAGATTGTCCAAAACGGTCATGACGGTCGTGTACGCGATGGACCGTTCCTGCTGAAGATCTTCCAGGACTTCTCGAACGGTCACGGGGCGGTTCCACTTCCACACCCGGGTCATCACTGCGTCTTCGAGTTCTCCCAATGGGCGAGGCACGGTTGAACAATAGTGGGCGAGGTCACTAATGGCGTGATGGACGTGGCATACCGGTCGTTTCCGCAACAAAAAGGGCGTACGACTCGGTGTCGAGTCGTACGCCGTGGGGATCGCGGTCGCTCAGGCGTCGCCGGTCTTGGGGGTCTGCCGGACGGACTCGGCGCGGGCGATCGCCGCGTCGACGGCGGCGTCCTCCTTGGCCTTGTTGGCGCCGCCCTGGGTCTTGACGATCGTCACGATGAGGCCGACGAAGAACACGGCCATCACTACGGGGGGTACGAGCGCGGAGACGTAGTCCATGCCCCCAGCGTAGCTAGCCCGCGGCCAGCCGTTGCGCCGGGGCAGCGAGCCGTTGCGCCGGGGCGGCGGGCGGTGCCGGGCGCTTGGGCGGGAACACCTCGGCCGGCGTGGGCACCGGGCGGGGCCGCTCCGGCGAGGGCGCGGGACGCTCGGCGGGCGGGTTCGGCCGGGGCGCGGGCTTCTGGTCCTTGCCGCTCTTCT
>NZ_AOPZ01000360.1 GCF_000414115.1 Streptomyces aurantiacus JA 4570
GGACGTGGGCGCGGGCGCCCGCGGCCTGGGCGCGGGTGTGCCAGGTGACGACGAGCGGGACGCGGCGGCCGGTCAGGGCGAGGGCGGCACGCAGTCCGGCGTGCAGTCCGTGCGCGTGCACCAGGTCGGCGTCGGCGCAGGCCGCCCGGAGCGCGGCGACGGACGCGGGGTCGCTGCGGCGCGGCACGGGGACGTGGTGGGCGCCGCTGCCCGCGAAGTCGTACGTCTCGTCGGCCTCGGCGGGCGCGCACACGGTGACGCGCACACCGCGCGCGGCCAGCCCTGTCGCCAGGGACCTGACGTGCGCGCTGCTTCCCGCACTGCCGCCGCCCAGTACCTGCACGGTGTGCAGCGGCGGCTGGCCTTGCGGTGCGGGGGTGCTCACGTGGCTCACGTGGCCGGGCTCCTGGGTCGGGTCGGCGGCTGGGCGGCGCGCCGAGGGGTGGGTGGGCGCCGAGGGGACGGGCGTTCGGTGGCCCGCCCGTGCGCAGCGTCAAGAATGCCAGTACGTACGCCCGTTCCGGCACTGCCGAAAGGTCCCTGCACCATCGGACCGGACAACTCCGTTCGCCGGATCACCCACTCGGGTGAGCGCGGCTCCCGTAACGGAGAGGCTGGGAGACAGCCCGTCCGGCGTTTGAGGACGAGCCCGGGAAGGGGCGCCCGCGCGCGGAGCGCGCTAATGGACACTGCGGGGAAAGCCCCGCAGGGCCCGCCCTCAGCCATCCCCCCGAGCCGCCGCCAACAACTCCTCCGCATGCGCCCGAGCAGTCTCGGAGTCCTCCTGCCCGGCAAGCATCCGCGAAAGCTCCCGCACCCGCTCCTCCCCTTCGAGCACCTGCACCCCGGACCGCGTCACAGACCCGTCATGGGTCTTCTCGACGAGCAACTGCCGATCGGCGAAGGCCGCCACCTGCGGAAGGTGCGTGACGACCACGACCTGCGCGGACTTCGCGAGCCGCGCGAGCCGCCGCCCGATCTCCACGGCGGCCTTGCCGCCGACCCCGGCGTCGACCTCGTCGAAGAGATAGGTGGGCACGGGATCCGTACCGGCGAAGACGACTTCCACGGCGAGCATGACGCGCGACAGCTCACCGCCGGAGGCCCCCTTGGCGATGGGCCGGGGCGGCGCGCCGGGGTGGGGGGCGAGCAGCAGCTCGACGTCGTCGACACCGGCGGGCCCGTACGCGACCGTGCGCCCGTCGATCTCGACCCCGTCGGGATCGTCGGTCTGCCGCACATCGATCGTCACGCGCGCGTGCGGCATGGCGAGCGAGGCCAGCTCCTCGGTGACGGCGGCAGCGAACCGCGAGGCGGCCTCGACGCGCGCGTCGGTGAGGGCCCGGGCGAGCCCGGACAGCTCGGCCCGCAGCGCGTCCCGCTCGGCGGTCAGCTCCCCCAGGCGGTCGTCGTCGCCCTCGAGTTCGGTGAGGCGGGAGGCGCCGTCCTCGGCCCAGGCGAGCACGGCGCCGACGTCCTCGCCGTACTTGCGGGTGAGTTGCGTGAGCGCGGCCCGCCGCTCCTCGACGGCGGCGAGCCGCAGCGGGTCGGCGTCGAGGTCGTCGGCGTATCCGGCGAGCTCGCCGGAGACGTCCGAGAGCAGGATCCCGATCTCGCCGATGCGGTCGGCGAGGGCGGCGAGGGCGGGGTCGTGGGACCGGACGGCCTCAAGGGCCCGGTGGCCGCCCGCGACCAGGGTCGTGGCGTCCACGCCCTCGGGGTCCTCGGGGTTGCCGGCGAGGGCGGCGTGCGCGGCCGTCGCGGCGGAGGCGAGGGCCTCGGCGTGGCCCAGGCGCTCGGCCTCGGCGGCGAGTTCGGTGTCCTCGCCCGCGCGCGGTTCGACGGCGGCGATCTCCTCCAGGCCGAAGCGCAGCATGTCGGCTTCCTGGGCGCGCTCGCGGGCGCGCGTGGTGATCTCGTCGAGCTCCAGGGTGACGGCGCGCAGCCGGCGGTAGGCGGCCGTGTACTTGTCGAGTGGTACGGCGACGGACTCGCCCGCGTACCGGTCGAGAGCGCCGCGCTGCCGGGCGGGCTTGAGCAGGCCCTGCTGATCGCTCTGGCCGTGCACGGCCACGAGGTCGTCGGCGAGCTCGGAGAGCACGCCGACCGGCACGGACCGCCCGCCGAGGTGCGCGCGGGAGCGGCCCTCCGCGGAGATCGTCCGGCTGACCAGGAGCGCCCCGTCGTCCAGTTCGGCCCCGGCCTCCTCGGCGCGCACGGCCGCGGCGGCGTCCGCGGGCACGGCGATGCGCCCCTCCACGACCGCCGCCTTGGCGCCGATCCGCACCAGGGCGGGGTCGGCGCGCCCGCCGAGCAGCAGGCCGAGGCTGGTGACGACCATCGTCTTGCCCGCTCCGGTCTCGCCGGTCACGGCGGTGAAGCCGGGCGACAGCTCGACGACAGCGTCGTCGATGACTCCGAGCGACCGTATCCGCATCTCCTCCAACACGCCCCTGACCATACGAGGTTTTCCCCGGGCGCCGCGACGCCGCCCCACTCTCCGCGGTGAAGGCGCTGGTCGATGCCCGGGCGGCGGGCTCGGTTTTGTCACCCCGCGCAGCGGGTTCCGTTGACCGACCGCGCCTCTGGCACCGGAGCGCCAGGGACCTGGGGTTTTCCTCAGGTGAATCCTGCGGCGAACCTCATGGTGGCGGGTGTACCTGCCGCCGCATCATGATCGACATGAGTACAGGACTGGCTCGGGCGGCGCTGCACGCGCACCGCCCGGCATTTATCGGCACGGCCGTCGCGGCACTGTTCGCGGCGACCGTCGTGAGCGCGTCGACCATGATGCTGCGCACGACGAGCACGGACGGCCTCGCGGGCCCGGCACGCGCACAGCTCACCGAGAACGGCGTGGGCGACATGGCGACCGTGCTCCTGATCGGCTCCATCTACATGTCGATATTCGTGGTCGTGTCGACGATGGGCACGGCCGTCGTGCAGCAGCACCGCGAGCTCGCGCTGGTCCGTTCCATCGGCGCCAAGCCCCGGCAGGTCCGCCGCGCGGTGGCCGTCCAGGCCCTCGCCGCGTCCGTCCCCGCCGCCCTGGTCGGGTTCGCGCTCGGCGGCGTGCTGGCCCGGGTGTGGTTCCGGGGCATGATCACGCACGGCCTGGTCCCGGCCGAAGTGCCCTTCCGCTTCAGCTGGCTGGCGCTGCCCGTGTGCCTGGGCGTCGCCGTCGTCACCTCGACGCTGGCGGCCGTCCTGTCCGCGCTGCGCTTCTCGCTGCTGCGCCCGGCACGCGCGCTGGACGAGGCGGCGGCCGGGCGGCGCGGGCTCGGCCTGCTGCGCGCCCCGCTCGGCCTGCTCGCGGTCGCGGGCGGCGTCTTCCTGTCCGTGCTGCTCTCCCGGCAGCCCGCGGACGAGGCGAACGAAGGGGCGTTCCTGGTCCTGATCCTGTTCTGCGTGGGCGCGGGCCTGCTCGGGCCGCGGCTCATCGGGCCCGCGGCCTGGCTGGTCTCGGCGGCCGTGGGGCGCCTCGGCGGCAGCGCGGCGCGTTTGGCGATGCTCAACGTCCGCTCCCAGCCCCGCCGTTTCTCCGCGGCGGTGGTGCCGCTGCTCCTGGTCGTCGGCTTCGGCCTCACGAAGATCGCGACGCACACCACGGCCCAGCACCACACGGGCTCGGCGGGCAGCACGGGCGAGGTCTGGATGGATTACATGGGCACGTCGTTGTACGCGGGCTTCGCCGCCATCGCCTCGGCCAACACCCTCGCCATGATCTCCTTCGAGCGCCGCCGCGACCTGGCCCTGCTGCGGGTCGTCGGCTCCCAGCGCCGCCAGGTGCGGGCCATGGCGGCGTGGGAGGCGGTGGTCGTCGCCGGGACGGCACTCCTCTTGGGCACCGCGATCGCCCTGGCGACGCTCGCGCCGATGCTCAGCACGGCCTTCGGCTCGGCGGTCCCGTACATGCCCTGGGCGGTGCCGACGGGCATAGCCACCGGCACCCTGCTCCTGGCCCTCGGCGCCACGGGCCTGCCGGTGATGGCAGTGCTGCGGCGCCGGGCGATAACGGTGGTCAGCGCGACCTGACCGTGGGCGACATGGCTCTGGAACGGCCCTGTGCCCCGTATGGGGCGCGGGGAACTGCGCGACCAGCCCCACCGGCCCGCGCAATAAGCACCCCACCGGCCCGCACAATCCCCCCGGCACATCCAGCGAAGCGCTAGTGCGGCGCCCCCCGCCACCCCGAAACCGGCAGGGCGAACTTGGCCACCAGCCGGTCCGTGAACGACGCGTGGTGCAGCCGCGCGAGCCGCACCGGCACGGCGCCGCGGCGCACCTCCACCCGCGCCCCGGCGGGCAGTTCGACGGTCCGCCGCCCGTCGCACCACAGCACCCCGTGCGGCGTGTGCGGCTGGACCTCGACGGCGAGGACGGAGTCCGGCGAGGTCACCAGGGGCTTGGCGAAGAGGGCGTGCGCGCTGATCGGCACCATCAGGAGCGCCTCGACCTCGGGCCACACCACGGGCCCGCCCGCCGAGAAGGCGTACGCCGTCGAGCCGGTCGGCGTCGCGCACACGATGCCGTCGCAGCCGAAGCCGGTCACCGGGCGCCCGTCGATCTCCAGGACGACTTCCAGCATCCGCTCGGCCGACATCTTCTGCACGGCGGCTTCGTTGAGGGCCCAGTCGCGGTGCACGACATCGCCGTTGCTGTGCACGACGACGTCGACGGTCATGCGCTCCTCGACCTCGTACGCCTTGGTGACGACGCGGTCGACGACCTTGTCCAGGTCGTCGCGCTCGGCTTCGGCGAGGAAGCCGACGCGGCCGAGGTTCACGCCGAGCATCGGCACGCCGGAGGCGCGGGCGAACTCCGCGCCGCGCAGCAGCGTCCCGTCACCGCCGAGCACGACTAGGAGTTCGCACCCGTCCAGGCAGGCGGGCGTCGCCTCCTTGACCAGCTCGACCGAGGGAGGCAGCGGCAGGTCCACGGCCTCCGCCTCGAGCACCCGCACGCCGAGGCCGCTGCGCAGCAGCCCCTGTACGACGAGTTCGGCGCTGCGGATGGCCGCGGGCCTGCCGGTGTGCGCCAGAAGAAAAACAGTACGAGCTCGGGTCTGACTCAACGGGGCCCCTCCGCCACGGCACGGTCGACGTCCGCCGGGTCGAGTTCCGGCGCCCCGGCGCGCAGCCACAGAAAGTACTCGACATTCCCCGAGGGTCCGGGCAGCGGGCTGGCGGTCACGCCGCGCACCCCGAGCCCGAGCCCCCACGCCTGCCGTGCCACGGTCCGCACGGCGTCGGCGCGCAGCTCCGCGCTGCGCACCACACCTCCGCTGCCGAGGCGTTCCTTGCCGACCTCGAACTGCGGCTTGACCATCAGGACCAGGTCCGCGTCCGGCGCGGCACACCGCACCAGGGCGGGCAGGACAAGCCCCAGCGGAATGAAGGACAGATCGCCGACGACGAGATCGACAGGAACGCCATCGACGAGGTCGAGCGTCAACTCGCGTACGTTCGTACGGTCCTTGACGGTGACCCGGTCGTCGCTCTGCAGCGACCAGGCGAGCTGGCCGTAGCCGACGTCGACGGCGACGACGTGCGCGGCCCCGGCGCGCAGCAGCACGTCGGTGAAGCCGCCGGTGGACGCGCCCGCGTCCAGGGCGCGCCGCCCCTCGACGGCGAGCCCCTGCGGCACGAAGGCCGCCAGCGCGCCTGCGAGCTTGTGGCCGCCGCGCGAGACGTAGTCGGGATCGCTGTCGTCCTGGGTGACGACGATCGCGGCGGCCGTCTCCACCTGCGTGGCCGGCTTGGTAGCGAGGGTCTTGCCGACGCTCACCCGGCCGGCGGCGATCAGCTGGCTTGCGTGCTCGCGCGAGCGCGCGAGCTTCCGGCGCACCAGCTCGGCGTCGAGGCGGCGGCGTGCCACTCCTGCCACGTTCGGTTCAGCTCCTGTCGTACGAAGGGTGCGGCGCCCCCGCGGGCGCGGGGGGCCCGGGGCGTGCGTCCAGCGCGGTGAGCGCGTCGCGCAGGCCCTGGTGAACATCCTCGTACACCTCGATGTGGCCGTCCGTGGCGAGGTGGTCGGCGTCGGCGAGACGGTCGAGCCGCGCGTCGACCTCGGCGTCGCCGGTGGGGGTGCGGACCACTTCCAGGGGGGCGGGCTCGGAGGGGTCGACGTCGGCTTCCGGGGCCGGGGGAACATCCGGGGCCACGGGAACATCGGCGTCCGCCTCCGCCGGAATCTCGTACTCCGCCTCCGTGGGCTCGGGCTCGCGGCCCGGCGTCCAGTCGCTCATGGCACGACGCTACATCGAAGCCCTGCGGTACCGTCGATCACGATGGCGACCATGGCGGAGTGCCGCAGCGCACTCGACAGACTCTCGGACAATCTCGCGGACGCCGACGGCGACGTACGCAGTGCCGCCGCGCTCGACCGCTCGCTGAGCTGCCACATCAAGGATCTGGACGCCACCTTCGACGGCCGCCTGAAGAACGGCCGGATCGAGGTGCTCGACCAGCACCCGGGCCCGCCGCGCGAGAAGGCCCAGATCCGCCTCGCCATGACCGGCGACGACCTGGTCGCGATGGTCGACGGCACCCTGAACTTCACCAAGGCGTGGGCCTCCGGCCGAGTCAAGCTGGAGGCGGGCCTACGCGACCTCCTGCGCCTGCGTTCCCTGCTCTAGCGCCGACCCTGCGGCCGAGGGGAACGAATCAGCCCGTCCGGCGTTTGAGGACGAGCCGCGAAGCGGCGAAAAAAGGGGGCCAGGGGGCGAAGCCCCCATAGAGAGCCCCGATTCACGCGCCCACGCGAGCCTTACGTGCGGCCGGAACAACGAGCGGCGTCCCCGTCTCCGGATCATCGATCACCTGACACCGAATCCCAAAGGTGTCCCGAACCAACTCAGCGGAAACAATCTCCCGCGGCGGGCCCTCGGCCAGCACCTCGCCGTCGCGCAGCGCGATGAGGTGCGTGGCGTAACGGGCGGCGTGGTTCAGGTCGTGCAGGACCGCGACCAGCGTGCGCCCCTGCTCCTCGTGCAGGTCGGCGCAGAGGTCAAGGACGTCGATCTGGTGCTGGATGTCGAGGAACGTGGTCGGTTCGTCGAGCAGCAGCAGCGGCGTCTGCTGGGCGAGGGCCATGGCGATCCACACGCGCTGCCGCTGGCCGCCGGAGAGCTCATCGACGTACCGGTCCCCGAGCTCGGCGACACCCGTCGCCTCCATGGACTCGCGCACGATCCGCTCGTCGTCGCCCGACCACTGCCGCAGCAGTCCCTGGTGCGGGTAGCGGCCGCGCGCCACCAGGTCTCCGACGGTGATGCCGTCGGGGGCGATGGACGACTGCGGCAGCAGACCGAGCGTCCGCGCGACCTTCTTCGCGGGCATCGACTGGATGGCCTGCCCGTCCAGGAGCACCCGCCCCGCCGAGGGCTTGAGCATCCGGGACAGGGCGCGCAGGAGCGTCGACTTGCCGCAGGCGTTCGGACCGACGATCACGGTGAAGGAGTTGTCGGGGATCTCGACGGACAGCTTCTCCGCGATGACGCGCTGGTCGTAGCCGATGGTCACGTCGTCGGCGATGAGCCGGTTCACAGGGGCACGCTCCTGGTCGTGTGTGTCTTCGTACGAGGACGAGGGCTTGGGCTTGAGCTTGGGCCTCATATCCGTCCCGCCTTGCGCTCGGTGGCGAGCAGCCACAGCAGATACACGCCGCCGAGGACACCGGTGACGACGCCGACGGGCAACTGGTCGGCGCCGAAGACCCGTTGCGAGGCCCAGTCGGCGACGATCAGCAGGGTGGCGCCCATGCACATCGCGGGCAGCAGGTTGGGGCCGGGCGAGCGGGTCAGGCGGCGGGCGAGCTGCGGCGCGGTGAGGGCGACGAAGCTGACGGGCCCGGCGGCGGCGGTCGCGGCGGCGGTGAGCAGCACGGCGGAGCCCATCAGCACGATGCGGGTGCGCTCCACGGGCACCCCGAGGGCGTACGCCGTGTCGTCCCCCATCTCCAGCATCCGCAGCGGCCGCGCGTGGGCGACGACCAGCGGCAGCAGCACCGCGCACAGCGTGAGCAGCGGCCACACCTGCTCCCAGTCGCGGCCGTTGAGCGAGCCCGTCATCCACACGACCGCGCGCGCGGCGTCGACGAGGTCGGCCTTGGTCAGCAGATAGCCGTTCACGGCGAGCGCGAAGGCGTTCACGCCGATGCCGACGAGGACGAGCCGGTAGCCGTGGACGCCCTGTTTCCAGGCGAGGAGGTACATCGCGGCGCCGGTGACCAGGCCGCCGACCAGCGCACCGCCCGCGACCTCGTTCGCGCTGCCCTGGAAGATCACGATCATGAGGAGGGCGCCCGCGGTGGAGCCCTGCCCGATGCCGAGGACGTCCGGGCTGCCCAGCGGATTGCGGGAGATGGACTGGAAGAGCGCGCCGCCGAGGCCGAGCGAGGCGCCCACTAGGAGGCCGACGACGACCCGCGGCAGCCGCAGGTCGTTGATGATGAACTCCTGGCCGGGGTCGCCGTTGCCGAGCAGGGTGCGGATGACGTCGGCGGTGGGGATGTCGAAGTCGCCGGTGCCGATGAGCACGACGCTCGCGGCGAGCGCGGCGACCACGAGGACCGCGACGACGACGGCGGCGCGGACGTCGAAGCGGACGGAGACCCCGCGGGTACGTATCGCTCGGGTAGGTATCGCTCGGGTAGGTATCGCTCGGGTAGGTATCGCTCGGGCACGGCTCGCGCGGGTGCGTATCGCCTTCACAGCTGGGCCGTCCTCCGCCGTCGTACGAGCAGGATGAACACCGGGGCGCCGATGGCCGCGGTGACGATGCCGACCTGGAGTTCGGCGGGGCGTGAGACGACCCGGCCGAGCACGTCGGCGCCGAGCAGCAGGACGGGCGAGAGGACGGCCGCGTACGGGAAGATCCAGCGCATGTCCGGGCCGGTGAAGGACCGCACGACGTGCGGCACCATGAGGCCGACGAACATGATGGGCCCGCACGCGGCGGTCGCGGCGCCGCACAGCAGCGTCGCGGAGACCATGGACAGCGCGCGGGTGCGGGTCAGATGGGCGCCGAGCGCGCGGGCGGTGTCGTCGCCCATCGCCACGGCGTTGAGCGGCCGGGCGAGGGCGAGGGCGAGCACCGTGCCCACGACGAGGAACGGCGCGACCTGCTGGATCGTCTCCATCTTGGCGGAGGCCAGCGAACCGACCGTCCAGAAGCGCATCTTGTCGAGGGCGGCGTTGTCCGTGATCATCACGGCCTGGAGATAGCCGGAGAGCGCCGCGGTCAGCGCCGTGCCGGCGAGCGCGAGGCGCACGGGCGTCGCACTGCGGGTGCCGCCGAGCGCGTACACCAGCGCTCCGACGACCGCCGCGCCCACGAAGGCGAACCACACGTAGCCGCTCAGCGAGGTGACCCCGAAGAAGCTGATGGCGGTCACGACGGCGGCGGACGCGCCCATGTTGATGCCGAGCAGCCCGGGGTCGGCCAGCGGATTGCGGGTCAGCGCCTGCAGGACCGCGCCGGACAGGCCGAGCGCCATGCCCGCGAGGAGACCGAGCAGCGTGCGGGACACCCGCTCGCCGACGACGATGTCGGTGTACGTCCCCGAGTCCTCGAACAGGCCGTGCCAGACCTGGTCCATGGAGAGCGGTTTGGCGCCCACGGCGATGCTGGCGAACACCAGGGCCAGCAGCACCACTACGGAGAGCAGAAGCCCGGCGCCGCGTATCGCGCGGCGGCCGGGTGGCGCGGGAGCGGTCTCCGCGCTGGGTTCGGGGGGACTGTCGACCAACACGCGGTTAGGTTAGCCTACCCTCCTATTGCTCTTCGACGAGAGAAGCGCCACGTATGCCCCGGTCACGCCCGTCCCCTGGCTCTCCCTCGCCCCGGCCGTCCCGGCGTGCCGTGCTCACCGCCGGCGGCGCCCTGGGCCTCGGCGCCCTCCTCGCCGCGTGCGGTGACGACAACGGCAAGGACAAGGCGTCGAACGCGGGCTCCGACGGCAAGCCCTGGAGCTTCAAGGACGACCGCGGCAAGACCGTGCGCCTCAAGTCGACGCCGAAGAACATCGTCGCGTTCATCAGCACGGCCGCCGCCCTGCACGACTACGGCGTCGAGTGCACCGGCGTCTTCGGCCCCTCGAAGCCCGTCGACGGCAAGCCCAACCCGCAGGCAGGCGATCTCGATGTCGACAAACTGACCAGCGTCGGCGAGACCTGGGGCCAGTTCAACATCGAGAAGTACGCGTCCCTCCGGCCGGACCTGCTGATCAGCAACATGTTCCCGCCGCCGAACCTCTGGTTCGTCCCCGAGGAGAGCAGCAAGAAGATCGCCGCCCTCGCCCCGACGATCGGCATCAACGGCGCCCGCGCCTCCCTCCTAGAGCCGCTGAAGCGCTATACCGATCTGGCCGCCGCGCTCGGCGCCGACCTGGAGTCCGAGAAGGTACGAGCCGCCAAGTCCCGCTTCGAGAAGGCCGAACGCACCCTGCGCGAGGCCGCGAAGGCGAACGGCGGCCTGAAGGTCATGGCGATGACGGGCGACGCCGACCAGATGTACGTCGCCGTGCCCGACTCCTACTGCGACCTCAACTACTTCAAGGATCTCGGCGTCGAGTTCGTCGAGGGCAAGAAGAGCGACGAGTGGGGCTTCTGGGAGTTCCTGAGCTGGGAGAACGCCGACAAGTACCACGCCGACCTGATCATGGTCGACAACCGTTCCTCCGCGCTGACCGAGCAGCAGCTCGCGAAGAAGCCCACCTGGAACAAGCTCCCCGCCGTCAAGGCCGGCCAGACGGTCCCGTGGTCCATGGAGGAGCGCTACAGCTACGCGGGCTACGCCCCGGTGCTCGAACAGCTGGCGGCCGCCATCGAGAAGTCCAAGAAGCTCAAGCGCTAGCCGCCGGGCGCGGGCCCCCGATCACACCGGACAGGAAAGAGGCTCACCCCATGACCGACGCCCCGTTCCAGTTCTTCGACACCCAGGTCCTGCGCACCGAACGCCTGACGCCGTCGATGGTCCGTGTGGCCCTCGGCGGCTCCGACGTGGCGCGGATGGCCTCGGGCGGACGCGACCAGCGCGTCAAGGTGTTCCTGCCGCAGCCGGGCCAGAGCGCGCCGGTCATGCCGGACACGGACTCCCCCGACTGGTACGCGGCCTGGCGCGCCCTCGACCCGGGCGTACGCGGCATCATGCGCACGTACACCATCCGTGAACTGCGCCGCGACCCGCACGAGTTGATCGTCGACTTCGCCGTGCACGAGCCCGCGCCGGACGCGCGGGACACCGAGGGCCCGGCCTCGCGCTGGGCCCGCACGGCCGCCCGCCCCGGCACCCGCGTCGGCGTCCTCGCCCCGGTCGAGGAGGAGAACGCGGCGTACGACTTCAGGCCGCCCGAGGACACCGACTGGATCCTGCTGACCGGCGACGAGTCGGCGCTGCCCGCCGTCGCCGGCATCCTCGAGGCGCTGCCGCCGTCGACGCGGGTCCTCGCCTGGCTCGAACTCCACGACCCGGCGGACCGCCAGGAACTGCTCACCAAGGCGGACGCCGACATCACTTGGCTCACGGGCGAGGGCACGACGACGGAGGCGATCCGCGCCGCCCGCCTCCCCGCCGGCACCCCCTACGCCTGGATCGCGGGCGAGTCGGCGACGGTCAGGTCCGTACGCCGCCATCTGGTCGGCGAACGCGGCATGGCCCGCGAGCGCGTGAAATTCACGGGCTACTGGCGCAAGGGCGCGACGGAGGACCAGCTCCTGTCCAACAACGAGCAGGCGTGACCACCCTTTCCACCGCGTCCGGCGTTCGAGGGACCGCTACAACCCCAGCCGAGCCAGCCCCTTCCCCCCATCGAGCTCGCACCGGCCGTCCCCCGCCGCGGTCCAAGCCGCCGCGCACAACGCCCTCAGCCCATTCATGGCCTCCCCTTCCCCGTCAAGCGCCAAGGCGTCGCCCCGCACAGAGGCAGTCCACCCTCCACAGGTGAACTCGCCCTCCCCCGGCGTCACTTCGGGCTGCCCGACCAGCATCCCTCGCAGATCCGCGTCCACATACGTGGGACGGTGCTCGGGCCGCGCGGCCAGCAACTGCGCGCCGTCGGTGACCCCGGTCAGCACGAGCAACGAGTCCACACCGCCGTTGAACGCCCCCTCGATGTCCGTGTCGAGCCGGTCCCCCACGACCAGCGCCCGCTCCGCCCCGGTCCGCAGAATCGTCTCCCGATGCATCGGCGGCAACGGCTTCCCGGCGACCTGCGGCTCCGCCCCCGTGGCGATCCGCACGACCTCGACGGCCGCCCCGTTCCCGGGCGCGATGCCCCGCCCGCTCGGAATCGTCAGGTCCGTGTTGGAGGCGAACCACGGCACACCACGCGCGATCGCGTAGCACGCCTCCGCGAACCGCCCCCACGCGAGCTCGGGCCCGCCATAGCCCTGCACCACGGCCGCCGGATCGTCGTCGGCGGACTCCACGGGCTCAAGCCCGCGCTCACGCAGCGCGACCCGCAGCCCTTCGCCGCCCACCACCAACACCCGCGCCCCGGCGGGCACTTGCTCGCTCACGAGCCGCGCCACGGCCTGCGCCGAGGTGATCACGTCCGACGGGTCGGCCGGGATGCCGAGCTCCGTCAGATGCCCGGCCACCGCGTCCGGCGTCCGCAGCGCGTTGTTCGTCACGTACGCGAGGTGCATGCCGCCCGACCGGGCCGTCTCCAGCGACTCGACGGCGTGCGCGATGGCCTTGCCGCCCGCGTACACCACCCCGTCCAGGTCGAGCAGCGCCGTGTCATAGCCCTCGCTCAGGGCCTGCTCGCTGCCCGCGGGGCGGGTCCGCGGGGGCTTGCTTCCGCCGCGGCTGCCGGTCTGGCTCATTACGCATCGCTCCTCGATAATTCCACTCCCCCGATCATCGCTCATGCCACTGACACACATACGATGCCCTAATGAACACAGCGGGTCACACGGACGTCCACGGCCTCGACCTGATCCCGTTCCGGGGTGTGCGCTACGACTCCGAACGGGTCGGCTCCCTAGCCGCCGTGACCTCACCGCCGTACGACGTGGTCGTGCGGCCCGACGGCCTGCTCGAACTCGAGTCGTCCGACCCGCACAACATCGTCCGCCTGATCCTGCCGCAGGCGACCACCCCGGCCGCCCGCAACCGGCAGGCCGCGGACACCCTCCACGACTGGCTCAGCGAGGGCATCCTGTCCCCCGATCCGGTACCCGGCCTGTACGTGTACGAGCAGCGGGACAGCGAAATCCTGCAGCGCGGCATCGTGGGCGCCCTCCGCCTGTCCGACCCGGCCCGGGGCATCGTCCTGCCGCACGAGGACGTCATGCCGGACGTCGTCGAGGACCGCGCCGCCCTGCTGCGCGCGACGGCCGCGAACCTCGAACCCCTGCTCCTCACCTACCGCAGTGAGGGCGCGGCGGCCGGCACAACTGGCGACACAGCCGTTGACACCGGGACCGGCACAAGCGACGGCGCCGCGAGTGGCGCCACCGTCGGCACGGCCGCTGTCATAGAGCGCGCGGCGAAGCACAAGCCCCTGCTCTCCACGACCACGGAGGACGGCTTCAGCCATCGTCTGTGGGCGGTGACCGATCCGGCGGAGATCGCTGAGATCCAGTCAGATCTGGGTCGCCACCAGGCACTCATCGCCGACGGCCACCACCGCTGGGCCACCTATCTGCGGCTGCGCGCCGAGCACGTCTCGCCGGGGCCCTGGGACTTCGGCCTGGTCCTGCTCGTGGACACGGCCCGCTATCCGCTGCGGGTGCGCGCGATCCACCGCTATCTGCACCGGCTGCCGGTCGCCGAGGCCCTGAGCGCCCTCGGGGACTCGTTCCGGGTACGCACCCTGCGCTGCCCGCTGTCCGAGGCGCGGGCGGCCCTCGCCGACGCCGCGTCCGAGGGCAACGCGTTCCTCCTGGCCGGCGACGGCTCGTACCACCTCGTGGACCGCCCCTCCGCCGACCTCCTGGCGCGCACGGTCCCGCTGGGCCGGCCCGACGCCTGGCGCACCCTCGACGCGACGGTCCTGCACGCCACGCTCCTGGACCACATCTGGCGCATCCCGGACGCCCCGGACCACATCGCGTACATCCACCACACGGAGGCGACGGTCGAGAAGGCCGAGCGCGAGGGCGGCACGGCGGTCCTGATGCACCCGGTCCGCGAGGAGGTCGTGCGCGACCTGGCCCGCCAGGGTGTCACGATGCCCCGCAAGTCGACGTCGTTCGGCCCGAAGCCGGCGACGGGCCTGGTCCTGCGCGACCTGGCGTTCTGACCTCGTCACACGTCGGCGGCGTACGACGAAGGGGCGGGCCTCCACCGGGAGGTCCGCCCCTTCGATCACTTACCTGGTGCTGCTGCCGTCAGTCCTCGTCACGCTCGACGGCGTCGGCATCGGCATCGGCCTTCGACTCGGCCTCGGCCTCCGGAGCCACCGCTTCCTCCGAGTCGGCGTCATCGCCATGGAGGGCATCGACGAACTCGACGCCGTCCAGTTCCGCGAGCCGGTCGGACGCGTCGGTGCTGCCGTCCTTGTCGGCCTCGATGGCCTTCGCGAACCACTCGCGCGCCTCGTCCTCACGCTCGGCGGCGAGCAGCGCGTCGGCGTAGGCGTACCGCAGGCGCGCGGTCCAGGGCTGGACCGAGTTGGACGCCAGCTCGGGGCTCTGCAGCGTGACGATGGCGGCGTCGATCTGCCCCATGTCGCGCCGCGCACCGGCGGCGACGAGCCGCATCTCGACCTGGCCCGCCTTGTCGAGCTTGTGCACTTCGGGCGCCCCGGCCATGTCGAGCGCCTTCTCGGGCCGCCCGAGCCCGCGCTCGCAGTCGGCCATGACCGGCCACAGCTCCACGCTGCCGGTCATCCGCCGCGCGGCCCGGAATTCGGCGAGCGCCTCGCTGAACTTCTGGTTGGCGTACGCGGCGAAGCCCGCGGCCTCGCGCACGGCGGCGACGCGCGAGGCGAGCCGCAGCGCGATCTTCGCGTACTCGTATGCCTGCTCGGGGTCCTCGTCGATGAGCTTGGCGACCATCACCAGGTTCCTGGAGACGTCTTCCGCGAGCCCCTTGGGAAGGCTCTGCAGCTCCTGCCGTACGTCCTTGTCGATCTCGTCGCCCGTGACGTCGTCCGGGATGGGCAGCCGCTTGATCGGCTCACGGTCCCGGTCGCGGTCGTCGCGACGGAACCCGCCGCGGTCGCCGTCACGGCGGTCGTCGCGCCCACGGAACCCGCCGGGCCGGCCGCGGTCGTCGCGACGGGGCCCACGCCCACGGTCATCGCGCCCGCGGTCGTCACGGCCTCGGTCGTCACGCCGGTCGTCGCGGCCGCGGTACCCGCCGCCGCCACGGTTGTCGTCGCGACGGAAGCCACCGCGGTCGCCTCGGTCACGGTCGTCACGGCGATCGTCGCGCCGGAAGGCGGGCCGGTCACCATCGCGCCGGACCCCACCACGGTCGTTGTCGCGACGGTCATCACGCCGGTCGTCACGACGGAAGCGGCGGAAGCCACCACGGTCACCGCGGTCGCCTCGGTCGTTGTCACGGCGGTCATCGCGCCGGTCGTCGCGACGGAAGGCGGGCCGATCACCGCCACGGTTGTCGTCGCGGCGGAAGCCACCGCGGTCGCCGCGGTCACGGTCGTCACGCCGGTCATCGCGCCGGAAGGCGGGCCGGTCACCATCGCGCCGGACCCCACCACGGTCGTTGTCGCGACGATCGTCACGCCGGTCGTC
>NZ_AOPZ01000361.1 GCF_000414115.1 Streptomyces aurantiacus JA 4570
GGCGATCGGCGCCGGGTCGAAACGCCGGGCGCTCTCCAGGGCCGCGGCGCCCATCGCGCGGCGCCGCTCCGGGTCCTCGATCAGCTCGACGAGCGCCTTCGCGAGCGCGTCGGCGTCCCCGGGCGGCACCAGTCTGCCGTCGCGCCCGTCGGTGATGATCTCGGCGGGCCCGAGCGGGCAGTCGGTGCTCACCACCGGCACCCCGCACCGCATCGCCTCGACCAGCGTCATCCCGAACGACTCGGCGTCGGACGCCGACGCGACGAGTGACGCCTTGGCGAACTCGGCCTCGATGGCGGAGCGCACACCCATCAGCTCGACGTGCCCGCCGAGCCCGAGTTCGTCGATCAGCTCCCGCAGCGGCTCCTTCTGCGGCCCGCCGCCGTAGATCCGCAGCCGCCAGTCGGGATGCCGCTCGGCGACCGTCGCGAACGCCCGCACCAGCAGGTCGAACCGCTTGCCGGGCACGAGCCGCCCGGCCGCGGCGACCACCTTCGCGGTGCCGTCGGACGGCGCGACGGACGGGGCGGGCACCATGTTGGGCACCGCGAGGACGCGGACGCCGGGCAGTTCCATCCGCTCGCGGTAGACGGCCGCGTCGGCGTCGGTGATGGTGACCAGCGCGTCCAGTTTCCTGTACTGCGGCTCGAGTTGGGCGCGCAGCTTCTTGCTGTGCGCGTCATGGCGCAGATGTTCCTGCGTGGGCGCGCAGCTTCTTGCTGTGCGCGTCATGGCGCAGATGTTCCTGCGCGATGCGCAGCGCGCCGGGCGGGCCGAAACGCGCGAGGTAGACGTTGAGGCCGGGCCGCGTGCCGATGATCACGTCCGCGTCGCAGCCGCGCAGATACTCCTGGGCGCGCACGTCGTGCAGCCGCGAGTACTGCCGGTGCCGCCCCTCCGCGCTCGGGAACGCCCGGGCCGGCTCCGCGAGCCGCGGATCCGCCGCGTCCGCGCCGTCCGCGCGCAGATCCACCAGCGGTACGAGGCGCACGCGCGGGTCGACGGTGAACCGGGGCACCTTGCGGTGGCGCATCAGCGAGACCACGGTGACCTGGTGACGGTCGGCCAGCGCGGACGCGAGGTTGAGGGTGGTGCGGATGGTGCCGCCCACACCGAAGGCGTTGTGCAGCAGGAACACGACCTTCAGGGCCTTCATACGGAGAGATCCCCCTGGTGGAGCTCGGTGTTCCGCGCGAGGGGTCGGTTCGCACGGAAATGTACGGTACGGAGTAGTGAACGGCGCGCGGCCGTGGAGGAAACGAAAGGCCACTCGTGTGCCTCGGGGTAAGCGGGGATTCCGGCCAAGGTGGCGGAGCGGCAAGAACACGCCACACCCCCGCGGCAGCCCGGGGCAGGCGGGCCCGGGCCGCGCGGGGGCGGGGCGGATGCGGTGCCGGGGCGGCGCGGACGGCGCTCGGCAGGGTGGCCGGAAGTCTCACACCGTGCTGCTTGCCGAGGACGGCCGCGGCATCCGGGCGGCGGTCACGGGTGTGGCGAGGGTCACGGCGACGCCGCTTCACCGACGGCTGTTCGTCGGTTGCGCGGCGAACTCGCCCACCGGTTACGCGGCGAACTCGCCCGACAGCGCCGCGGCCATCCGCAGCTGCGTCGCCGCCTCGGCGTCCCGCCCCTGCCGTTCGAGGGTCCGGCCCAGCATCAGCCGGGCGTACCCCTCGACGGGGTCGAGCCGCAGGACCGTACGCAACTCGGTCTCGGCGCGCCGCAGTTGTGCCGAGTGGTAGTAGGCGCGCGCCAGCAGCAGCCGCGGGGCGACCTGCTCGGGCACCTCGTCGGCCAGCGGGGCGAGGATGCGTGCCGCCGTCGCGTACTCCTTGGCGTCGAAGAACTGCCCCGCGCGCTCCCAGCGCTCGGCGGCCGTGCCGTGGTCGAAGTAGGTGAACTCCACTGTTGCCTCCTTGACCGGCCACAACGACCCCGAGTGGTTGAATATTCCACCACATGGTCGAGGGGCGGGCCGCCGCTACTCCCGCCCCCGTGCCCGCTTGAAGCGGGCCAGCCCCTCGCCGAGGTCGACGATCGGTTCGGGGTAGTCGTAGCGGCCCCGTTCCGCCGCCCCGAGCTTCCACGGCTCGTGCACCCTGCCTCCCTCGAGACCGGCGAGTTCGGGCACCCAGCGGCGTACGTAGACACCGTCCGGGTCGTACCGCCTGCCCTGGAGAACGGGGTTGAGGACGCGGTTCGGCCGGGTGTCCGTGCCCGTGCCCGCCACCCACTGCCAGTTGAGCTGGTTGTCGGCGATGTCGCCGTCGACCAGGTGCTCCAGGAAGTGCCGGGCGCCGACGCGCCAGTCCACGTACAGCGTCTTCGTCAGGAAGCTCGCGGCCAGCAGCCGGCCGCGATTGTGCAGCCAGCCCTCGTGCCGCAGCTGCCGCATGGCCGCGTCGACCACCGGATAGCCGGTGCGGCCCTCCTGCCATGCCCGGATGTCCGCGTCCGCCGACGCCCCGGCGCGCCAGCGGTCGTGCCGCGCGCGGTAGTCGGCCACCGAGGTCTCGGGACGGGCCGCCAGGACCTGGTGGTGGAAGTCGCGCCAGCAGAGCTGACGTACGAACGCGTCGGCTCCCGGCCCGCCCCGCTCCTGTGCCAGGTGGACGAGTTCGGCCGGGGACAGCGTGCCGAAGTGCAGGTGCGGGGAGAGGCGGGACGTCGCGTCGCCGGGCAGGTCGTCGTGGCGGGCCGCGTAGTCCGCGATTCCGTCGCGCCGCCAGGCCAGCATCCGGGCCCGGCCCGCCCTCTCGCCCCCGGCCGCCAGCCCCTCCGCCACGCCCCGGACCGCGTCCCGGCGCGGGATCCGGCCGGAGGGCACGTCCTCGGGCACCCGGACCGCCCGGGGAGCTCGCAGCGGCCGCCGCGCCCCCTCCGCGGACCAGCGCTTGAAGTACGGCGTGAACACCGCGAAGTGATCGGAGCCGCCGCTCGGCGTCACGGCACCCGGCGCGACCGCGGTGATCACCGCGTCGTGGACACGCAGCCGCCGTCCGTCCGCCTCCAGCGCTCGCCCGAGCCGCCGCTCCCTGGCCTGCGCGTAGCCGCTGACCCCGGCGGCGACGTGCACCTCGTCGGCCCGCGCCCGGGCCGCGATGCCGCGGACCACGTCCACGACGTCGCCCGACCGGACCACGAGGCGCCCGCCGCGCTCACGCAGCCCCGCGTCCAGACCGGCCAGGCAGTCGCGGAGGAACGCCTCCCGGTTGGGCGCCGCGAAGCCCGACGCGGCGATGGCGCCGTCGCGTACGAACAGCGGCACCACGAAGTCCCCGGCGGCGACGGCCGCAGTCAGCGGCGGATGATCGTGCACCCGCAGGTCGGAGGTGAACAGGACGACCGAAACGGTCATGGTGCGGCTCCTGGAGTGTGGTTCTGCCTCGACCGTTCGGTACGCCGACGGAGTACGGCGGGTCAACGACCGGCCGCGTCCCGCGTGTCGACGCCGCCCCGCTCCTTGGCCGTGGCCACCGCCGTCCGCGCGATGTTGCGGGCCATGCCGCCGAAGACGACGGAGTGGAAGGGGGCGACGCTCCACCAGTAGGCGTGGCCGAGCAGCCCGCGCGGGTGGAACAGTGCCCGCTGGCGGTACCGCGTACGGCCGTCGTCGCCGCGCTCCGCGTACATCTCCAGCCACGCCAGGCCGGGCAGCCGCATCTCGGCGCGCAGCCGCAGCAGCCTGCCGGGCTCGATCTCCTCGACCCGCCAGAAGTCGAGCGAGTCCCCGACCCGCAGCCGCGCGGCGTCCCGGCGCCCGCGCCGCAGCCCGACGCCGCCGGCCAGCCGGTCGATCCAGCCGCGCGCGGCCCAGGCGAGCGGGAAGGAGTACCAGCCGTTCTCGCCGCCGATGCCCTCGATGACCCGCCACAGGGCGCTCGGCGACGCCGCCACGGTGAGCTGGCGCCGGTCGGTGTAGAGGCTGCCGCCCGCCCAGTCGGGGTCCGTGGGCAGCGGATCGCTGGGCGCGCCGGGTGCGGCCGCGGACGACCAGCGGGTGATGACCTGCGCCTCCTGGATCCGGCACAGCGCGAGCCGCAGCGCCGCGGCGCAGGACAGCGGGCGTCCGGGCAGGTCGGGGACGTACGCGGCGATGTCGTGTTCCCGGCAGACCACCTCGTGGCGCAGGGACTCCGCGAGCGGCCGCGCGATGCTGTGCGGCACGGGGGTGACCAGGCCGACCCAGTAGCTGGACAGGCGCGGAGTGAGCAGGGGCACCGGCACGATGAGCCGCCGGCGCAGCCCCGCGACGGTGGCGTACGCGCGCATCATGTCGCGGTACGTGAGGACGTCGGGGCCGCCGATGTCGAAGGTGCGGTTCAGGCCCGCGGGCAGGCGGGCGGCGGCGACGAGGTAGCGCAGCACGTCGCGGACGGCGATGGGCTGGATGCGGGTGCGCACCCAGCTGGGCGTGACCATCACCGGCAGCCGCTCGGTGAGATAGCGCAGCATCTCGAAGGACGCCGACCCCGAGCCGATGATGACCGCGGCGCGCAGGACGACACTTTCGACGCCGGAGTCCAGGAAGATCCGGCCCACCTCGGCGCGGGAGCGCAGATGCGGCGACAGCTCGGCCTCCGGTTTGTCCGCGGGCGTGAGCCCGCCCAGGTACACGATCCGGCGGACCCCGGCGGCGCGTGCGGCCTCGCTGAAGACGCGGGCGGCCCGCCGGTCCGTCTCCTCGAAGCCCGAGCCCGTGCCGAGGGCGTGAACGAGGTAGTACGCGACATCGACGTCCCGCATGGCCGCGCCCACCGACTCCGCGTCGGTCACGTCGCCGCGGACGACCTCGGCCCGGCCCGCCCACGGGTGGTCACGGAGCTTCTCCGGCGAGCGCGCCAGGCAGCGCACACGGTGTCCGGCACCGAGCAGTTCGGGCACGAGCCGCCCGCCGATGTAGCCGCTGGCACCGGTCACGAGGACGCGCAGGCCGGCGCCGCCACTGGTCTGCATTCGTCCATGGTGCGGCGCTCTGCCCGGCGGCGCGACCGGACGCCGGGTGCCTCGCCCGACACCGGACACGGGAGGGGCCCGACACCGGACGCAGCAGGGGGTGGACAATGAGCCGACTCTCAGCACCCCGTAGTCCGTACGAGATCCAGGGAGCACATACCGTGAACGACATCTGGGCCTACCCGCCCGGCAGCGGCCACAGAGGCGAGCAGCAGGAGCCCATGACCGGCTTCACGGTCGAGGCGACCGACGGCGTCATCGGCCAGGTGGACCGGCAGGTGGACCAGCCGGGCCGGCAGCACCTGGTCGTGGACACCGGAATGTGGGTCTTCGGCAAGAGCGTGCTGATCCCGGCCGGCGCGGTCACGCGCATCGACCGCGAGGCGGGGACGGTGACGGTCGGCCACTCCAAGGAGCAGGTCAAGGACGCGCCGCGGTTCACCACCGACAGCGAGACGACGGACCCGGCGTACCTCAACGAGGTGGGCGCGTACTACGCCACGCTGGACCGCGACGCGGAGCTCTGAGCCCCGCCGGCGCTCCGCCGGCCGCGGACGGGGAGTTGCTCTGTCCGCTCCGGGTGCCCGGGGCTAAGTTGTGCGGTATGAGCAATCTTGATCGCGAGGCGGTGCCTTCTCTGTGCGGCGGACGCGGGTTCGTCGTCGCGGAACCGGTGCGCGAACTCCTCAGCCCACGGCACGTGAAGCTCGGTGCGGCGACCGAGGTGCGGCGCCTCCTTCCGAACCTGGGGCGCCGGATGGTCGGCGCCTGGTGCTTCGTTGTTCATTAGTGGTCGGCGCCTGGTGCTTCGTTGTTCATTAGTCCAAAGCACAAACGCCCCCACCTGCAGCGATGCGGGCGGGGGCGTTCGCGTGTGTCCTAGCGGGTCCGACCGCGCGGCTTGAGAGGGGTCGAGGGCAGCGTCGGCGCGGCGAGCGGGC
The DNA here is from genome assembly GCF_000414115.1 of Streptomyces aurantiacus JA 4570. Taxonomy (GTDB): domain Bacteria; phylum Actinomycetota; class Actinomycetes; order Streptomycetales; family Streptomycetaceae; genus Streptomyces; species Streptomyces aurantiacus_A. The sequence continues at coordinate 5,898 of NZ_AOPZ01000361.1, forward strand.
CGCCGTCGTACCCCTTTACCTCGCCGAAGCGGGTGCCGGTCATCCAGTCCTCGCGAGCCTGCTCGATCTCTTCCTGCGTCCGGCCGACGAAGTTCCACCACATGATCAGTTCCTCGGCGAATGGCTCGCCGCCGAGCAGCATGATCCCGGCGTCGGATGCCGCCCGCAGGGGCAGCTCGGTGCGGCCGCACCCGAGGTACAGCATCGATCCGGGCAGGACCGGAACGCCGTCGACGTGCACCTCGCCGGACATCGACAGCACGCCGTACTCGAAGTCGGGCACGAGGGGCAGGCGGGTCTCGGCGCCGGCGGCGAGGGAGATGTCGGCACCGACGATCGGTGTGTACGTCGTACCGGGGGATGCGGTGCCGTCGAGGTTGCCGAGGATGACCGTTGCGTCGAAGCCGGGGGCGGTCACCTTCGGCAGCTCGGGGTGATGCTCGAACTTCGGGTCGGCGTACCGGTCCGAGTCGGGAAGGGCGACCCACAACTGAGCGCCGTGCAGGAAGCGGCCATGCGATTTCGGGGACTCTTCCGAGTGAGAGATCGCCCGACCGGACGTCATCAGGCCCAGTTCACGGGGGCGGATCGTCTGCAGGCTGCCCGTGCTGTCCCGGTGCAGCACCTCGCCCTCGTGCAGCCAGGACACGGTCTGCAGGCCCATGTGCGGGTGCGGCGGCACCTGCATGCCGGGCTCGTCGGCGATGTCGTCCGGGCCGTACTGATCAACGAATGCCCACGCCCCGATCATGCGTCGTCCGAGGTTGGGCAGGAGTCTGCGGACTTCGGTGGACTCGCCGAGTTTGACGCGGCGAGGGCTGAGGAGTTCGCGTACGGGCTCCGCTACGACGAAACCGCGGCCGCCGCAGAGGGATGGGGCGGCCTCGCGATCAAGGTTGCTCATGTCGCACAACTTAGTCCCGGATGTCCGAGGCGCACAGACCAACGCCCCGACCCGGGGTCTTGCGGAGATGAGGGGTCGGGGCTTGGCCGTCACCTCTCCGTTGTGGGGCAACGGATCGGGCCTGCGTGTCGCTTGCTTCTTGTAGTGCACCGGAGTGCGGGAGGAGTCCGGTTACCGGATGGTTGGCATGGACGCCAGCGAACCACGTGCATCCTGCAGCTTTCAAGAGCACATGTGCGAGGCGCTAAGCGAGCGGATGAGGGCGCCCGGCGGAGTTCTGGTGCTGAGGCCCGCTTCCGCTCGCCGACTCCTGTCAGGTCTGTGCAGTAAGATCCTGTCTCTGCCCCCGCAGCGGCGCGGACGGGGCAAAGACAGGCTCTGAGGCACGTCTCATCTGCTGTTAGCTTCTCGGGCAAAAATCCATCGTCCTGGTTTTCGTGATTGCCTTCCGGAATCAACTTGAAGGCCCGATAGGTCCTGCAGTACACCGCGGCGTCCGTCCTGAGTTTGCGCGATCAAGCGGTTGCCCCGCGATTCAACAGCGAGATACCACGTCCCAGGCGCAAGCTCGGCTATCGGTGTTACTCCGCCATCCTCGGGATACAGGGGCCGAGGGACGGGTACCGCAAACCAGCCCGGGATCTTTAGCCGCGCCATGAGGGCGACGGGACACTGAGAGCTGGGAAGGACGGGGCGCTCCTCCGGCTTCGGGGTATCCAGTTCGGGTGCGGGGGCGACGGAAGGGGCGTGACGCCCCTTCCACCGGTTGACCTGCGCTCTTTGCCTACGTTCGTCACGGCGTCGGAGCAGCTGCCACCATCGGGCGTCCATCTTGGCAACTCGCCGATAGTGCGCCACTAGCCGGGCCATTTCTTCCGGCGGAGGGATGCGGCCCAGCACGACTGTCTGGTTGTGGATGTACTCAGCGAGGTAGACGGCTGTCGGGCTGCCACACATCTGGATGGGGGGCAGTGCCTCACGGAGGCGCTGCTTGCCGTTCGGACCGTCATTGACCCTGGACAGGCAGTGAAGGAAGTGTCCAATGATGGCTCGCTGTTCCTCGCGCGACCCGACGCGGACGGTGACGACCGCGTCTCCGGCGGGATTCCAGGCCATGTAGTTCTTGACCGTGTTGGCAACCGCTGCGCTAGCGGTGATTGCGGTGGCGTCTGGCACATCTCCATGAGACATCAGCCACAGGGCGACGAGATAGGCACTGTCTGTAACTATTCCGATACGGAACGCCCAGTGAGGTGCTTGGCCATGATCGCGAAGGTTGGCGAGTCCTCATAGGGCTTTTGTTCGCCGACCTTGATGTAGCCCCACCTCTCATACAGGGACACGACTTTGGGATGAGTCACGTCCACGAGGAGAGTCGCCACGTCCTCGTCACGGGTGAGTACGAGCGCACGGTGCAGTTCCTCCGACGCCCCGGTCTTTCGCCACTTCTTCAGCACCTTGAGCTCGGACAGCGCGAACACCCTGGCCTCTGGTGCAACCGAGGTAGGGCGTGCAGAGCCCTTCCACCAACCTCCGGCGCCGAAGGGCGCTCCGTACGCAAATCCCGTCGGCTCACCTTCATCGAAGCCGATTACGCACGACCAACCTTCCTTGCTGCTCCACATGTCGACGAACTGTGCGAATCGCTCCCTCGCGCGGAAACGATCTGCCTCGCCGTCGTACACCGCGTCCTGCATGTCTAGGAGCATCCCCCGGATAGCTGCCGCGTCCTGGTGGGTGTACGTCTTCAAATCCATGTTCGCGCCCTCTCCAGCCCTGCCCGGACCCCGGGCTCTTTCGATCCTGTTGCTGCCACGATCTTTTGAACCTTCACCAGCGTCTCGCTGGTCCGCTTCGAGCGGATCCTGCCGAGCATCGCAGCCGTCCGATCCCCAGTGCTGCACGCCAGCTCAAGGTCCCCCTGAGTGGCTTGCGACAGAGCTAAGTGGGCCGAGTAGTAAGTGCGGTTGCGGACGAGTTCGGGACGGATCGCGGTTAGCGCACGGTGGAGGTGACTCTCGGCCCGGTCGGGCTCGCCGAGCTTCAGCCACACAAGCGAGGACAGTCCATCGAACTCCGCCTGATCGTAGAAGCCGATCCACGGGGGGCGTTCTAGCTCGGCGCGGCGATCGAATGATCGCTCGGCTGCGGCGAGTGCTCTGAGCGATCCAGGGCGGTCGCCTGCGCCAGCGAGAGCGTTCGCTCGGCGCATGTGTGCGAGCGAGGCATACAGCGGATCATTCTTGGCGATGCTCTGGCTTCTTGCGGCATCTGCCGCCGCCGCAACCTCAGCGAAGTCGTGGCGTTGTACCGCGACCATGGATAGATGGTTCCACACGTGGTACTGGGTCTCGCTGTCGCCCGACAGGCCGGCAAGCGTCACCGCCTTGTCCAGGTGGCCACGGGCACGAGTTCGTGCTTGGGCATCGATGGCCGCGAACGCCGCTGAGCAAGTCACGTTTGAGGCCAGGCAATACAGCTTGGTCCTGGTGCGTGCGGAGGCGCGACTTCCGCCGAGGTCCGATTGAATGCGCATAGCCAGTTCTACGGCGGCGTTCTCTACCTTCTGCGCCCCACCCAATGCTTTGTCCTGGGCGATGATCTTGGCGTACTCATCGCCGTACCGTTCAACGTCGCTTAGCCCTAGGCGGGTGCGGGATCCGGCGCCGGCAACGGCTCCGACGACAGTGCCGGTGGTGGCGGTGACGAACGTACGACGGTGCACAGAGTCCTCCGGTGGTGCCTCTTGCGCTTTCTTCGATCGAGGGACGAACCCGAGATCCGTTGCCGGGCGGCCGAACACTCTCTCGATGGGGATCCTCTGCTTGGCATGGGGCCACCGCGTCTCGCCCTTGAGGTACCGCCGCACATCGCGGGTCGTCAGCCGCCCTTCCCTTCCTGTGAGCTCCCCGATCTCGTCGTTCAGGCGGCGGACTAACTCCGGTTGAGACATGTCGAGTTCGTCCATGGCCCTGGCGAACTTCTGGTTCTCTCCCACAACCGCACGGTAGCCGTGCCGCCGCAGGGGCCGACACCCCGAAGGTAAAAATCACCGGGGTCACGGTCGCGGAGCCTGGGGAAATCACCTATGCCCGATGCTGCAGTCAGCGGTGCACTGGGGGCTCAGCAAGACCCAACCCACGAGGAGGCTCCCGGTGCACATGAAGTCCATCGAGGGGGGTGCCGCCCCGTCGAGCCTGAGTCGCGAGAACGGCGAAGAGGGGACACGGAGCGTGGGCGAGATCAAGACCACCAAGATCAAGACTGGGGGTGAATCGACCGAGCCCTTCAAGGTCGTCATCTACGTTTGTGTGGCAGGCAACGCCAGCCCGGACGATGCGGTGAGTGCGTGCCGGGCGTACGCCGAGCGGTTCGGTTGGAAGGTCACGCAAGTGATCCATGACAACACGGGCTTGCTGCCGCCGCAGGGGCGTGACGGACTCGCGACTGCTTTGGACCTGATCCAGGCGAAAGCCGCCGGTGCGGTCCTGGCCCCGTACCGCTCGATGATCTCTCCACGGTCGGACGAATTCGACGAGGTAGCGGCTGAGATTGAAAAGCGCGGAGGGTTCCTCTGCGTACGCGATGAAGCGGTGTACGACAACTCGATTCCGTCCAGACAGTGAGCCGCTGCGATGACACGCACTGCTGCCTTAGCCGAGCCCGGGTTCTGGTGCGAGTGGCGCCTGAGCGATGGCAAGCGCATCACGTCGTGTGAGGCTGTCACGGCCGGTTCGGCGATGCGGTGGACTCGCATTCAACTGCGAGTGATGTCCTCAGCGGTGCAGGAGCCAGCCCTCGGCTATCTCTGGCAGTGGCTGAACGACGGTTGGCTTCATGCCGCCGCTGCTCTTGAGCGTGGGGAAGACTTCACGCTTCCGCTTGCTGCCTCTGACGTCGCCCTTGTATGGCACGCGCGCCCAGTGGTTCTGCTGCCACTCGTCGGTGGGAGTCCGGTTCCGCACCGCGAGGTGCTTGGAGGCGACCCGTGGCAGTGAAACCCCCCGATCTGTGGGCTAAGTTCAAGTGGGCGCGTGGCAACTGCTTCCGATGCGAACGCACGAATCTCCTCGTGACACCTATCGGAACGATCGAGATCAACAGAGTCGCCGTTGAAGTTCTGGCGTGCGAGCGATGTGTTTTCAGGCTGGGGCAAATTCACTGGGCGCTCAGAGAACGTGCTCGCATTCATGATGCTCCGTCGGCGAACGTGGCCGTTGAACCACAGCGAGACGCACCCACGCGGCGACGTCGGCGCCTGCTCGTCCCTATTCGGCGGGCGCGTCGCGGACGTCACCGGATGAGACAACCCGCTTCGGTTGCGTGAACGGACAGCCGCAGCCGAAGCGGGTTCTCGCACTTAGATTCCTTGCCTTGGACAACCTGATCGTGTCGTGCGATCTGGACCGGTTGCACTGCTCAGCTTAGGCAAGGGTTCCCCCGTTCGCTGCCGTGTAGCAGGGGGCGGACCATCACGCGAATCAGAGGCAATCCGCAAGGAGGATCCACGTGGACGACTTCATACCCCCGCCGAAGCGCACGCGCTCGTTCGAGAAACTGTTCGTGACCAAGGCGCACCGCAGGGTTCAGACGCCGGCGGAGTGCCACGAATACAAGAAGGTCGCAGGGTCTTCCGACGGTGCCAAGACGTACGACACCACTGCTACCTGACCGCATCAATCCTGTGGGGCATGGCTGTGAAATTGCCGTGCCCCACAGGGGGTACTTGGAGGTTCACCGTGATCAAACTGCGCCTCACTCCCTACGCAGATGGTGCGTGGGGATGGGACGGTCGCCGCTATGTGACGACCGGTGGTACCAGCGAAATCGCCCCGTATCAGCATCCGATGGTTGAGCATGCTGCCATAACTGACGGCGCGCGCTCTTTACTCGTTGTACGCGAACGCGTTTCCGGCAGGTTGGCCACTGACCCGAATCTGCGAACGGTGTCGTCGGTCGAATTCGATGCAGCTCGTGCTCTGGCCGAGGAGTGGCCGACTGACTACGTGCTTGTGGAGGCGGCCCCTGAGTTGCCGGTTCGTGTCTTGGTCGGCTCGTGCCGTACCGCGCCCCTCTACGTAGCGCACGACGAGAAGAGCCTTTACGGCTCATGGGACATGGTTGACCTAGCCGACCACGCGCAGAAGCTCAGTCCCCGAGAGGTTGCCCGTCTGCTGATCTACCGCCCTCGGTACAGCACCGAGACCGTGTTCCGCGGCATTCACCGACTGACCGAACGGGCTGCTGCGACCTTCGGCAGTCACCTGCACATCCACTATCCCGAGCCTGCGTTGCACAGCGGTCCGCGCGAACTCGCGGACGACGCTGACGTCTTGGCCGCCTTTGTGGGCGCGATGGACGATGCCCTTGACATGCGGCCCCTGGACGAAGCGGCAACGGTGTTTCACCTGACAGGGGGCTTCGACTCCGGCACCGTGGCCACCCGTGCGGCCGAGCGCTTCCCCGGCCGGTTCGCCACCTCAACGCTGTTGATCGATGGGCCCGGCCGCGAGTCTCAGGCGCGACGCCGCAAGCAGATTCGGGAAGCCGTGCAGTTCAACGACGAGGATTTCATCGTCGATGCCACGCAGTACCCGCCGCTTCATCCGGACTGCGCGCGTGTGCGCGGCGTGCGGATCAGCCCGTACGAGGAGCCGCTGCACCATCCCTTCACCCGGCTCACAGCACTGATGGCCGAGCGCGGCACCCGCACCGTGGTCACGGGACTCGGCGGCGACGAGATGGTCGCCTTGTCTCAGGAGGAGTATCCGCACAAGTCCATGGGCGAGATCGGCGATGAACTGCCGTGGATCGGTGTTCGCGCGCGTGAGGCGCTGGAGCACGCCGACGACGCGATTGCCCCGCCAGCGGTGGTCAACTCCATGACGCTCCTGTCGCTGGAGACCACGGCTCCCGTGTTGTTACGCGCCGGAATCTGGCCGGTGCATCCCTTCGCCGACCCTGGCATGGTCCAGCTCGGCGAATGGCTCCCCTTCCATTGGCGCGAGCTCAAGCACCTTCAGCGCGAGCGTCTGGCCGCCCTCGGGCTCGGGCCAGAAGTCACCCAGTCACGCGAGCGGGAGTCTTTCGCGGAAGTCGTTCAGTTCTCCCTCACCACACACGCACGCCCCCTGTTCGCCCGCATGCTGCATGAGGGCTCGCCTCTGTTCGACGAAGGGCTCGTCAATCCCGATGGGCTACGGCAAGCGGTGCGGCGCCTCGGCACGGGCCCCTACCGAGAGGATGGTGACGCTCAGCTCTTGGAGGTCATCGACCTCCACCTCGCCGCCCAAGCCTTCCTCTAACGTCTGCGACAGCTCGACGAGGAGACCCATCGTGTACGTCATGCGTCCCGCCACAGCCGCCGACTCCTCAGCCGTCGAGGCCATGATCTTGGCCCGTTCCTCGTGGCTTGAGCACCGCGGTATGCCCAGTTGGCGAGCAAGTGCCCAAGACCTAGCCGGGCAGGCGGAGAACACTGACGGCTCGATGTGGCTCCTCGTCGAGGACAGCCCGGAACGGATCGTGGGCTGCACCACCATCCAGCAGCAGACACCCCCCTGGGGATGGACCGAGCAAGAACTCGCCGAGCCAGCCGACTACCTGTACTCAACCGTCACCGACCCCGCCGACCGTGAACATCGGCCGGGCACGATCATCGCTCTGTGGGCCGTGGACCGAGCAGCGCGTGAGGGCAAGCACTGGGTGCGGCGCGGGTGTATGTTCCCGGGCCTCGTCCGCTACTACGAGACTCAGGGGTTCAAGCTCTTCCACGAGGTTCAGCGCACGAGGAACCGCGTGTACCTCATGGGGCGTCGCGCAGAACCCATCGAGGAGCTTCCCCGACTCTTCAATGTCGGCTGAGGAGTTGGCGAAGTGCTCGGAGCATGACCTCGAGCGGCCCGAGGCATCTGGGGCGCACACCTCTGAGAACCTGTCTTGGAACCCCTGCATGTTTCTTGAGCGACCAGCTCTGTCAGCCGGAATGGGGGAGCCAAGAAGAGGGCAGAACTACCGTCGCAGGGACAGGACTGCCGACGGCATCGAGGAGCCCTCTGGGAACCGGACCTGCCGCGCGGTCGAAGTCCACGTCGCCGCCGGAGAATTCCGCGCTGCCGAAGTCCACGTCGCCGCCGGAGAACAGCACGCTGCCAAAGGCGGTCGAAGGTCACGCTGCCGCCGGAGAATGCCGCGCTGCCGAAGTCCACGCTGCCGCCGGAGAACACCGCGCGGTCGAAGGTCACGCTGCCGCCGGAGAACACCGCGCCGCCGATGTACACGTTGCCGCCGGAGAATTCGGCGCCGAAGAAGGACACGCGTCCGCCGGAGAACTCCGCCCCGATGAAGGACATGGTGTCGCGGGAGAACTCCGCTCCGATGAAGGACACGCTTCCGCCGGAGAACTTCGCGTTCCCGAAGTACACGTCGCTGCCGGAGAACTCCGCCCCGTTGAAGTACACGGACCCGCCGGCGAACTCCGCCCCGTTGAAGGTCACGCTTCCGCCGGCGAACTCCGCCCCGTTGAAGGACACGCTTCCGCCGGAGAACTTCGCGTCCCCGAAGTACACGTTGCCGCCGGAGAACACCGCCCTAGCGAACGTCACGCCGCTGGAGAACACCGCCCTGGCGAAGTTCATGTCGCTGTCGATGGTGACGCCGGTGAGGTCGAGGTCGCAGCCTTGCCAGGAGCGGTGGGAGCCTCGGGGCCGTCGGTAATGGTCGCCAATGAGGCGCAGGATCGTGTGCCGGACCTTGCGTAGAGCCAGATAGCGGTGGTGCTCCTCTTGATGGTCGGGGCCGTCGCCGGGGTCGGGGGTGTAGGGGAGCTGGAGGTAGGCGCACAGGACGTCGATACAGGTCTGGCGCTGGCTGTCGTCGGGGGCGTCGTCAGCGAGGCCGGCCAGAGCGTGGACGCCGCCGAGTCGGACGGCCGGGGAGTCGGAGCCGAGTTTGTCGACGGCCTGGGAGAAGCGCTCGGTGTGGAGCCGGGTGGCTTCGCGGTGGGCGCCTGCCTCGTCGACGCGCTGGCGGCGGTAGGCGACGACCAGGGCGACGAGCGCGCCGGATCCGGCGACGACTCCGAAGGAGAGTTTCACCAGGTCGAAGAGCGTCTTCGCGTCGAGCTTCGCAGTGTGGTCGATCTCCTGGACGTCCAGCAGGACCACCAGTCCGTAGAAGACGCCCCCCGCGACCATGACTGCGGTTATGAAGGCGACCGTGAGAGCCCGGCCGACCTTCCACAGCCGCAACTCTCGATCATCCGGGCTCGAACGCGGCCTCTGGTTGGCTGTCATGAGGAGGGAGACAACGCGTGCAGACCTACGGTTGCAGGGTGCTGTCGGGCCGGGGTCAAGCGCAGCAGGTCGACCCACACGGGGCGAGGCTTCTATCCGCTGGGAACCCGATTCGGGACGTTTGAGTCGGAGGCATCGAGACGGGTTCTGACAGTCCGCACCGCCCGTCGAAGGGACGGTCTAGGCCCTGCGCGCGCTCCGGTGTTACCAGGGGACAAGGCGCGTGGCGTTCGTTCGCGTGCTCATGCGACGACTGTGGTCGCGTTCCGTCTCTCTTATGGATCTTGGTGGATGGGGCGGCCCTTGTGGATATCTCCGTCACCTGAAGGAGTGCATCACGGCCCATACGCACGAGAGCGCCCCTGTCCGGCCGTGAGGCCGGACAGGGGCGCATATCGTCAGTCCTTGCGTCGTTCCATTGGCAGTCCGAAGGCGGCCGGGCTCGGTGACGGTGGGTCGGGGGCCGGTGCTCCGTTCCTTCGGCACACGAGCGCGTCGGGGTCCCAGGATGGCGCCTGAAGCGTGTACCCGTCGGGGCACGTCTGGCCTGAAGCGCCGTCCTTCCCGTCGACGCCGGCGCGCCCGTCGGACCCGTCCTTCCCGTCTGTGCCGGGTGGCCCGGCGGGGCCCGGCGGCCCGGTCACGGACGAGCCGGGCTCGCCCTGGTCACCTTTGACGCCGCTCGGGCCCGGCTTCGGCGTAGGGCCCGACTTTCCCGGGCTGCCCTGGTCGCCCTTCTCTCCGTGCGCCCCGCGGGCCCGGTCGGGCCCCGCGGTCGGCACGGGCACCTCGGCCCGGTCCGGGAGATCCTCGACGGCACGCTCGGGGTCCGGCGCCGCCGGGGTGCCGCCCTTCGCCTTGATCTGCTCGCGCAGCACGCGCACGTCGCCGGCGAGCACCGCGACGGCGTCCCCGCGCAGGTTCGCCTCGTCGGCGAGCGCGTCGGCCCGGCGTGCCTCGGCGTCGATGCGCAACCACACCAGGATGACGGCGCCCGACAGCACGAGGAGAACGGCGGCGACGGCGAGGGGGCGCCACCGCTGCGCGAGGATCGGCTGAGCGTGACGGCGCTTCACGTCGGCTGCCCCCCGAGCTCGTCGATCCGGTCGCGCAGCCGGGCGTTCTCCGCGGTGAGCGCCGCGATCTGCCCCTGCAGTCCTGCCTTGTCGGCCCGTTCACTGGCGAGCTCGGCGTACGCCGCGGCGAGCTTCACCTCGTTCTCGGCGAGCTGCCGCGCGAGCTTGTCGCGCTCTTCCTGCAGGTTGTCGACGAGCGTCGAGTACCCGCCGAGGATGGCGCCGGACTGCGAAGCCCGGTTCGCGCCGCGCTGTCCGACCAGGGCGGCGGCGGCCGCGGCGAGCCCGACGACGATGGTTCCAACGGCGCCGAGCGTCGCAGCGTCCACGCTGTCCCTCCGCGGTGTGGGTGAGCAAGGGGGCGCCTACGGGGTGAGCGGGTCCTCGGGGTATCCGGCGGCCGGTCCGAGACCGACGGTGCGCGGCGGGGTCGCCGGGTCGAGTGCCTTCGGCAGCGTCGAGCCGGTACCGAGCACGCCGAGGCGGCCGGCGACCCACGACTTCGCGGACGCCAGGACGAGCGCGATCGGCGCCGCCCACCACATGGACACGCCGGCGAGGTCAGTTATCAGGACGCCGAGCGCGCCCTGTGCGCCGGTCCACAGCGCCCGCTCGGCGATGTCGAACCGCAGCTTGCTTCCGAACATGGGGTGATCTCCCTAGGGGTGTCAGATGACGTTGAAGCCATGGCGGGCGCCGAGTTTGGCGAGCGAGGACTTCCCGGGCACGCCGTCGGCGTCCTTGCCCGTGTAGGACCCGCCGGCCTTCGAGCGCTGCCACTTCGCGTACGCCTTGATCGACTCGGTGCCGAACGACCCATCGACCCACCGGGCGGCGAGCAGCCCCTCGGCGACGAGGGCGCGCTCGACGACCAGGACGGCCGCCTTGTGGGTGGTGGCGCCCTGCGGGGCGGCCGGGTCACGGCGCGCGGCCGCGGCCACGTCGGCGACCTTCACCTTCCGGCCAGTGGCGGCCGCCTTGTACTTGGGCCGTCCGTATCCGGTGATCGTCGAAGCGGTGCGCACACGGCGCGCGCACACGTCGGCGGTGTTGCCCTCGATCGTGTAGACGTATCGGCCGCTGACGCCCGTGACGATGCCGACGTGATCGATACGGGCGATGTCGTTGGTGCCGCCCCAGTCGAAGAACACGATGTCGCCGCGCCGGATACCGGCGACGTCGCTGTGCCACTGTCCGGCTGCCTTGAAGCGGGCGGCGTGCGCGACGGTGTACGCGTAGTCGGTTCCCAGGCACACGGTGTCGTGCTCGTCGGCGAGCACGGACCAGTACGTCACCGCAGCGTTGCACCACGCGAAGTTGCCCGCGTAGGCGCCGCCGTTGCGCTTGCGGTACCACCGTTGTATCGCGTTTGGCTCGCCGAGCCCGAGCGACTTCTCGGCGGCCGCGATCATCCGCTCGACGCTCATGCGAGGTCACCGCCCGCTACGGCCACGTACGTGCCGGTCATGTCGGCAGCGCCGAACTCCGTTTCGAGCAGGTCGGTCTCGTCGGCGACGGTCGGGCCGTTGTCGGTCTCGACGAGCTGCTCGGCCTGTTCGTCCTGGTCGAGGTCGGCCTCGACCGGCCGGTCGGTGTCGCTCATGGGTGAGCCCCTTTCTTGGGAATGACGAACGCCCCGGCCGGATGGCACGGGGCGTGAAGTGAGGAACGGTCTTGTCAGAACCTGCGGATCTTCCGAAGGCGCTTGGCGTAGGTGCCGGTTCCGTTGAGAGTTGAGGGGCCGCCGAGGTCGCTGAACGTCGGGCCGGACACGACCTTGCGGGAACTGATGAACCGGTGGTTGCCGGACGGGTCCTGTCCGAGATAGATGCCGTTGTGGTCGATCTGCCCCTCGACGGGCTCGCTTTGGTCCGCGTCGAACAGCACGACGTCGCCGGGGTGCATCCCGGCGAGCGGCGGCGGTACTCCCGTGGAGTCCTGAATCAGGACGCCCGGCCCCGATGGGCCGATGTCGCGGGTGCGGCGCGGCAGGTTGATGCCGTCAAAGTTCTGGTCGAACACCATGGGTATGCCGAGGTGCCGGCCGTAGACGGTGCGGACGAAGCCCGAGCAGTCGAGGCAGCCGCTGACCGTGATCTCTCCGTGCGGGAAACCGCGGGTTTCGCCGTTGGGGTAGGTCCAGGGAACGCCGATGTAATCGTTCCAGTCGGAGAATTCAGACCGGGTGCCATCGGGTTTGAGAGGTCCGTACTGCGCCTCGCCGAACACCTTCCTGCCGTCCAGCGCAGGTGACGTGACGGCGGGGGCCCCTGTGACGTACATCATCGCGTAGGCGAGCACGTCGGGTGTGCTGTCGGCGGACCAGGCGCGTACCCGGTTGGCGAGGCCGGTCGTCCACGTGCCGTTGAACGGGGCGTTGAGGACGCGCACCCACGTGTCGTGCGTGACGGTTGGCGGGTTCGCCCACACCGCGGAGTCGACGGCGACCTCGTCCACGAGCGTGTTGAACGGCATCGCGGTCGAACCGGTCGACGCGAAGCTGCGGAGACCGACGCGGCCGGTCGGCAGCGCCGTGTCGGTCGCGGAGTGCAGCCACACGGACGGTTCGGCGGTGCCGTCGAGCCACGCTCGGCAGCGGACCGTTGACCCGGTGCGCTGGACACGGATGTGCCACCACTGCCCGGCTGTGAAACCGCTGCCCACGGTGGCAGCCGAGCCGAGCGTTGTCGTCGTCCCTCCCACGGTCTTCTCCAACGCCAACTGAACCGTGCCGGTGGTGTTGATGAGCAGCCGCGCCCGGTAGTGGTTCGAGCTGTCCACGTACCCGAACGTCATGGCGATGGAGGTCGTCGCCCCGGTCGCGGTCTTGCTGGCGGTGACCTTGCAGCTCGCCGAGACATCGGCGATATCACCGTCGTTGACCGACGCGTAGCGGCCCGTGTTGGCGGTGTCGTTGACGATGACGCCCTGCGAGCCGTCGACGCTGAACAGTGCGTCGCTACCGGCGAGGTTCAGCCATGTGCCACCGCCGGGCGACTGTCCCCATCCGCTGCTGACGGTCCGGGCGAAGCTGTCCACGAACGGCCGCTTCCGCTCCGTGAACGTCCGCCGCTGCCCTCGAACCGTGACTGTCTTCGCGCCTGCGGTGAACGTCGCCAAGAGGCCGGAACCGTCGGAAACCTGCAGCATCTGCGGCGGGCCCGCCACCGGCTCCGCGGACAGCGCCCCGACCGGACGCGGATAGGCGTTCTGGTCATCGAGGACCATGAGCGGACTCATCACACCCCCTGCACATCGATCTGCACGGTCACCGCGGTCACCTCGCCGCTCACGGCGCGCACGGCCACGGCGAGGGAGTCCCCGGCCGCCATGGCTTCGCCCTGCACGGCCGGACCGGTCAGCCACGTGTCGGCCGTGGACAGCGACAGATCCGTCGCCAGTAGATCCGCGCCGTTCTTCTGCGCGTTGACCGTCGCCCCGGTGCCGCCCTGCCGGTATCCGTGCACGGCGGACACGACGCACGCCCGCGGTGCCCGCCACACGACGTAGGCGGCGGGCCCGGTCGGCGCGGCGAAGACGAGCCCCTTGGATGTGCCGGCGCCCCCGGTGCCGCGCGCGGTGATCCATACCCGAGTGGTGCCGCCGGCGTCCGCCCACATGCCGGTGACGCCCTCCGGCCCCTGAAACTCGGGGATCGCCCCGGACGCGTCCGTCACTACCTGGGACGTGGCCGCGCCGGTCTCGGCCAGGAGATCGGTGTACCAGGTGCCGCCCGTGGGAGAGTCCCAGAACGTCACCGCCACGCCAGGCGCCACACCCCAAATGCCGTCTTGCGGCTGCACCACGAAGTCGGCGACGCTCGCGCCGAATTGGTACCGCGCCATGTCAGTCCACCACCCAACTCACGTCACCGGGCAGTACGTCGTCGGCGTTGGTTATGTCCGGTTTCTGTGTCAGCCACGCTTGCCCCGGTCGCGTGGAGTGGTTGGCGGGATAGATCGTGATGCGGCTGATCTTCGCGCCGGTGATGTAGCCGATCGAGTAGACGTTGCGGTTGGGGTGGCGGTATGCCGCCGGGACGAGCACGGGCAGGCGGGAGTCGGCGGGCCCGGACAGGTTGCCGCCGGTGCGGGAGAACTGCCCGAGGCGCAGGTTCACGGTTCCGTTCCGCTCTTCCAGGATGGGGGCGACGACGACCGACCATGACGGGACGTTGGCGTCTGCCTCGATCGCGCCGCTGTCCGAGAACACCGTGCGCCACGCGGCGCCGGTGTACACGCGCAGCCGGTCGGTGTCGACCTCGTACCGCACCTCGCCGCGCTGCGGGTTCGGGTCGTACCACTTCGAGTCGACCGGCCGGATCCGCGTACCGACGTAGCGCTCGTTGCGGGCCACGGTGACCGAGTTCGCTCCGTTCGGCACGGTGACCGTGGCGAGCAGCACCTCGTACACGCCGACATCGCCGGTCTGCTGTGTCAGCATCGGCGGGCCCGAGCCGGGCACCCCCTGCTTGACGATGGCGCGGACCGTCCACGTAGCCCGGTCAAGGCGCAGCACGATGCGGTCGGTTCGGGTCTGCCCGGACAGATTCGGGCTGATCGGCAGGTTCACGGTCGTGGTGCCCGAGGTCCACGCGTGCCCGCGCACACTGCCGTAGACGGCCGCGCGCACATTGACCGACAAGCCGGTGCCTGCCGTCACGACCGCCGGGTCGGCCGGTGTGCCGTATACGCCGTCACCGCTGAACGCCGCGGCGATCTTCTCGTACTCGGTGTCAGTGACCGCGCGGGCATTGTGTGCCGGTGACGGCCACGAGTCCTGAGCCACGGGCACCTCCTTCGCTATCGGGTTTCGAGTCGGCCGAGGCGGCGGGCGAGCGTGCGCAGGGTCTTGACCGTGGCGGGGTCGGTGGTTGCCTCCGGTGACCCGACCAGGGTCGTGACGACCTCGCCCGCGTCCGGGGTGGCCTGCAGGTGGATGGAGCGGACGAGGTCGGCGACCTCGACGCCGAACGGAAGCGCCACGGTGACCCGGTCGCCGAGGTCGAATTCGCGGCCGGCCTTGAGATCGGGGGTGTCCACGGTGACCGTCGCGAGTTCGACGGGGGCGGCGCCGCCTGCGATCTCCCCGTTCCCGGCCTGCGTGAGCTCGCCGTCGGTGTCGGTCTGCGCCGAGCCGTCGACGTACCGCTCGACCCGCCACCACGAGGCGGCGGCCGCGGGGTCGGCGACCTGCACGTAGGTGCGTCCCGTGGTGCCGATGTCCGGCTCGGTTCCGGCGATCAGCGCGTGCGTGACGGTCGGCGCGCTGCGCTTGAACTGGATGGACCGCAGGTTGCCGATCCCGATGCTGAACCGGGCGGTCGCCGTGAGGTCGCGGGGCGCGTAGCAGCCGAACAGGATCTGTCCGGCCGCCTGCCCCGTGCGAAACCCGATCTTCCCGCCGTCCAGCGCGATGCGCCTGCAGACGTCGAGCAGCGGCTCGAACCGCGTCTTCAGCGTCGTCGAAGTGCCCACGCCCGCCGCGGTGTCGAGCGTCAGGCGCGGGATGCGCCGCTCGGGGCGCGCGCCGGCCCCGCAGTTCTCGCCGACCAGGGTCCGAATGACCGTTTCCGCGTTGGTGGCGGCGAGCTGCCGGTAGGTGTTGGCGGGCTGTGCCGTCCACGCGTCGGCCGGTGTCGGCCACGTGATGTACCCGGCCACCGTGGCGAGGTCGTCCGTGAAGGTGACCGTCACCCTGCCCCAACCGGGGTCCTCGGTGACCGACCACGAGAAATCGGTCGGGATCTCCAGCGGACCAGCCATCCACACCGCCCCGTCGCGGATGATGACCAGCCGGGCGCCGGGCTGCAGTTGGGCCATGACGTCCGGCCGGGCGGGAAGCTCGACGCTGCCCGAGCCCGGCTCGTTGAACCGCCGCGTGCAGTCGAGGCTCGTCCAGCCGTCGAGCGGGTCACCCTGCACGGCGAGGTTCTTGTCGGTGATGAGTAGCTGTACGGCCACCGGCCCGCACCCCTCCCTCGCGATCAGGCGGTCTCGTACCGGGGGCTGAAAGCCAGGTCAACCGCGCTGCCGGGGCCGGACCCGTCGAGCTGGAACGTCACCGGGTTGTCCCCGGGTGACAGCCCCCACAGCACCGCGCCGGGCCAGTTGAGCCCCGCGGTCCAGCTGCCGCCGTCCTGGTAGCGCACGGCGGGCGGATCGGTAGCGATCGTGACCCGCTCGCCGGCGAGTAGGTTGCCGTGCCCGGTCGCCGCCGGGTTGAGCGAGAACGACTCGCCCGTTCCGTCGTGCGTGAACGTGATCAGCGACGCCGGGCCCGTGACCGTCCACTTCGGCCACACGACCACATCCCCCGGGTTCCGGAGCGTGGTCGCCCCGAGCACCTGCGACGACGAGACGCTCGGGTAGGGCACAAGGAAGTCGACGAGCGCGCCGGTCTCACGGTGCACGGACACCTCGACCGGGTCGATCCAATAGGGGTCCTCGCACCACAGGGTGATCACGGCGGAGTCCGAGACGATCCCGGACCCCTTCGATCCGCGCCCCTCGAACCCCTCTTGATAGTGCACGGCGATCCGCCTGCGAGTGCCGTCCGGCCGCGCGATCTCCAGCCATCCGGGCCCCTCGCGCAGCGTGCGCGTGAACGCCGATGCGAGCGCCCGCCACCGGCCGACGAACTCGACGTGATCCCCGCCGTACACGTACAGCGGCCACACGATCGCCCGCGGCTGCGGCTGCGCGTACCGCAGCCGGGCGCCGCCGCGCGGGTGCGCGTCCGTCGTGAGCGTGTATGGCGCCGCGCCGAGCCCCGAGACGCCGTCGGCGAGCGTGAACCACCCGGCCGCCTCGTCCATCAACGGCCACACGGTCCAGGAAGGATCGGTGTACGAGGCGACGGCGAGCCCGACCTCGGGCAGCGGAACCGGTGTGCCGCCCGGATCGGGCGGGTCGACAGCCGGTGCGGTGATCAGGGGCATCTAACGGGGCCTCCCCACCCGAGCGAGGGCGTCCTGCCCCCCCCCGAGCGAGGGCGTCCTGCCGCCGCTGCAGCAGCTCCAGGTCGCGCACGCTCATGTCGAGCGTGCGCGGATACACGTTGTACGTGGTGCCGCCCGGCTGCCCGCCGGCCTGCGCGGCGGCGCGCACCGCCTCAGCCGTCGGCACGACGGGCGGGATCGCCGCGCGGCCAAGCCGCTTCGCGCCCGCCCGCACCGCGGCGAGCGACTTGTCGGTGCCGACGACGACGCCCGCGCCGACCATCTCGCCGACCTCCTCGGTCTCACGGCTCGGGGACCGGATCTTGAGCCGCTTGCGGATCGAGTCGACGAGGGCGTCGCCGAGCTTGTCCATCTGCTTCTGCAGGGCCTTTTCCTGCGCGCGCAGACCAGCGAGGAAACCGTCGCCCGCACGCTTGCCGCTGTCGTACATCGCGTCGGCCATCGTGTTTCCGTACGACGTCGACAGCTTCGCGCCGCTCTTGGCAAGAGAGTTGATCTTCTTGATGTCGCCCGCGGACGCCCCGGAGATGAGCTGTGCGAGCCCGCTGTCGGGCCCGGCGGCGACCATCTGCTGAATGACGGACTGGTCGACCCCCTTCTTCTGCGCCGTCTTGATCAGCCCTTGGAACTTCGAGAGCGATGACTGCCGCGTCTTCATGCCCGAGATCAGATCGCCGACCGTGGCGATCTTCCCGCCGTTGATGTTCGTCAGCCCGAGGTAATCCTTCGCGCTCTGCCGCTGGTCGACCGCCGCCTGCCGCGCGGTCGCGAGCGTTGAGGCGACGGTCTCGCGCCTTCGCGCGAGCCCCTGCAGCTTGGCCGACGTCCGGCCGACCTTGTCGGCGAGCCCGCGGCCCGCCTTGCCGGTCTTCCGCAGGTCGTCGGCGAGGCTCTTCGCCGCCCGCGCGATATCGCTCGCCGATCCGGTCAGGCTCTTCGTGAAGCCTTTGAGGTCGCCGGGCAGTTCCCGGCGTGCCTTGATCTCGGTGGGCGAACGGTAGGTGCCCGTCAGCCTCGTGCCCTTCGCGAACCCGCGTACGGCGCCGAGCCCGGCCGCCATGCCGAGCGAGGTGCGGTGATCGTAAACGGTCTCGCCGCCCTTGAACCGGACGAGTTCAGGACCGGCCTCGCCCACCCACGCGAGTTCGCCCGGCCGAGGCGACCCGCCGCGCGCGTACCCGCCGGGGCGGTTGTACGCCGAGGCGAGCGAGCCGTACCTCGACAACGCGTACCGCATCGACGCGTAGATATTGGCGAGCGGGTCCCAGATGCCGCGGCCGCGGAGCTTACCCGCGTACGCGGCGAACGTCGGGCCGATGACCTGCATCAAGCCCTTCGACGGCGTGCCGTTCTTGGCGTTGATGTCCGAATTGTTGATCGCGCGCGGATTGCCGGCCGACTCCTGGTTCATCCGGCGCAGCGTGATCCCGAGCAGACTCGCCGGCTGCCCGACGAGCTTGAGCGCCTGCAGTACCACCGACGACCAGCGCTTGACGCCCGAGCCGCCGATGTCACCCCCGCCGCCAGAGCCGAACAGACTCTTCGCCTTACTGACGACCTTGTCTTTGAGACCGCCGATCATCTTGACCGGCAGCTTCCCGATCGCCTGCGCCCACCTCGACTGACCGACCTTCGCGATCTTGTCGCGGACCGGCTTGATCGCCTTGTCCCACATCTTCCCGGGATCGGTGAGCAGATCGAGACCGTCCATCACGGCCCCGCCGATCTTCTTCGCCTTGCCGACTCCCCAGTCGACGGCGTCGCCGCCCCACCCCTTGATGGTGCCGAGCACACCGCCGTCGGCCATGAGCTGAGTCCCGGCCGCCTCCCACAGCGACCGGGCCCGCCCGCGGTACCGCGGGTCAGTCGGGATGACGAATTCCGGGTACTGGCGCCGTCCTTCGCCGACGATCGCGGTCGGTTTGCTGACCTTCATCGGCGCGGCCGGCCCCCACGGGCCGACGGCCCCGCCCGCGGCGAGCAGCTTCGGGGCCTTCGGGAGCTTGCCGAGCCCGACGAATCCCGCGACCTTGTCCCACACGGCCTTGATGCCGTGCGTATAGACCATGTCGATCACGAAATTCACGGGCCGTTTGGCGACGTCGTCGACCTCGCCCCACTGCTTGGCGATGCCGTCCTTCGCCGTCTTGAACGCCCCGGCGAACAGGCCGACGCCCCTCTTACCCGCGTCGAACGCAGGCTTCAGCCCCTTGGTCCACAAGAAGGACGCGGCCGAACCGATCCCGTCGAACGCCGGCTTGATCGCCGAGCGGTACAGCGCCGTCCCGGCCGCGCCCATGGTGCGAAACGCCGTCTTGACCCCGGCGGCGACCGGCTTGACGGACGAGCCGAGCAGCCACGACAGCACGGACCCGATCCCGCGGGCCGCCGGCGCGATCGCCGACCGGTACAGCCACGACCCGGCCGCGCCCATCGCGCGGAACGCGGCGACCGACCCGGCGGCCGCAGGACGCAGCGCGGTGTTGTAGAGCCACCTGCCGAGCGCTCCGATCGCGCGGAACGCCGGGCCGATCGCGGTGTTCCACAGCCACCCGATCACCAGGCCGAACGTGCGGAAAGCGATCACGAGCGGCGCGACCACGACGACCGCGAGGATCGTGAACAGCACCTTGCCCGCCGTGCCGATCGCGCTGAACGTCGGCGACAAGACGCTCTGCCACAGCCACACGGCCGCCGCGCCCACGGCCCGAAAGCCGGTCTGGACGATGTTGCGGAACGTTTCGCTGCGGGTGTAGGCGACGATGAGCAGCGCCGCGAGCGCCGCGACACCTGTGATGATCAACCCGACCGGGTTCGCGGACATGACCGCGTTGAGCGCCGCCTGAGCGATTGTGTAACCGCGGGTGACGGCCGCTGTCGTGAGGATGACGGCCCGGTAGGCGGAGAACGCGACAGTCGTCGCGGCCGTCGCGATCGCCGAGGCACCCATGGTGACGGCGAGCCCGCCCACGGCCACCACGAGCGGCAGCAGCCATACCCCGTAATCACGCACCCACCGGCCGCCGGCCGCGAGAGCGCCGCCCGTGGCCGTGACCGCGGGCACGAGGACGTCGACCAGGGCGCCGCCCACCGCACGCGACGGCGGCAGCACGTACCGGTTGAGCCCCGTACCGAAAGCCACCAACGCGGGCAACGCGTACTTGTCCGCGACCGTGGCGAGCCCCTGCAGTACCTGCCGCTTGAAGACTTCGAGCGGCTGCGTCGCGTTGTTGTGCAGGGTCTTGCCCATGCGGCCGGCCGCGCCGTCCACCTTGCCGAGCGCCGCCTCGGCCCGGCTCGGGTCGAGCGAGTACAAGCTCTGCTGCAGATCTTCGGCCTGTGTACCGAAGAGCTTGACCGCGACCTGCGAGCGCTTCGCCGGGTCCTTGATGTCACGCAGCCGGTCGAGGACCGTATCGAGCGCCTTCGCCGCCCCGGGCCCGCCTTTGGCGAAGGTCTGCGCCATCTGATCGGCCGACAGGCCGATCGCGTCGAACCCCTGCTTCGTGGTGTCCGAGCCGTCCTTCGCCCGGATCGCGAACTCTTTGAGCGCGTCCGCGACGATGTCCGAGTCGCGGGCGCCCGCCTTGAGTCCCTGCGTGAGCAGCCCGACCGCCTGCGACCCGGTCAGTCCAAGATCGCGGAACTGTGTCGAGTACTCATTGAGGGTGTCGAGCATGTCGCCGGCCTTGTCCGCGCCGGTCTGGAACCCCCGGGTAATCAGGTCGAACGCGCCGCGCGCGTCCTTGACCATGCCGGTCTTGATGAGCTGCCCGGCCGCCCGCGCCGAGTCCGACACGTCGACCTCGAACGTCTCGGCGAGGGCGAGCGCGGACTTCGACAGCCCGGCGAGATCCTTCTTCGGCGCGTTGACCGCAGCGACGCCGTTCTGCGCGAGCGCCTTCAACGACTGGTTGACCTGGTCGACGCTCTCGCCGTAGCCGCTCGCGTAGACCTTGCCCGCGACCGCTCCGATCCGCGCCGACTCCTTCTCGGACAGGCCGAGTTGGGCCGCCAGCTTGGCGTTGCTCTTGTCCTGCTCGACCGCCTCGACGAACCCCGCAGCGAACAGCGCGCCCGCCCCCGCGGCGAAACCGGCAACGCCGGTCTTGACGACATCGCCGATCCCGCCGAGGAACCCCTTCCCCGACTCGCGGCCGGCCGCGAGACCGGCGCCGGCCAACTCGCCCGCGAGCTGCCGCTCAAACCGGCGCCCGAACCCCCGCGCCTCGGGAACGACGCTGACGTACCCGACGCCGATCTCGACCGGCATGAGTCAACCCCCTGTGGCTCGGGCGACGATGTGCTCGTACGCGGCTCGCGCCTTCGCGCGCTTGGCCTCTTCGTCCGCCGAGGTGTCCTCGGGCAGCGCGTCGCCCGGCCGCCACGACGGCTCGGGCCACCGCAGCGCAGCGGCCTTCGGATCGCGGTTGGCGTTGATGAACGCCGTCAGCAGCAGCTCAACCAGGTCGCGGGTGTCCGCGGCCGCGTAGTCGAGGTGTGTCCAGTGGTGCCCGGCCTCGGCGCGGGCCGTCGCCGAGTCGGGAGGCAGCGCCTCGACCAGGACGCGCAGCTTGCGCAGCGTGATCTCGCCACGCCAGTAGGCGGCGAGAGGGTCGCCGCCGAAGTACCGGATCAGGTCCGCCTCGACGCTCTCGGGATGATCGCCGAGGACGTCGAGCACGGTGTACGTGTAGGTGTCGACGGCGTCCTTGCCGCCGTCGCCTACCCCCTCGTAGGGCGGTGCCGCTGCACCGTGTCCTGCGCCTCGGCGCGCACCGCGACGTACAGCAGCATCACGCTGTTGTCGTCGCCGCCCGCCTTCCCGAACGCCTCGTACTGATCGCCGAGCAGTACGCGCGCCTTGCCGTGATCGCCCTCGGCGTCGTCGAGCGCGCGCTGCTCCTCGTCACTGGCGAACATCGGGTGCGGGAAGCTGAACACCTTCCCGTCGCCGACCTCGAACTCGACCGCCTCGCCGCCGACCGCCTCGGCGTACGACGAGCGGACCGCTTCGAGCTTGTAGCGCTTGCGGTTGGGCTTCGACATGGCTGTACCTCTCCCTTGGGTGAGCTGCGGGTGAGCACGTCAAGGGCGGGAAACGGCGGGGCTCACCCAGAACCGCCGTCCCCCGCCCGACCAGGGGTTACGGAGTGGTGTCGAAGGCACGCCACCCGGGCCCGTCGACCCATGTGCGGCACGATGTGCCGACAGCGGTGTCGCGGTAGGCGGTAAACGTGACCGGCCGGTTCGTCGACTCGCTGCGCGCCCACTGCTCGTCGTCCTTGCCCGTGAGCCGGGCCCGCGGGAAGAACTTCACGACGTACAGCTCTTGGCCGGAGTCGTTGAAGTCCACGCCGATGAACAGCAGCCTGCGATAAGGGTTCTTCGGGGTGACGGGGCGGTCCCACGACCACGCGGCGCCGAGCTCGGGCAGCGCCCCAGCACCCGACAGCGGCAGCCCCTCGTACAGGGAAACGGTCGCCGCGTTCGTCTCCTGGGGGGTGTACTCGGCGGTGAGCACGTCCGACTCGACATCCGAGCGGGTCGGCTCGACGGACTGCGACGAGGTGACGTCGGACATCGACAGGTCGGACGCGAACGTGATCCCGTCGTCGGTGGTGTAGCCGACCGGCACGTACCCCGCGGGCACGGCGGCGAGCTCACCGGTCGCAGGGGTGAACGGCGCAGTGATCGCGGAGACACCCGTGTCAGCGGCGAAGATCGCCTGTGAAAGCTGCTTACGGATGAGTTCGGTCTTCAGCCCCGGGCCGGCAATAGCGTCGTAGGTGGGCATGGGTGTGTACCTCCGTGCAGGAAGAAACCCCCGGCCGCAGAGCGGGCGGGGGTGAGCTGTCAGGGCGGGTGAGCCGTGATCAGGGGGCGAGCGGCCTGCCCCGCAGCGACACCTCGACGGCGAACGTCGCGCGCTCGCTGCCCGAGGCGGGATCGGGCGAGTTGGTCGGACCGCCGACGTCGACGACGTCGTACGCGACAGCACCCCGCCACCCCGGAATCGCATGGACGAGCGCGCGGGCGAGCTCTGCGAGGTCGGCCGCCTCGTCCTGCGACGGCGCCCACACCTCGAACGACAGCCGCGGCCGGTCCGTGATCCGGTCAAGACGCGTGCCGCCGAGCCGCTCGACCCTGATGAGCCGATCCGGCCGCGGGTTCGGCACGCGGGTGCGCACCGGCACGGACACGCCGCGCACGTCGAGCGCCGCCTGCAGGTACGCCCGCACAACCGTCGGTGCGTCGGGGAACGCGAACGCGCCCATCACTCGACCGATCGAGCGGCGTCGAGGGCGCGCAGCAGCGCCCGCCGGGACACCTCAAGGACGCGGGTCGAGTAGTCGCCGATGACAGCGCCGCGCACCCGCCGCTCGCCAGTCTCGACGTCGACACGAAAGTGCCCGTCAGCCTCGGACACCTCGGCGGCCGTCTCGGCGACGGCCCGGGTCTTGCGCTCGATCAGTGCCCGCGTCTCGGGTGAGCGCAGGAACGACGCGACCGCGCGCCGGTTGATCGAGACACGCATGCGCGCCATGGCTCACCCCTCCACTGACCGAAGCCTGATCTCGTAGTGGTGCAGCCGGTCGGGCGCGTACGTCGGGCCGGCCGGGCCGATCACCTCGAAGTGCAGCGCACCCCAGTGGACGCGGGCCGAGCCGTACACGGTGAGCGGCGCACCGGCGGCCGTCTGCGGGTTGCACATCATCAGCCACTCGCCGATCTGCGCGTTCCGCTGGTCGGTGTCCTCCGCGCCCGTGTTCTGCTGCAGCCACGCCCACACCGGGGCGCGCGTCGAGGCCGACCAGTCGTCGACTTCGTTCTCGTTCCGGTCCAGCCGCTTGCCCGGGTGCTCGACGTCGACGAGGTGCGGCAGCATCTCGTCGGGGATCACAGCCATCGCCGCCCGAGGCACGTCGGGTCGCGAGTCCACCCCGGTAGCCCCTGGTCGACGAGCACGACCGAGTACGCGTCGTCGGCGTCCGGGTCGCTCGCGTCTTCCGACTGCAGCATGGCGACTTCGTCCTCGGTGAGGTACAGACCACCGTCTTCGCCGAGCGTCTCGGAGTACTGCCCGATGGTGCGCTGCCGGTACCCGCCCGGGTTGGCCGTGACACGGCGCACGACCGCGACGCAGATCGCGCGCAACGTGTCCACGTCGGGCGCGTGGCCGGTTGGGATGTGGCGCCGCATGAGCGCCGACGCATCGTCGAGGTACACCTCGACCTGCCGGCGCTTCGGGCTGCCCGCGGGGAGAGCGACGGCGGCGCGCGCCTCGTAGTCCTCGACCGTCGCGAACGCCGCCATCGCCCCTACTCCTTCGGCTGCTCGGGCTCGACGACGCCGGCCGACTCAGCGGCCGCGATGATGTCCTCGCGGCTCGCGTCGGCGGCGACCTCGACGTCGTGCTGTTCGGCGAACGCCCGCCACGCCTCGATGCCCGAGCCGCGGCCAGAGCGCGGCGGCGGCTCGGCGCCGCCGTCGGCCTCGGGATCGCCCGGCGGCCCCCCGGCGTCCTCGCCAGACGTCCACGCGTGCGCACCGATACGCCTCGCAACGGCCGCGGGCACCTCGTCGTCGGGCCCGTACGCGATGCCGTCGACGTGCACGTGCGCGATCAGGCGCCGACTCATGCGATCACCTGCGCCTTGAACGTGAGGTTCGGCTCGCGCAGGATCGGCATACCGACCGCCGCGGCGTGCGTCCACAGCCGCACCGGGTCCTTCGTCTTGAACGTCGCCGCCACGATGCCGGGCTGCTCGGACGCGACGAGGGAGTACTCGGCTTCGAGCGACTCGGCCGTCGTGCCGAGCAGCGTCGCGCCGAGTTCGGTCGGCTGTGCCGCGCTTGTGGCGCCCGGCTCGGGCAGCAGCGCGAGCGCGTTCGCCGGCGTGATCCGCGTCGAGGCGCCATCGACCTTGACCGTCGCGTCGTACAGCTCGATCGGCGGCAGCCCCATGGATTCGAGAACGGTGTTCACCTGGTCGCGGTTGACCATGGGCGCCGAGCCTGCGGGCGCGAGCGGGAACACCTGCCGAATCACCTGCTCGCACTGCCGCAGGTGCTGCAGCACCGCCTTCGGCATGAGGATCACGGCCGGCGCAGTGCCGTTGGTGTCGCTGTAGGTCTGCACCCACGACTCAAGGTCGTCGATCGGGGTCGCGTTCGCGTGATCCGACCACAGCACCGCGGCGACGACCGAGTGCCCGGCCGCGCGGCCGAAGTCGACGGTCTGCTGCAGTTCGGTGATCGGCGCCTGCGCGTTGACGAGTGCCTGCCCGCGCACGACCTCGAAGCGCGCGCCGATGTTGCGGGCGAGACGCTGCGCGTCGCGGGCGATGAACGGCAGCGCGTCGTCACGCTGCAGCTTCCGCAGGCGCAGCCGGTCGTACTCGTTGAGCAGTATCTTCTCGGAGATCGGGGGCAGCTCGCCCATGACCTTGCCGATCCCCTCACG
Source organism: Streptomyces aurantiacus JA 4570 (assembly GCF_000414115.1). GTDB lineage: Bacteria > Actinomycetota > Actinomycetes > Streptomycetales > Streptomycetaceae > Streptomyces > Streptomyces aurantiacus_A. Next base: position 31,600 of record NZ_AOPZ01000361.1, read on the forward strand.
GCGGCCGATCTTCGACTCGGCGTCCCACGACCGGTAGCTCGCGGTCTCGGCGAGCCCGCCGCCGCCCTTGGTGAACTCGTATGCGAGATCGTCGATCTCGACGTTCGGCAGCCACCGCGACAGGGTGAAGCGGTTCACCTGCAGGTCGGCGAGCGCGGCCCGAATGAGACCGGTGAGCTCGGTCGGCTCAATGAACTCGGTGTCGAGAGTCCAACTCATGATGATCAGTCCTCTCAGACGAACCGGATCGAGCCGGCGACGTCGGTCCTACCGGCGGCATCGACCGCAACGGGCAGCCGCGACTCGCGCACCTTGCCGTGCGTGAGCAGCGCGGCCGCCGGATCGCGGGTGTTGTCGGTCGGTGCCTTGACCGCGGCGAACAGGAACCCGACGAGGGTCTGCCTGCCGTCGGTCGCGGTGTCGCTGTACGGCCCGTACTTCCCGCCCGCCGTGATGCGGCCGAGCGGAATGCCGCTCTTGAAGTACCCCGCGGGGTAGTGGGTTGCCGGGGTGAACGTGCTCGTGTCGAGAGCGATCGTCTCGGTCGCGTCCGTGCCGTGCGCGGACCCGAGCCACGACTGATCGTCAGACCCGAACTGCTCGGTGGTCTGAGCAAGAATCATGGTCAATTCCTTCGGTGTCAGCTCTTGTCGGCGCCCTTGCCGAGCAGCGTCGCGTACAGGTCGCGGCCGGCAGCCACGCCGCCGCCCGAGCCCTTGCCGCTGCCCTTGCGGGCGCCCTGGTCGAATCCGCGGCCGCGGCGACGGCGCGTGTCACGCCCGTCGCGGTCGTCGTCCTCGTCGTTCTTGTCCTTGCCGGACTTCGGGGCGAGCCGGTCGGGCGAGCCGGTCGACGAGCTCGGCGATCCCGTCCTCGTCGACTTCGCCCTCGTCGTCGACGTACCGGCGCAGGTTGACGTCGTCGGCGACGTCCTTCGCGTTGTCGAGACGTCCCTTCGCCGCGGCGAGGAACGCCGAACGGGCGACCCGCTCGCCGGACTTCACGCGCTCTTCGGCGCGGGCCGCGGCGACCGCCTCGTCGACCTTCTGGTCGGCCTCGCTCATGCCCTCGCGCTTGATCTTCGCGAGTTCCTTCGCCGCGCCGGCGTTGGCCTTCGCGCGTCCCTCGTGCTTCTTCGCGAGCGCGCGCCACTTCTCGGCCTCGGCCTGGTGATCGGTCTTGTCGTCGCCCTTGTCGGCGTCGTCGTCCTGGTCGCCGTCGGTGTCGTCGTCCGTGTCGGAGTCGTCGCCGTCGTCGTCCTGGTCGCCGATGTCATCCGGAGCACCGCCGAGGACAGGCCACACCGGGTACAGCTCGGCCGGGTCCTCGCCCTGGTGCGGGCGGGCCTTGCGCCACCCGAGGGCGAGCTGCCCGGTACGGGCATGGCGGGGCAGAGTGCGCGTGCGCATGGTGGTGTCTCCCGTGTCGGGTTAGGGGGTGAGCCTGAACGCGCCGTGTCGGCGCGGGCATCACGAGCCGGCGATGTCGCCCGGCCCGGTGAACTCGTGGCGTGCCACTGCGAGCAGCGGCCCGTACTCGCCGTGTTGGCGAGTGATGATGACCTCGCGGTAGTCGGGTGCGCGGCCGCCCGCATCCGAGGCGCCGACACCCTTCGCGACGGCAGCGTGCGCCTCGCGCAGCAGCGTCTCGTCGATGATCTGCCCGGGATCCTTGTTGCCGACGATCGGCTCGGGCTTGCAGTTGCAGCCCGGATGGATCGGCATGAGGTTCTCGACCCGGTACCGCTGCGTCGAGGCGATCGTGCACAGCGCGCAGTTCCCCGGACCGCGCAGCGCGCGCCGGAAGAACTTCACGCCGCCCCGCTGCATGGACTGCCGGGCGGCGTGGGTGCGGGCGAGCTGCAGGTCGGTCTCGGTGATCGACAGCAGCCGCGTACGCCCTTCGGCGACCGCCTGCGCATACGCCTTGCCCTGCGCGAGCGCGGTCCACGTGGTGACGAACGGGCGCGTGTACACCTCGTCGGGCGGCACCCCGCGCAGCGCCTCGTCGAGGGCGACGCCGGTCGGCGCCGCGGCGCCGCCGAGCATGTCCGCGATCATCGCCGACAGGTACGCGTCGGTGATCTGCCCCATCTGCGCCTGCGCCGCGAGCACGGTCGGCAGCACTTGCTCGATGAACGCTGCGGCGTCGCCGTCGCGGTGACCTCCGAGCGAGTCGAACGCGTCGAGGACGAACTGAATCACGCGCGAACGCAGTGACGTTGACAGGGCGTCGTACCGGTCGGTGAGCGCGGTCTGCAGTGCCTCACCCACCCGTCGCCTCCTCGTCGTCGGGTTGGTTGCCCGCGGTCGGCGCCGGGTTGGCGGGCAGCAGCGAGGCGGCGAGCAGCTTCTCGGCCGCAGCGCCTGCGGTGATGCGGCGTACGCGTTGCGGCGACTCGCCGAGATCCTCGGCGATGACGTCGAGCGGATAGCCGATGCTCGCCAACTTCGTTGCGGCGTCCGCCTGGACGGCCGGACTCAGGTACTGCGGGTTGGTCCAACGCACGGTGGCGTCGGTGTAGTCCTCGGGCACGCCCGCCTGCGCTGCGGCGAGGCTCATCACGTCTTCGAGCCCTTCGCCGAACGACGCGATGTGCTCGCGCACCTTCGCCACATGCAGCAGATCGAGGGCGCTCACGGTGTCCGCCGAGATGTTGATGAGGTCGCCCGCGTAGTAGTACGCGGGGGTCTGCGACAAGATCAGCATGTCGCGCACGTCGGATTCGTGCTCCTTCATGAACCCCGACAGGTCACTCGCCGCGAGCTGCCCGAACTGCGCGTTCTCGCCCTCGCTCGCCCACACCACGGACGGCCCCGGAACAAACGGCTGCTCGACCGTGACGAGCCCGGTCACGGGGTCCTTGCGCTTCGCGAACTTGTGCCCCTTGATCCACTTCTGCGGGAAGCCTGAGTTCCGGCTCGCCGCCATGCGGTTCAAGATGCCCATGTTCACGCGGTCTTGGATGTCGAGCACACCCGCGAACTCGGGCTCGGGCTCCTCGCCAAGGTCGGGCATCCGCGGGAACTCGACGAGCGGCAGCCCGCCGAGATCGTGCGGCTCGCCCTCGTCGCTCTCCCCAATGTACTCCCACGAGTCCGGGCCCCACGGCAGTCGTCGCGCGCCGCATACCTCGGTCGTGCGGTACGGGAACGAGCGGTCGTCGTACAGCACGCGCGCATAGCCGTAGCCGTCGATCTCGTTGTGAAATGTCTTGAGCCCGACGTACGGCTCGCCGGTCTCCGGGTCGCACTCGACGATGCACTCGCGGGGATGTTCCGGAGTGATCAGGGGCGACGGGCGCCCGTTGGCCTCGGTGCGGGTCGGATGCGGGCCGACGAGCATGTACCCGACGCTCTGCGTCATCGCGACCCGCCATACGAGCTTCTGTCGCGAGTCGAGCCGGTTCGCCTGCCACCAACGGGCGGCGAGCTCGTCGGGCTCGCCATCCGGGCCGGTCACGCCGAGCGCGAGCAGCCGGTGCACCGTAGCCCCCGCGATCAGACCGCAGAAGTTCGTGCGCGCCTTGCGCTGGAAGTCGATGAACGCTTGCTCGACGTTGCGCGGCAGCTCGGGCAGATCTGGCTTACCGCGGTAGTAACGCCACCACTCGTCGAGCTGCCCGTTCCGCTTGCGCAGCTTCCGGCCGAGCCGCAGCAACCACCAGTCAGGAGAGTCGACCTCTTGGTCGAGCATGGCATCTCCTTTCTCGAAAGGGGCCAGATGGGCACAGCTCTTGGGCATGATGGTCGTCGGCAGCGAAGCAAGGGGGCCGCGGCGGTGGGTCAGTGACAACGCCAGATCACGGGGACTCCGGGGACCCGGATAGTGATCGCCCCAACCCGCCACCACCTGAGCCTGATTCGCAGATCCGGGTGCATCGCTGGCAGGTGATCACAGCACTCATTGCAGCGGTGGCAACGATCATCGCCGCTCTGATCACCGGCCTGTTGGCGAACGGAAGCGGGGGAGAGAGCCCGCCACCAGCGGCCCAGCCACCCCAGAGCGTGAGGAACTCGGTTGGCATTACCTCGTTCACAGAGTCCCCGGCGCCGCCGCATGGCAAGACGTACGTCTTCACCGGGACTGCAGCGAGCTTCCGCTCGGGGATGGCGGTATACGTCATCACCCGCAATCCAGCGGGTGATTCCTCGGACGAGGAGCAGTCCAAGGGCGGGGATGCGTGGCTCGTGTCGCCGAAGGCCGACATCCTGCAGGGCGGCCGCTGGAAGGTGACATGGAAGCTCAAGAAGCCGCCCCCAAGAGGTGAGTGGACAGCCGTACTCGTTTCGCCCTCGGGGTTCGACGAGCATGACTCGAATGCCCATTGGACGTACGACGTTCCGGCACTGCGAACTCACGGGGTGCTGTCTGACAAGGTGGCCGCTTCGGGAAAGACGAAATAGAGCATCGGGCGTAACGCACTCCCACAGCTCAAAACGTTCCGCCCCACATCTCGGCCTCTTCGACCGCGACGCCCTTCGCGATCGCGTCGAGGCGGCACTGCCACGCCAAAACAGCGGCGACCGCGGCGTCAATCTTGTTCGGAGAGTCGGGGTGTGCCTTGGCGATCTGCATGCCCGATCGGCTCGGCCGGCGACGGGCGTTGCACAGATGCCGCACGAGCGCCGACGAGCCGTCGTGCGTCAACTCGCCTTCGGTAAAAGCGGTGTGGAATTTGTCCAGCGCCCGCACGATCAGCACGCTGCGGCCGCCGGTCATCCACCACTCGATCGGGTGCTGCCGGGTCGCCTGCACCTGCAGGCGCGGCCCGTACGCGGCTTCCCAATCGGCCACGTGCGATTCCCACTTGGCGGGGTCGGCGTAGAACCCGACGACGTCGTACGTCGCGAACGCCTCGACCACAGCGGCGAGCACCTCGACGGCCGGTACCTGCCACCCCTCGCCCGCCTTGCCAAGCGGCTGTTCCCACACACGGATGGTGAACAGGTGCCCGTCGGACAGACGGCAGCCGATCAGCGCCGTCGCGTCGGTGATCTTGCGGTTCCGCTTCCGCGAGCCATCGAACCCGAGCACGATGCGCTCGCCCGGTTCGACGACCTTGCCGAGGTCGGAGGCCGCACGCACCTCGGGCTCGGTCAGCCACGCATCCGACGCGTGCGTGATCTGGTTCAGGAAGTCGGCCCGCAGATCCTGCGGGTCGTTCGAGGTGTCCCAGAAAGCGCCCGTGATCCCCTCGATCGGCGACCAGCCGGGCCCGCACGGCGGGTCGTGCAGCACGCACCCGTCGGGGTGATCGCTGCTGTCGCCGTACGCGTACCGCAACCCCTCGACGAGCGACGCCTCGTCGGTCATGTCCGTGTCGGGCGGCGCCTCACGGTGGTCGACGAGGATGCCCCGCGCCCGCGACCGGCCGTCGATGATCGCCTGATAGTCGGCCGCCGACTGCTCGGCGACGCTGCCCTCGCCCGGCGTGAACGCGTTCGGGGTCTCGATGATCGACCCGCCGAGCTTGGTCGCGTTGAACCGCAGCGTCTTCGCGAGCCTGCGGCCGCCGTTCGCTTCCTTCCATTCCTCGGTCTGGTCGAGGCTCGCGAAACAGGCGGGGTCACCCTTCACCGAGGTCGCCGACGAGGTGATCGGGGAGATCTCACCGCGCGGCAGATAGATCACGGTGTCGAGGACGTCGAGCCCGTAGTCGGTCGACAGCGACCCGCCCCGCGCCATCTCCAGAAGCGGTATCCACGTGTTGTCGGTCTGCTGCTCGGTCACCGCGGCGATACGCACGAGCGGCGTCCGCAGCGAGTGCCACGGCCGACCGACCGGCTCGCCGTCGGCGTCGAACCCGTCCGCGACGACGTCGGCGCACGCCTCGGCGAGCGCGATCGCCCCGACGAACGGCGACTTGCCCCACCCGCGCGGCCGCGAGAGCAGCGCCCGGTGAATGACCCGCTTGCCGGTGACCGGGTGCACCTCGTAGAACCCGAGCAGAAACTCGGCTTGCTCCTGCGTCGGCAGGAACGGGGCGCCATCGTCCCGGCCGGGCTGCGCGAGGTTCTGCATCATCCAGTCGAGGACGTACCAACCGAGCGTCGGCCGCTCACCCTCGAACTCCGGGCCGCGCCACGGCATGACGCCCCCTCGCGCTACGTGCTCTTGCCCTGGTCGCTCTTCCCGCCCGGCAGCGACCGCAGATTCCCGTACCGCTCACGCGCGGACGGACCGCCCGAGCGGCCGCTGCCCCCGTCGGCGCCGTCCGCCTCGGCGAACACCATGCGCAGCCGGGCCCGGTCCGCCGGCGTCGCACCGAACGCCGCTACCCGCAGCCGCAGCTCGCCCGCGGCCGAGAGATCGCCGCGCCACAGCCGGGCGTGAATCAGGGCGGTGTCGAGCAGGTACTGCCAGTCGGACGACCCGAAGTGGTCCGACAGCGGGCTGTCGATCCACATCTGCCACCACTCGCGCGTTCGCTCGGGCCACACAAACTCGACGAGCTCGCCGTCGCGCTCGATCCGGAAGTCGGGCAGCTCGGGCGCCTCGGCCCGCTCCCACCTGAGAACTGTCTGCGGGATCGCGTCCTTGTTGCGCCGCGCCTTGCGCCCCTCGGGCTTCGGCGCCGGGCCCATGCCTGCCATGGCCGTACCTCCAATCAGCGCACATGCCGCCAACGCCCTAAGTAGGGTGCAACCGTGGATCTTCAGGGGGTTTCGGGTCTTTGGACCGCCGGATCATTCCTGCTCGGCCAAGCAGTGATCTTCGGCGGCTTGTTGATCAACAATCGTGCGCAAGCACGTCGGGAACGGCTCGCGCGAGACGCCGAGCGGACACGCGCCCTCGCCGACCGCCGCGAGACCTTCGAGCTCACGCACCTTCAAGACCTGCACGGTGCGCTGTCTGAACTACTGCTCGTGGCCGAGGACAACATCAAGGCATGGTGTTGGTGGCATCGTCTTGGCAGTAGCAGACCGACGCGGGCACTGTCGCAGGAGGAGATAGACCGGCGCCGGGCCGAGGTCGAGACCGAGGCAACAGCGCTCGACGAGTCCGCACGGGCTCACAGCGAGAACGTCAATCGGCTCGCGGGGCTGGTGATCCCTGACGGGCTGCGCCGCAAGGTCGTACGCGCCCGCGGATTGTATGAACAACTTGAGTGGCTGCTGACAGAGGACGGACCGGACGCTGCAGAGTCAGCGTTGACCGACGCTGTCGACCGGTTGCATGCAGCTCAACGTGCCGTCGCGGAGCGCATTCGAGAGATCTACGTGTCACATGAACCGGTCACGGCTACACCACCGAGTCGATTACGTGCTGTAGGTCGCCGAGGCGCTGTGGCGTGCCGCCGAACGTCCGCCCCGTGACCGCGATGTACCGGCCGGTGCCGTACAGCTCGACCGAGCCGCCGCCGACCGTGATGCGCCTGCCGTGCGGCAACGCGCCAAACCCCCAGACATGCAGCCCATCGCCGCCCTGCGACACCTCGACCCACGTCGAGCCGTTGACCGCGTCGAGCATGTTGCGCGCCCAGCCCGCGATCGCGCCCTCGTGGTCGAGGCAGTGATCGAGGTCGAGGCAGACGACGCCGTCACCGTTGAGGACGAACCCGAGCCCGGCGCCCGCCGTCGACTTCGCGGCGTCCCGGTATGTCGACCAGGACGCGGGGTCGGTGCTGCTCGCGACGTCGCCGCCGACCGTGACCGGGACCTTCCGCGCGGTGCGCCGGACCCACCGGGGCCGGGCCGTGAGCTCGGCCGGGATCGCGCGGGCTGCTCGGTGAGCAGCAGCTCGGCACGCAGGCTTGCAGAACCGCGCGTGCCGCCGGGCCGTGATCGGCATCGGCTCGTCGCAGTGCTCGCAGCGGGGCGTCGTCGGCATGTCCCCAGGATATCGCGGCGTACGCTTTTAGTGCCCTGACCTGCATGTATCAAGTTCGCATCGGGAATGCGGCAGGCTGAGAGGCGATCTGCGGTCCCTCAACCGCGCGCCATCAAATCAGCCTGCCGCATCCCTGCCCGCCGCCCTGCGGGCCGCCCACGCCCCGCAGCGTGGCTGATTTCCCCAGACCCGTACAGAACTTCGGCCACAGCACCTCCCGAGCCCTCGATGGGGCGGGGAGGGGGAGTCACCCCCCAGGGGCAGCGGCCGCATTCGGGTCGAGTTCTTCGGGATCAAAACAGCCCGGGGTGACGCTCTTTCGGCCGCTGCCTGCGTACCGCCCACCGTGCCGCGTTGCCCTGCCGTGAGCTCTTGCGTCCGTGGCAGTCCTCGCACAGCGCTTGCAGGTTCTCGGGCCGGTGGTCATCACGGTCGCCGATGTGGTCGACCTGATTCGCCGGACGGGCGCAGAGTGCGCCGTCGATGACCTCCTGGCATCGGTTCTTATCGCGCGTGAGGACGAACGGGCGCAGCTCCGTGTACCAGTTGGCTGGCAGCTCGGCCTTTCGTGTGCTGCCTTGCCACCCGCCGCTCATCCGTCGTCGTCCTGGTCGAGCTGCTCGTCGTCCTGGTCGAGCTGCTCGTCGAGGTCGGGTTCGTCGTCCTGGTCGGCGCGCTCGGTTGCGCTGTCGAGAGCGACGCCGTCGAGGTGCCGACCAAACCCGAACGCCCCTCTGCTCGTGCTCGGTTCGGTCTGCATCGCGTCGAGCAGTCGTCGAGCTGTGCGTTCCGCCTGCCGCAGCAGCGCGGGGTCGCTGCCCTTCGCGGTGATGTCGACCTCGCGTGTCCCGTCGGTGAGGCGTACGCGCATGGGCGGTGACCTCCTGCCGGGGGAGCGGCGGAGGGTACGCCGCGTGGGGGGTGTGCGGCGTACCCCGGTGTAGCTATGCGGTGATGCCGGTGGCCTCGCCGTTGACGAGGGTGGCGAACACTCGGGCCTGCGGTTCCTTCTTCGCTGGCACGGGGTAGAGGATCACGCCCTCGTCATGCTCAACCGTGATGTACAGCTTCTGCTCGTCCTTCTTGAGCCACAGGGCGAAGATCCCCGTCAGCGCGACCCGCGTCGCCGTGATGCGCTTGCGGGCGGTCTCGCCGAGCTCGATCGTCACCTTCGATCCCTCGACGGGGATCGGCGCCTGTCCGGCCTGGTGGAACTTGCTCCCGATGACGGTCACGCCGGTCGCTGCGCCGGCTGCACGTATGCGGCCGAGGTGTTTCGCGGCGGCCTTTTCCTCGTCGGTCTTCTTCCTGCCGAACATGAGACGTGCCCCTTCGTGCGGTTCTGGGTGAACTCCCATGGTGCCGCGTGGGACTGACGGTCGGACAGATGTTGGTGTTACGCGCGGGGCGGTCAGCAAACCCGCCATGGCTTGTAGTGACCCCGCCCCGCGCGAGTCGGGTGCCGCCGCCCCGGGGGGAGTTGGGGCGGCGGCGTGCCGGTCGACGGTGGGGTGTGCCGACCGGCATTGGGGGGAACGCAAACGCCCCCGCGGTGGGCGGGGGCGTCGGGTGGATTCTGTGTCCGGGCATGGCGGACTTGCCGTCAAGAGTGCGACACGTGATCGTTCGGCGTCAAGTTCCTGGGGGTGTCGGCTCGTCGACGAGGTGTCCGCCGACCGCCTGCCCGTCGCGGACGAGCAGCGTCAACGGGCGGGGCACGTCGTGCTCTTCGAGCCCGCCGTCGGGGACGGCCGGGCCACCGAAGCGGCTGCGGGTGCTGCCTTCGTTGGGGTAGCCCCATACCCACTTGGGGTGATCGGAGCGCACGCGGATGTCGCCGGGTCGCCACGTGGCGTCGAGACTGGTGATCTTGTGCGCGTCGGTCATGGCGTCATCTTGCCGTTCGGGGCTGACAGCGGGCGGGCAGAGAGGTAGTTCGCGGCGTGCGCCGCCCACTACCGGTAGACGATCTCTCTACCCGCCACCCCCCAGATAAAGGGAGAGGAGGGGGACGCGCGCGCGTGAGTCCCGAGGGCGTCCTCCGGGGACACGGCGCGATGACCTGCGTACTCGCCGGAGAACCGCGAACGATTCGGCGAAGATTCTCGTTCGATTCGTCGTCGATTCGCGCGCGAAATGCTCGCAGATCATGCCTCGTCGACCGCGTCCTCGGCCGGGCTCCGGTCGGCGACCGCGATGTTCAACTGCTGCAACTTTCCTCCGAACGACAAACGGCCCTGCGGGATGTCACTGCCACTCGCACCCGCCGCTCGTGCGTCGGCGACGAACGCCGCGATCTCGTCGAGCGTCATGAACTTGTCCGCGGGTACGTGCTCGATCTTCTTTGCCACGGGGTCAGTCCTCGCTCACGTTTCGGTACGTGCCGTTTCGATCGTGTGCTTCGAGCGCTTCGGTCAAGGTGATCTGCCCGCTCTCGTGCGCTCGCTCGATCCCTTCCGCCTCGGCCTCGAAACACGACTCGCAGTCGCCGCATTCCTCTTCCGGCGTGACGGCGTCACAGTCGGGCGCGAAACCTTCGGGAGCTGTGCTCATCGCTGTCTCTCCTTCGTGCGGCCCAATCTCAGGGCCCGGCTCGATAACCTCGCCCCTACACCGCGGTGGGCACCATTTGCGTTCCGCTGTCGACGGATGCACAAACTTGATGCCTTTGTGGCCAGTGGGGCACTCAAGTACCCCACCGGCGTTAGCCCTTGCGTGCGTCGTCGAGGAGCGCAGCGAGGTCGCGCACCCCGCGGGCGCCGCCCGGGTAGTCGATGCCCGCCGTCTGCAGCGCCTCGTTCACGGCGTCGAGTTCGGTGCGGAGTCGGGCGAGTTCCGCGTCGCGCGCCTCGGGGGCGCGCAGCGCGTCGACGACGCGAATGAACAGCTCGACGTTCTCGTCGGCGATGCCGAGCCGGTCGGCAGCATCGTCGGGGGTGAGTCTGGACATGGCCGGTTGTCCTCCGCCTTCAGTGGTTGACTTCGTCGGTGAGGTTTGGCCCCACTCCGCAAGGGGGCAGTCTCGCCCGGTTGGCAATCGGACCAGGCAAGAGAGGGAACGGTATGAACAAGAGACTCTATGTCGGGGGTCTGAGCTACTCAGTCGACGATGACGGGTTGAGGGAGCTCTTCGAGCGGTGCGGAGAGGTCAGCTTCGTCAAGGTGATCCGCGACCAGTCAGGGCAGAGTAAGGGCTTCGGGCATGTGGAGATGTCCACTCCCGAGGAAGCCCGGGCGGCAATTGAAGAACTGGACGGCGCCCTCCACGAGCGGCGGACGATCACAGTCTCCGAGGCCAGCGCAGGACAGCGCCGGTAGCCGACAGGGTCGCTGAGGTGGTGCGTGCCGGCGCGGGGAACAGAGCGCGGCGGGCCTCTCTACAGGTAGGGCCCGTTCGGCTCGCGCCTCGGGAGCGCCTGGACGACCTTCGGCTTCCTCGCGTCGCGCGAGTTGACCGTGCGTACGTACCCATCGGTCGTCTCGAAACCGCGCCGCACCATCTGCGCAGCCACCTGCGGGGCGGTCAGGTTCGGCAGCGCCGCACGGATGCACCGCACCGCACCGGCCTTCGACCGTCCCTCGCCCGCGAGCGCCTTGTCGACGATCTGCTCGATCGGGCTTGGGCCGATACCGCTCTGCTGATCTGCGAAGTTGGGCGTCGGGTCGACAGGCGGCCCGGGCGGCGGGGGCGGGGTGGAGGCCGCGGGGAGTGCTTCCGGCTGCTGCACGGTGATGACGAGGTGATGCGGTGCGGGCGTCTCACTGTGGGGCGGCGGTGCATCGGCGCGTGCCACGGTGTAGCCGGTCGAGCGGGGCACGCGGTCGAGGACGATCGCGACGTCGAGTTCGGTCACGTCTTGCCCGTACTGCCGCAGCACCTCGGCGAGCTGCGCCGGGGTGAGTTCGGGCCGCGACTCGTGCCCGATCCGAATTGCCTTGGTCGGGGGGAGACCGGCGAGCTCGGAGGCGAGCAGTTCAGCCGGCTTGCGTGGCCCGGTGGCGGGCTCGTCCTCGCCCTTGTCGTCGGCGCCGGTCACGTGCGCGACGGCGCGGCGTTTGGTCGCCTCCCATGCCTGTTCGCCAGCGAGCAGCCACCCGAGCCATCCGAACACCGGCCACCGCATCGGGTGTTCGCCGCGGGCGACGCGGTGCCGGGCGCGGGTCGCGGCCCACGACTGGTCGAAGAGCAGCAGCAGGCCGGCGGTGGGGGCGGCGAACATCAGGGTCGCTCCGACGCCCCCGCCGATGTGCTCGGCGTGCAGGTGGTTCAAGTACATGGAGATCGCGGCCTGCAGCAGGGTGACGAGCCGGGGGCCGAGGGCGCTGCGCCCTTCGCGGACCGCTTCGCTCGCGAGGTACAGGCAGGCGAGGGCGATGCCGTCGAAGCACGCGGCGACGAGGCCGGCGAGCAGCTTGGGCACGCCGTACATGTCGTGTGCGACGACGTACAGCGACCAGGCGACGATCCCGGCCGCGGCCGGCGCGATGATGCCGATACCGATGCGGTACCCGAGCCGGTCTGTTACCCGGCCTCGTCGTGGCCGCTGATCAGGATTGATGGCCGGGTGTTCCCGGCTAGGATTCTTCACGGATCTGCCCTGTCTCTTAGCGGAAGGCGGGCGGGTCCACCCCGGCTCAATGGCGTCTCCAGCGCCGGGCCGGGGCTTTTCCGTATGGGGGTACAGCTAAGAGGCGACCTCTTTACATTGTCAAGAGGTCTAGGGAATGATGCCGACGTGCCAGAAGAGCCGACGACACCGCCGAAGAGCGGCGATGACCTCTTGTCGATCGCACAGATCTGCACCGACTACGGGGTGAGCCGGCAGACACTGCACAACCGGCGGGCCGACCCGAAGGGCGAGTTCCCCAAGGGCGTCATCGAGCCCGGCAGCACGCGGCCGAGGTTCCGCCGCGGCGACCTGGACGCGTATTTCGGGAAGCATCCCGTCACCCCCGGCCGTCGCACCGACCTCGAATCCAAGGGGGACGCGCAGGGGTGACCCGCCTCGGCGGGCCCGTCGGGGCGGAAGGCGCGTGAGCGCGCCACAGCCCGCAGGCGCTCGGAATGCGGAGGCGCGGCGGGCGGCTGACCCTGGTGACATGGCCGATGCGCCGATAGTCGTACACCGCCCTTCCCCGACCGGCGGGCGGCGGGTGACCGCGCGCGGGCAGATTCTCGGACTCGCGCACAGTGATGAGGATCTGGTCGAGTTCCTGCGGCGCGCGGGGATCGAGGACGCGGGTCCGCTGCTCGACAATCCGCGGGCGGTCACATGGCGAGGCGGCAGGGCCCACGAGTACGAGGCCAAACGATAGCGACGGCCCGCCACCGGTAGGCCGATGGCGGGCTAAGCATGTGCAAGAGGGATTACTTCAGAACAGCCAAGGCCGCATCGTAGTTGGGTTCTTCGGTGATCTCATCTACCAGCTCCGAGTGCAGGACTCGGTCGTCACTGTCCAGTACAACGACAGCCCTGGTAGCCAAACCGGCCAGCGGGCCCGTGTTGATCAGCACGCCGTAGGTCTCATTGAACTCGGGGTTACGGAACGTGGACATGGTGACCACGTTGTCCAGGCCCTCCGCCCCGCAGAATCGCGATTGTGCGAACGGCAAGTCCGAGGAGATGCACAGCACTACGGTGTTGTCCAGGCCGCCTGCCAGCTCATTGAACTTCCGTATGGAGGCGGCGCAGACATCGGTGTCGAGGCTGGGGAAGATGTTCAGGACCTTGCGTTGCCTGACGAAATGATCCAGGCCGACGGGTGACAAGTCCTTGTCGACGAGCGTGAAGGACGGGGCTCTGTCACCTACCATCGGCTGTTGGCCAGCTACTTGGACAGGGTTTCCCTTGAAGTGCACCGTCGTACTCATCAGTTCTCCTGAAGGTAGGTTCCTGCAAAACCCTGTGATCATACCGTCGCAGTCAGCTACATCCTGCGCGGCCCCCTAGCAAGTGGGGCTCGCCCCCTGATCAGCAGCGGAATAGTGCACAGCCGGAACACGCCCCCTTCACCAGTCGCTTAGGGCCTATGATCAGCGCGAAGCGCCCCGCCACTTCCCTTGGCGGGGCGCTTCGCTGTCTGGTCGAGAGGGCTACGGGCTGCCTGGTACAGGTACCCCCTGGGAGCCGTACCGACTGTTCGATCAGAACGGGGCCATCATCGAGGCCGGTCACCCGCAGGCTCCGGACGGGTGACGGCTGCCGAACTGCACCACGGTGAGCCCCTCTATATGGCAGGCTTCAGTTCAGCGGTCAGCATGTCATATTTCTCTTGAAGTAGAAACCATTAGGAGGCCGGACAAAATGGCGGACAGTCAACGGTGCGCAGTCCTCAGGGAACATATGGATGCCCTCGGCGGCAGCGGGGCCACTGGTGGTGGACCTGGTGTCTCTGCAGGCTATTTGGCAGTGTATGCTCAGTATCTTTATTACGGCTGCTCGATTGACGATCTCTCTGATGAACTTGGCGACGATGGCCAGTTGGGTGCGTTTCGTTTCTCCAGGCCATTCGAAAACGGGGGTAATACTTTCAGGATGAAAGTCAACCCGGAAACTGGAGTTGCTGAAAGCGGAAGGGACAGGGAAGGGCCGTCCGAGGACACCGGGCATTGGTCTCAGCGCTTCACGATCGCCGGAGTGGAAAGCAAGCCTCTAGCCGCTCCGCAGTCCGGCTCCGACTATGCGATGCTCATGCAATTGCACGTCACGGATGGACCCAATGCGGGAATGTGTCTCGGGACGACTGGAACCGACACCGCGGTGAAAGTCATGGATTGCGCAACCTCCGGGAAAGATAACTATTGGCGCCTCATCCCCAACGAGAATCGGACAGAGCTGGTGATTGAGAATTGGGGAATGGTTGCGGAATCCGGCGCGGAAGAGGGGAGGTATTACTACAAGGGTGACCTGCGTCCGCTTGAACAGCGCGGATTGCGTTCCGCGTATGCGCTCCGCATTTTTCCGGGTATCCATTACGACTGGATGTCTGCTGGCGCTAGCTGGAGGATTACGCCATAACCTCCCGCCTCCGACTCTGCAGGCTGACGCCTCTCGGTCGCCGTCCTGCACTTCGTTGGCGTGCATCAGCACGGGTGTTGGCGGGATCGACGAGCAGCGGCGCGTACTGCTCGGGGTCGGTGGAGCGAGAGGCGATGATCGCGGGGACGTCGTCGAGGTCGGGAAGTAGCCGACGCCAGACCACGCCGGCCGCCGCCGCACCCCTTGCGAGGTGCGGCGGCGTTCGCATGTCACGCTGCGGCGCGGCGTGAACGTTCGGCCCGCTTCTGGTCGCGCCGACGGCGCCGTCGCGCAGCGGCGGCGACCGCCTCGTGCAACGCGAGCAGCGCCTCGGCCCCCCGCCACACGCGGCGCCCCTCGCCGTCCAGCGACGTCGGGGCGCAGCACGCTGCGCCGGTCTCACAGGTCACGGCCGCGGCATCATCGTCGGCGCCCCGGTGCATCACGAGCTGTCCGGCACACCATGGGCACGGCTGCTCGCCCATGGGCACCGACCTGTGCTCGGCGCCGATGGTGCGCTCGATGCGCCGCGCCGCCTCGCGGGCGACGCGGCCGATCAGACGGCGGTGCGCCAGGGTGAGCGACTCGCACGGGCCCGGCTCGCCCTCGATCCGGGCGAGTAGCCACTTCGCGGCCCGAGGCGCGGTGCGCTCGCGCAAGTTGTAGTGCCACCGCTGCGGGTCTGCCTCGTCGCGGACGGCGAGCAGCGCGAGATCGCGACCGGTCGAGTCGTTGGGGTTGGGGCGGGTCGGGGCACTGATCTGCCGCCGCTGCACCTGCGCCGCGATCTCATCGGCGAGTGAACACAGGGCGGCCTCGACGGCGCGGCTCGCGTCTACGACGTGCAGCCGCAGCGGTGCGGGTTGCTCGGCGAGCACGAGGTGCTCATGCCCGGCGGCCGGCGCCTCGTCCTGGTCGTGGCCGGGGCGGGCGAGGTACTCGGCCGGGGAGAGATGGCCGGCCGCGGCCTCGGCGGCGTCGTGCTCATCGAGGGCACGCAGGTACAGCGAAGGGTTCGCGGGCGGCCAGACGTCCGGCGTCGCCGTGTCGATCAGGGCGCGCAGGTGCGGCCAGTGCTCGACGACGATGCGCAGGGCCTCGGTGGGGGTGCGGGTGGTGTTCTGCATGGCGGGTGCTCCTGGTTGTGCTGTGGGACGTATCGTGATCGCACCGCAGGGGCGCCCCGGATTGCTGGCCGGCAAGGGGCGCCCTGTCGTCATCTCAGGGGGTGGCGTCGAGCTGTACGAACCCGATCTCGAAGCGGCTGCGCCGCATGAGCTCGGAGCGCTCGGGCTCGCACCATCGGTTGGGGTCGAACCCCCACCGAGCCGCGTCCCATTCAGTCGCGCGGTCGCGGTAGTCGAGCCACCGGTCGAGCAGCATGTCGGCGGTCGCGGCGTCGGCCGCCCGCCGAATCCGCTCGGCGAGCGCGTCGAAAGCCTTCGGTGAGGCGGGCACGGCGATCACTTCGTGCCCGGCATGAACCGCGCGATGTCCCGCATCGCTTCGGCCTCGACCAGGTCCCACGCGCGTACAGCGTCGGACAGGATGCGGCGCCGGGCGTCCATCACGGCGCGGTACCCCTGCACCGCCTCGGGCAGCGACGTCGGCTCACTGCGCCCGAGGTGGTGCTCGATCCGGCCCACCGCGGCGGCGTCGAGGATCGTGTCGAGCTCGGCGTAGCGCGGAGCGTCGGTGTGCGATTGCCGATGCCGCCACGCGCGTATCTCGTCGAGGGCAACGCGCAATGGGTCGACGTACTGCTCGTCGGCGGATTGGGTGAGCGTCGTATCGGCCATGGTTCCTCGCTTGTCGTGGGCGCGGGCAGGGGTCACAGGGGGTGCAGGTCGTCGATGCCGCGACCCGGGGTGGCCTCCGGTGCGGCCCGAGTCGCGGGCCGGGCGTACCCGGCGAGCGGGTCCTCGGGCGTGGGGTCCTCGTACAGGTCGGTGAGGTCTTCCTCGCTCATCTGCGCGAGCCGGTCGAGGTCGTCCTCATCGAGGTCGTCGGGGTCGACAGTGAAGTCGTGGGCGCTCACGCCGCGGTGTCCTTGCCGGACTTGAGCCACGGCGCGAGCGCGCCGAGCACGGCGTCGATGCGTCCCGCGGTGCGCTTGGTCATGCAGCGGCACGCCGACGTGCGCTCGCAGTCGGGGCACGGCACGGGCTTGTTCAGGGCGATCTCGACGACGCGGCGCAGCGCGAGCGGCGCGGCCGACGGGTCCGCGGCGGGCTCGCCAACCGGGGCCGGCCGCTCGCCGTCCTGGTCGACGAACTCGATCTCGGTCGCGCCCTGGTGACCGTGGATGAATTCGACGCTCACGCGACCGCGGTCCCAGAACACGGCCGAAGGGTGCTCGCCGCGCCACCGCACGGACGCGGTTCCGTCCGGCCACAGCACGCCGTCGGCAACATCGCCGAGCCCGCTGGTCCCGGAGACGTCACGACCTCGGCGCACGGTGAACCGCAACGGCACGAGGTGCTGATCGGCACGGACAACGTGCCGGCCGGCGAGCTCGCGGGTCGCCTCGTCGATCAGCGCCTGCGCCGCCGGGGGGTCGACGACGCGCCGGGCGAACGCGAGCAGTGCCTCGACGGCGGTCAACGGCTTGTCGGTAGTGGCCATGTGCGGTGTCTCCTTCGAGCGGTGCGGGCCGGTCAGGCGGCCGTGCGAGTGGCAGGGTCCTGCGGGGTGTTCGCGGTGGCGCGGGCGTTCTTGCGGCGCACCGCGACAGCGGAGAGTTCCGCGGCGAGCTCGGCGCGGTGCCGCGCCGCTTCCGGGTCCGGCCCTCGACGCGCTTTGCGCTGCCCTCGCGGCGGGCGGGCGCCGCCG
This sequence comes from Streptomyces aurantiacus JA 4570, assembly GCF_000414115.1. Lineage (GTDB taxonomy): Bacteria > Actinomycetota > Actinomycetes > Streptomycetales > Streptomycetaceae > Streptomyces > Streptomyces aurantiacus_A. Next base: position 49,284 of record NZ_AOPZ01000361.1, read on the forward strand.
AACGTGCCGTCGGGCACGGTCTCGGCGAGCAGCCGGTCGGCGTAGATCTTCACGACGCGGCCTCGCTCTCGACCGGGGTCGCCCGCGCAGCGCGTAGCGCCTCGCGTGCCTGCCGGTATGCGTCGTTGGGCCGTCCGTCGGCCACCGGGCCCGAGCCGGCGAGCAGCGCCCGCAGCTCGGCCGGCGCCTCGCAGCCGGTGCGCACCGCCTCGCGCTGCGCCCGCAGAGCGGCTCGATAGCCGGGGATGTCGTCGGGGTCGAGGTGAGGGTGCGCCGTTGGCTCGAACGTGCCCGTGTGCCGGCCGAGCCGGTCGCGGGCGACGGACCGCCACCGGGCGGCGATGTCCTTCGGCATGATCGGCCACGCCGACTCGGCGTAGTGCTCGCCGACGGCTCGGCCGGCGAAGTCGAGCGGGACATCACGCAAGATCGCCGCCCACATCGTGAGCTGCGCCGCCTGTTCGGTCTCGGTCGCTTTCACGACGCGGTCGTCGACGAGGGCGATCTGCGACAGCAAGTCGAGGGTGTCGTCGAGGTTCATGAGGCTGTACCTCCGTTCAAGCGGTCGCGCAGCCGGCCGAGGCTGGCGACCTGCTGCTGCGCCTTGCTCGTGGGCTGCTGCGCGAACGGGACGACGACCCCGCCGGGCGCAGCCGGCTCGGTGCGTTCGTTCTCGGCCCACTGCTGCCAGCGGCCGCCGAACCCGGCTGCCTGCACGCCATCGTCGGCCATGCGCCGGACGAACTTCCGCGTGACGGCGGTGAGCTGCTGCGCGGTGAGCCGCGAGCGGCCGCTGTCGGCTCGGGCGAGCTGCGCGGCGCGAACGTCGTCGTCGGTCGGCTGCCAGTCGGCGGGGATTGAAGAGAGAGCTCCACGGCCGCGTGCGCTACTTCCCGCAGACGGCTCTCTACCTGCACCCCCTGAAGGGGAGGGGATGGGAGGGGAGGGGGACGCGTGCGCGCGAGTCCCCCCGTTGTCCCCCGGGGACGGACGGCCGTGACCTGCGCAGTCGCCGCCTTCCGGCGCGCGTTCCGCCGACGATTCGTCGTCGAATCCCTCACGGTCCGGGCGCGAACCTTCGCCGAATCCGCCGTGATTCCCCTCCGGGCCCGTGCCCGCGCGCTGCCTGCGCTTCTTCTCGGCCGCCTTCGACTTGCGGTCGAGTACCTGCCGCCGCGACGGGTTGTATTCGAGGTAGTCGTGAATCATGAAGTCACCCGCGGCCGGCTGAAGGCACTTCGGGTGCCGGCAGGTGTGGCCGCTGGTGTGCCACAGACCGGCCGCCGTGAGCTTGGCGATCTGCGGCTTTGAGCCGTACATCTTCGCGATGACGCCGGGCACGATGCCGTCGGTAAGGTGCTGCGCCGCATACGCGCCGCTGCGCAGCCACAACCCGAGCGCCGCGTTCCCGGCGGCGATCATCTTCGGGTGTGAGTGTGCGTTGTCGTCAACGACGAACCAAGGCATCGGAGTTGCTCCTAGTCGAGGGTGAGCTGTCCCTCGGGGACCGAGGACGTACGAGAGGTGCGAGGACGCGGCACCGGGGCCGCGGCCGCTGCGCACTGGTGGTCGATCACGTGCGGGTGCGGGCACCCGCCGTCGCGGCGGTTACAGTCGGCCCACCGCAGGTCGGGCCCGCCCTTCGTGGTGCGCAGGCACCAGTCGAGGCGGTTCGGCCCGCGCAGCTCCGCGGCCGCGCCCGCGGTCAACTCCTCGGCGTCGGCGGTCACATCGAGTGCCGCCCGGTGGCCGACGAGTTGCCGCAGGACCGTGCGGCCGCAGCGGCAGCGCACACGCCGTGCGCGTGTCACCCGTGCTGCTCGATCCGGCTGCCGCGCCGTGTGCGGGCTGTGTGCGCCTCGAACTCGACCTCGGTCGGATGGTGGGTGAGTGCCTCGGCGACCGCCGCCTCGACGTCGCGGGTACCGGGGCCGAGCTCGTCGAGGGTGCCGTTCATCTTGCGGCGCCGCATCATCGCCCGCATGACCTCGGCGACTTGCGCCGCCTGGTCGTGGTCCTGCGCGACCTCGGCGACCGTGATCCGTAGCTTCACCTGCGGCTCTTTCTCTTCGCCGTCGGCGTGCCCGGTGAAGCTCTTCGAGGTGAGCTCGACGACCGCGAAGACACTCATCCCGGGGTGCTCCCACAGTCCGCGGCGCTGCGCGGCGGTGAGCGCCTGCTGCAGCCAACCGGCGTTTGAGTCGACTTTCACCTCGGGCAGTTGGTCGGGGTCGAGGTTGTGCGGCACGGGTGATTCACTTCCTTCGCCTGCTGTGTGAGAACTGCAGCGCCGCGTACTGCCGAGCGGCCGCTGCTCGTATCGCTGGAATGGGGCATTCGTCGCGGCGGTGCCGGCCGTACGCGATCACGAGCGACTCGACCTCGACGTCGCCCTGCGCGGACTTGCTGAACTGCCCGCACGGGCAGTCGCCATCGGCCGTCGGGATCGCCCGGTTGCTGTCCTTGCGCACCCGCAGCCCGTAGCCGGGGTGCGGGTCGCAGATCGTCGGCCCGATAGGGCCGGCCACCCCTAATCACCCTCATCGGCGGTCGGCTCGTCGCTGCGGCACGACCAGGGCGAGCAACTGCCGTATTCGCCTTCTTCGAGCGCCTCGGCCTCAACGTCCGCGACAGCATCGAAGAAGTTGAGCTGCCGGTCGGCCCACTCGCCGCGGGTGACCTTGTCGATCGGTGCCTCGGCGAGTGGCAGCAGACTGCGGTGCAGGTAGGGGGCCTTCTTGATGCCGCGGTGTGGCACCTCGCGCATCTTGCCGTCGAAGGCGACGGCGTCGTCCCACTCAGGAGCGGCGAACCCCGCGCACGCCCGCGGAGCATCATGCGGGCAGACATCACACAACAGACGGTCACCTACCGTGACATGTTCGTCCCGGAGGTGCCCGCAGTGGCAGGTGTCGCGCAGTGCCCGCCATGCCCGGTTGCCATGGAACGGGCAGCCGATGCAAGCCGACTTCGGGGTCTCGCCCCAACCGTGCGCACGCAGGTAGCGGATGCAGTCATTGCGGGTCCACCCCTCGCGCCCGTCGGCGGCGCCGGCGAGGTGGAGCAGCGGGAAGTCGTTCTTGAGGTACTGAACGTGTGCGTCCTTCGCGCGCTGGAACTCGTCACGGCTGATACCGATCGAGCTGAGCGCATAGGTCCCGCGCGGCACGGGGCGGGGGTGTGGATATCCGAGACGGCGCCGTACTTCCTGCTTGAACGGGACGAGCTTGTACTCGTCCGTGCACTGGCGCCGTACCATGGCCGCGCTCTTGTCCTCACGGTCTGCCACGAACACCGGCATACGCATCCACGAGTCGGGACGCAGCGAGTCGGCCCGCAGATCGCCCGATGACCGTTTCCCCTGGCCACCCAGGGCGCGGACCCGAACGATCGGTATACCGGCCGGCTCGGCGACTTCGCGCTCCAAACGGTCCAGGTGCTCATACACGGCGCGGGGCTCCCAGCCGGTATCGGCAAAGATCGCGACGTCGTACTTCGGCAGCACGCCCTCGGCGGACAGCAGCAGCAACGTTGTTGACTGAACACCCGCGCCAAGAGACAGCGCGTGCAGGGCGGGGGAGGTCACGGGAGTCTCCGAGTTCTGCATAGACAGGTTGGGTGGGGTGCGGAGGGTCATCGCGTCACTCCCGTCACGCACAGGGCGCGGACACCGGCCGGCCACGCGACGACGTGCAGCCGCTTGCGCTGCGCCGGCGGCAGATCGAAGAGCGGCACCCCGTACGCCTCGTGACCGGCGGCGCGCAGCCACCAGGCGTCGCACTGGTCGCCGCCCTTGTCGTCGGCGAACTCGGCGCCCGCCGCGAGGTACGCGGCCGCGGCCATCTGCGCTTTGTCGGCCCGGCCGTAGTCGCAGGCATAGCTCTTGAGGGTCGCCGGCACGATGCGCGCGTACGGCACGCCGGCGTCGAGCAGCTCGCACAGCACCGGGCCGTGCACCTTCGCCGTCAACCCGGCCGCCATGGCGTGCTTGGGCAGATCCTCGATCACGGTGAGGTGCGGGCGGTGCGCGGCCAGTGCCGCACGGATGTTGTCCCGGATGGCGACGAGACGGCGGTCGCCGTCCTTGCCGCGGGTCTTGATCCGGTACGTGCTGCCGTCGGGCAGGCACACACCCGTCGAGGTAAGCGACAAGTCGAGGCCGATCACCCGCAGTTCACCCTCGGCGACGACCCGGTCGTCGAGCGGTGCGAGCACGCCCGGTGCGATCAGTCCGGGAACCGTGGCGGTCGTCATGCCGCACCGCCCGAGAGCGGCGCGATCGGCCCCCACAGGGCGCGCACCACGTCGAGCGACTGCACCTCGGCGCCGTCAGCGCTGCGCATGATCGGCGTGCCCTGCCGGTCGAGGCTGCCATGCCACCGCCACGAACGGTCGGCCGCATCCGTCCACGGCAACGACAAGTCCCACGCGTGCCCGGTGCCGTCCGTCCACATCTTCCGCTCGCGGTCGAGGGTGCCCGCGTGGCTGATCAGCGGCTCGGCCGGCCGCTCGTGCTGCGGCTCGGCGCCGATGCCCGGAGTGCAGGGGTAGGGCGGGTGCTCCGCGTCGAGTCGGTCGGCGATGCCGCGCAGCAGCGCCGCGGCGAACCGGTTGCACAGCGCGGGGTTCTGCACCTCGTACGAGCCGTCGCGCTCGACGAGGACGACGAGCGCCTGCTCGTCGAGGTCAACGAATCGGAAGTTGGACGTCATGCGAGTGCCCCCTCGGTGATCGTCTCGACCCACGGGCGCAGCGGCCACGACCGGTCGACGACGGCGCCCGGGTCGGTCTTGCGGAAGTGCTCTTCGAGTCCGGCCGCCTGATCCGCGGCCCACGTGATCTGTGCGGAGTGCAGCTCGGCGAGGTCGAGCCCGCCGAGCTCGTGAAACCGCGGCCGCCGAGCGGTCTGGATCGCCTCGGGCCAGTCCGCCCGCGGCATGTGGGCGAGCTGCCCGATCCGGTAAGCGACCCGGGCGGCGACGAGCGCGTCGTACGCGCAGCCATGCGCCGCGCCCTCGTCCCACGACAGCCCGTAGACCTGCGCGAGGGTGATGAGCTGCCTCGCCCCCTGGCCCTTCGACGGGCGCCTGCGGTACGGCAACGCGTGCGTGTCGAGCACCCGCGTGTCGATCACGTACAACGGCGTCTCGCCGATCCGGTCGCACAGCGTCGGCAGCTCATAGCGGCGGCACTCGCGGTCGAGCAGCGTGAGGTCGTACGGCACGTTGTGCCCCACCACCGGCACCGCGTCGCGCACCTGCACCGCGAGGAACCCGGCGACCTGATCGACGACCGTCTCGGCCGGTCCGCCGTCCGCGCGGGCGCGCTCGGTCGTGATGCCGTGCACCGTCGTCGCCTCGGCCGGAATGTCGATGCCGGGATCGGCGAGCCACTCGTGCCCCTCGCCGTCCTCACCGCCGCCGAGTGCGAGCGCCGCGGCGGTCACGATCCGGTCGGCCTCGACGTCGACGCCCGTAGTCTCCAGGTCGAAGGCGCACAGCCTGCCGAGGTGCCACATCAGCGGCCACCCCCGCCCGGCCGCGCAGCCTCGGGCCACACCGTCGACACATACGCGGCGGGCGGCTCGGCCTCGCTCTCGCCGACGACCTCGGCGTCGTAAACGCCCTCGTCGTCCGGCCCGCCCTCGTCCTGGTCGCCGACCTCGCCCGAGCGAGGGTCGATGCCCTTCGCGATGTCGTCGGCGATCGCCTTGAGGTCGTCGCGCAGCTCATCGGAGCCGTGCCCGGCCGCCCGCGCGCGCTGCCACACGGCGAGCACGTCGTCGGCGGTGCGGCACCTGCGCGCCTCGTCGAGGTAGTCCGGCCGCGGCGCCTCGATCGCCGGGCGCTCGACGAGCACGCCGGGGTCGAGGGCGGCCGCGGTCGACAGCGGGCCCGACAGCGCGTGCCGCAGCTTGGGCAGGCTCGGCACGACCATGACGACCGGGAAGTTCTTCGTCTTGCCGTTGCGCACCGCCGAGCGCTGCTCGATCCACATGCGGACCGGCATCAGCGACTCGCCGCCGGTCGCCTGCAGCACGATGTCGAGCCCGCCCGCCATGGCGTCGGCCGCGTAATACGACTTGGATTCCAGCCGCCACACGCCGAGATCAGGCATGTCGGCCAACATCACGTTGATGCGGCTCGTCGGACGGCACACCTCACGCGCCGAGCGCAGGTGCCACTCGTCGCCGAACTGCGCGAGGCACAAGCACGGCTTGCGGCTGAGCTTCTCCGTCTCGCCGTCGCAGCGCCGGGCGCACCCACCGCCCGACCACATCTCGTAAGACTGCGACAACGGGTCGCCGGCGGGCAGGATCGCCTCGATCTGCTGCGCCTGCGAGATCACGCGGAACTGCGCGATGCTCTGGTTCTGCGGTGTCCACTGCTCGACCTCGCCGCCCCACAACTCGGCTGCCGCGGCGACGTAGTTGCGACGGTGCGAAGTGAAGACGAACGTCTCGGACTTGACCGGGATCGGCCGCTTCTTCGGGTCCGGGTTCGGCCGGCTGTAGCCGGTGCGGATACGGCCAAGCTCGGCCGCCTGCCGCTGCATGGTCAGAATGCGGCTACCCATGATCAGGCTGCCTTTCGAGTCTGCGACCCCGGCGCCCACGGCGGCAGGATCGTCGGGTACGCGCTCGGCGCGCCATGCAGGTAGCGGGCCGTGCGCACAGTGCCCAGGAACGCGCGGAACTGCGCGCGGCCGGACGGCACTTCGATGAACCGATGCGCGCGCGGCCGCAGGTTGAGCAGCGCCGTACGGTGCACGCGCGGCGCCTCGATCTCGCTGTCGTCCGGCAGCAGCGCAACGGGCGCGTGCCGCAGCGCGGCGAGCTGCAGCGGCTGCTCGTCATAGACCGTCGTCGACGGCTTGCGGGCGGCCGACTTGTAGTCGACGAGCCACAACTGCCGCCGCCGGAACCGGCCGGTCGGCAGCCACAGCCACAGATCACCCGTGCCCGCGTAGCCGTACCGGCGGTGCAGCACAGTCATCTCGGTCGACTCGATGTCGCGCTCGAAGTCCACCCGCCACAGCCGGAAGAACCGCGCGAGCTGCACCGCGTACGGCTCGACCTCGGGATCGGCCGGGAACGGGCTGCCGATAGCGATCGCCTGCGCCCGGTTGTGAATGCGCGTCCCGAGCCTGCGCGCCCGCTCGGCGCTGCTGTTCGGCAAGGCGACGAGCTCACGACGCAACCGGGTCGGCTCAAGACGCGCACGGCGCGCGGTCCGGATCGGGTCGGCGATGACGGCGTCGGCGACGAGCCCGGAGCCCCACGGCACAAGCGCAGGCTTGTGCACGCCCGTGCCGAGTGCGTTCGTGACACTGATCAGGTCGGGGCCCCCGGCAGGGTCGGTGTAGTACCGACCCCGCTCGGTCGCCACGGCGTGACGAGGACCGGTCACCGGGCACCACCCGCCCACACCCACACGTCAGCCCGACCAATGCGCGTCCCGGCGATGTAGTCACCGATGCGCGCCCGCCGCCTCGCCCGCCGCAGACTCCCCTCGGGCAACGCACGGGGCCGGACCGGGCAACGGCACGGCAGCGCCTCGGGGTACTCGCACGGCAGCCGGTGCGCGTGGGCGGACGCGCCTTCGAGCGGCTGACTGCCGCTGTCGGTGTCTTGCTCCCGAACGATGGCGTCGTGCTCGACCTGGTCGAGCAACCGATCAGCGCCCGGTGCTCCGTATCCGGCCCGCAGCAGAGCGGCGTGCACCTCACTGCGGGCACTCATGCGGCCGCACCGCCCTCGGCCCGCTGCCCCGGTATCGCCTGCGGCGCGGCACGCACGAGCATCTGCTCGGCGAGGCGCAGAACCTGCGGCCTGTAGACGGGCATCTTCGTGCCGACATCGGCGACTAAGTCGGCGACGAGGCACTCGAACGGCAGATCTCCGGGGCGCTCGATCAGATGCGGGTCGCGGGACCGCACGTCGACGAGACCGTCGAAGCGGTCACCGTACTTGTCTCCGAGCAGAAGCTCGACGATGTCGTACACGACATGCTGCACGAACGCCTCGACATCAAGGGTCACGCCCGTCGGGATCGGTTCGACGTAGACACGGAACGGGCCATCGACAGGCGCGGTCCGCTGCACGAGCAGACGCGCGTCGTCGAGGCACTGCGCGACCTCGCGGGCGACATCAGTCGAGGTGCCGTGCACGATCGCGGCGGCGATGACACGGGCCGCTGTCTCGACGGCGGGATTCTCACTCATGCCGACACCGGCCTGCGAAACTCGACAGGCACCGACTCGTCGCACACGACCGCGACGTGAACTCGTACCGCTACCTTCGAACGGTTCCGTCCGGAGGGCGTCTCGGTGCGCAGCGTCCACAGCGAGGCACCGTCGAGTTCGGGCGCGCGGTTGGACTCGCCGCCGAGGGCGTACACCCACGTCGCGTACTGCTCGATGTCGCCGACGATGACGTGCACGGCGTCGTCGCGGACGACGGTCCGGAGCTGCGGGAGGTTGTTCGAGGCGATGGCGGTTTCGACGGCGGTGAGCCGCTGCTCGTCGGTCTGTCGACCTGCGGCGTAGGGGAGTTGGATAGGCTGAACGCTCACGGCGCCTGCCTCGCTTTCTTCCTGTGACGGATGAGTGGGGCGTGCGCGCCCCGGGGTCGTCTCCGCTGCTTGGCCGTTGCGGGACGGCCCCTCTTGCGTTGGCTAGGCGGCGAGCGGCAGTTCGGTGGGCAGCGCTGCCTCGCGCTCGCGGCGTGCAGTGATCTCGGCCTCGATCGCCTCGACCGAACCGAGCGGATGACCGGGGTAGAACGCGGCCTCGGCCGCCTCGCGGGGGGTGCGTGCCGCTCGCTCGGCGACGGCGTCGACGAGTGCGGCAGCAGCGGCTCGTATCGCCCGCTCGCGCTCGGGCGACAGCTCGACAAGACGGGCACTCATGCCGCGATCGCCTTCACGTCCGGCTGCTTTGCTCGCTGCGCCGTTACCGTTCCGAACGCGAACACGTCGTCGAAGGCCACGCCGTAGGCCGAGCAGATCGCCGCAACGGTGCTGCTGCTGACCGGCCCGCCGGCGCGGATCCGGTGCAGCGTGCCGGTGCCGAGGCCGGTTGCATGCGACTGGAGCTCGTAAGTGGCGTGGCCGCGGGATTCGACGAGGTCGAGGAAGTCCCCGATCTTGAGCACGATGGTTTCCATCGACTTCCTTCCACTGCTGGAAGTTCCAGTGATGGAAGGAAGCTAACATGATCCTTCCAGTGCTGGAAGTTCCGATGTCGGAAGTCGTGAAGATTCGTGATCCGATTGCGCAATACGTACAGATGTTCGAAGATGGTGCGACGTGCGCTAACGGAGGGAGGTTGCACACCAGGCGCGTTGACGTGTCCTTCCATTGGTGGAATGTCGACTAACCGTCGTTCCACTAGCGGTAGCCTGCGCGCATGCGGAGACGAGATCACAGTGAGAGTCCGGGGGAGCGCCCCACCTGGCTCGATTGGCTAACGGGCGTACTGACCGACCTCGGATACGAGGTGAAGAACCCGCGCGGCGGCGGCCGGGCGAAGCTGGCGAGGGATACCGGTCTCTCGGCGTCCATCGTTGCTCGGCTGATGGATGGTCAGGCGCCCTCGTACGAGAGCCTGCTTGCGATCGCCAGGGGTACCGGTATCCCGCTAACCGATCTGCTCGTTCGAACCGGCCGCGCGACAGAGGACGACTTTTCGATTCCAGGCGCGAATATCGGTCAGATTGGGGTATCGTCCGGAAAACCCTTGACGCCAGAAGAGTTGGCCGCGGCAGCCGGGGTGCCGGAAGGCGACCGCGACTGGTTCGTGACGATGATTAGGCGGCTCAGGCTAAGCAACAGCAGCGATGGCGACAGTGCGACGGGGGGTGCTGCCGCGGAGGGGTAAAACACATGCGGGGACGGCAGTCGGTAATAGTTCTGGCCAAGGCTTGCGCGATTGTGGGGGTCGCTCTTGTGCTTTACGGAACGATCATGGATCACACGCCAACGTTCCGAGCCGGAATCCTGACCGCCCTCCTGGCGTCCGGCACGGCGATCGAACTTGGGTCCCGCGCCCACCTCGAACTCCTGATGAGCCATCAGGAAGCCGCCGCCCGCCTCACGATGCAGGAGAGGCAGCGCTACACAGAGATCGGCTACAGAGCGGGCCGACTCGACGCACTGACCCAGGAAACCCACGAGCCGGCGGGCAACGCGCAGATCTTAGAGCTGCCAAACGCCCGTCTCTCGCATCAGATGCGCCGGGACGGCAGCGCCTGAAAATGGGGGCTCCATGGAAAGCAGACCGCGAGGGAAAGTAATCATTCCCCCTGCTCGGTCAATCGTTAAGACGAGCGAGCTAATTCCCGTCATTGGATACGCGCGCGTATCCACATGGCGCGAAGAAATGATTAGTATCGCCATTCAAAAAAGCGTCGTCGAAGAAGCTGCCATTCGGCGCGGACGGTATATCGCGCGCTGGATCGAAGATCCGGACGCAACCGGCCGGAACTTCAAACGAAAAATCATGCAGGGAATCGAGGCAGTCGAACAGGGCCTCTTCCCTGAAATTTGGGTATGGAAGTTCAGCCGCTTCGGCCGCAACCGCTACGGCGTCGCGATCAACCTCGCCCGGATCGAACAAGCCGGCGGGCAACTGCTGAGCGCCACCGAGGACATCGACGCCTCGACCGCGGTCGGCGAGTTCACCCGCGACATGTTGTTCGCAGTCGCAGCCTTCGAGTCCAACCGTGCGGGCGAGCAGTGGAAGGAGACGCACGAGCTAAGGCGGTCCATGGGCCTGCCCGCCACAGGCGGGAAGCGCTTCGGCTACACATGGCACCCCCGCCGCCTCCCGGACGGCGCAGGAGGGTGGACCCTGCAGGATGAGCGCTACGAGATCCTCGATCAGCAAGGCGACATCGTCTTCGACAGCTTCGCGGAGTACCGCCAGGGGAAGACAGGTTTCGGCAAGGTCGCCGTGTGGTGGAACGACCTCGGATTCACCAACACGCGTGGCGACGCGTGGCAAGACCAAACCGTCAAATGGTTCATGGACAGCGGGTTTGCCGCCGGACTACTCCGTGTGCATAAGCCAGACACCCGCTGTCCCAAGCCCGGACGCTGCCAGAAGGAAGAACACCACTACTTCCGGCCAGCCGTGCACCAATCGATCGTGCCTGGCGACGACTGGGAAGACTATTGGGACCGGAGAGCGATTCGGAAGGCCACGCCACCGCGGGCGCTCGAACCTGTGTATCCGCTCGCCGGTCTCATCAAGTGCGGCATATGCCAAGAAAATAAGCGGAGTTCGGCCGGGCAAATCCACTCGTGCAAGGGTGACCCCGGATACGGCTACCGGTGCGGCGCCCGTACCCGACACCACGTCCAACATGAGCCGGTCTACATCCGCCGCCGGATCGTTGAGGACACGGTGCGCGACTGGCTCGTCGACAAGGCAGCCGAGATCGACGCGATCGCCGCCGGGCGGATCGCCCTGCCGAAGCCCCGCAAGTCGCCGGGTGCCGCACAGAAGCGCAAGCGGCTTGAGCAAGAGATCTCGAAGGCGACGAAGGCGATCGACCGCGCGACAGAGGCGTACTCACTCGGGCACGTGCCGCTCGACTCGTACACCAGGACGCGGGACAAGTTCACTCGGCAGCGCGACGAGGCGCAGGCGGAGCTCGACGAGCTGCCCAAGCTCGACGCCGAGCCAGTGAGTCCCGTACCTCACCTTGAGACGGTCCGAGGTCTGATCAAGGAGTGGGACACCATCAGCGTGAAGTCGAAGCGAGTGACCCTCGCCGAGCTCATCAGACGAGTCGAGATCTTCCCGGATGACCGAGTCGAGGTCGTAGCAGTGTGGGACCCGCCGGACCCCCCGCGGGAAGCGAAGAAGAGCGCCGCGCGGCGCGCGATGGCGTAGCGCGCGGTTGTGCTTTGGAGTAGTTGATAGTCGATCACTACGGCCCCGAAAATTGATAGTCGATCACTACGGCCCCGAAGACATCGCCGACGAGCCCGGCATGCAGGTGCCGCCGCACCCGCACATGGGTCTGCAGACGGTGAGCTGGCTGCACGAGGGGGAGGTCCTGCACCGGGACAGCACGGGCAGCCTGCAGACGATCCGCCCGCGCGAACTCGGCCTGATGACGTCCGGCCGGGCCATCTCCCACTCCGAGGAGAGCCCCAAGGCGCACGCCCGCTTCCTGCACGGCGCCCAGCTCTGGGTCGCGCTGCCGGACGCGCACCGGCACACCGAGCCGCGGTTCGAGCACCACGCGGACCTGCCCGTCGTGACGGCGCCGGGCCTCGGCGCGAAGCTGCTCCTGGGCGGTCTTGACGGGGCGGAGTCACCCGGCACGACCTACACGCCGATCGTCGGCGCGGACCTGACCCTCGCCCAGGGAACGGACGTACGCCTTCCGCTGGAGCCCGACTTCGAGTACGCAGTCCTGTCCATGAGGGGCGAGGCCCACGTGGACGGCGTCCCGGTCCTCCCCGGCTCGATGCTGTACCTCGGCTGCGGCCGCACCGAACTCCCCCTGCGCGCCGAGTCCGACGCGAGCCTGATGCTCCTCGGCGGCGAGCCGTTCGAGGAGGAGCTGATCATGTGGTGGAACTTCATCGGGCGTACGCAGGAAGAGATCGAGCAGGCGCGGGCGGACTGGATGACGGGGCCCCGCTTCGGTGACGTGAAGGGCTACGACGGTGCCCCGCTCCCCGCGCCGGAGCTGCCGCCGGTGCCGCTGAAGCCGCGGGGGCGCGTGCGCTGAGCTGCGGTAACGTCTCGGCTACTTCGGGTCGCGGTTGAACCGCGCCGTCGACCAGCGGTAGCCGATCGCGATCAGGCCGGCGCACCAGGCGATCGTGATCCAGCCGTTGTTGCCGATTTCGGTGCCGAGGAGGAGGCCGCGGAGGGTCTCGATGGCGGGGGTGAAGGGCTGGTACTCGGCGATCGGCCGGAACCAGCCCGGCATCGTAGCGGCCGGGATGAACGCGCTGGAGATGAGCGGCAGGAGGATCAGCGGCATGGCCATATTGCCGGCCGCCTCGGGATTCGGACTTGCCGCGCCCATCCCGACCGCGATCCAGGTGAGTGCCAGGGCGAACAGCGTGATCAGCGCGAGCGCCGCGATCCACTCCAGTGCCGTGGCGTCCGTGGAGCGGAAGCCCATCGCCACCCCGACGGCGCCGACGAGGGCCACGCTCATCAGGCACTGCAGCACGCCGCCGACGACATGCCCGACGAGCAGAGAGCCCCGGTAGATCGCCATCGTGCGGAAGCGGGCGGTGAGGCCCTCGGTCATGTCCACGCAGACGGACACCGCGGCCCCGATCACGGTGCTGCCGACGGTCATCAGCAGCAGGCCGGGGACGATATAGGCGATGTAGTCGGAGCGGTCGGCGCCGCCGCCGCCGATGCCCGCGCTCATCACGTCGCCGAAGATGTAGACGAAGAGCAGCAGCATCATGATCGGTGTGAGCAGCAGGTTCAGGGTCCCGGACGGGTAGCGCCATGCGTGCAGGAGGTTGCGGCGCAGCATCGTGTTCGAGTCGCGTACGGCGAGAGAGAGGGAGCTCATCGGACGGAATCCTTGGGCTGGTTGGGGGCGACGGTGCCTCCGGTCAGGGCGAAGAACACGTCGTCGAGGTCGGGTGTGTGCACGGTCAGTTCGTC
>NZ_AOPZ01000362.1 GCF_000414115.1 Streptomyces aurantiacus JA 4570
GCAGGTCCGCGCCGCCCCCGTCGGCCCACGCGCGCACGGCCTGGGACACGGCGAGTTCGTGGTGGGGCGGCCCGGCGGCGGCGATGGTGTCGGCCGTGCGCACCACGTCCGCCGGGGTGAGGGTGCGCGGGCCCGACATCACGATGCCGACGACCAGCCGCAGGATGTCCCCGGCGACGAAGGGCAGTTGCCGGGCCGCGGCGCGATCGGCGCCGTCGAGGGCGGCGGCGACCGCTGCGGCGTCCTCGCGCGCGTAGGCACGTACGAGCGCGAGCCCGCGACGCATCGCCTCCCGGCCGGACGGGTCCCCCGGGGCGGCCGGTTCCTCGAGCTCCTCTCCCCGGCCGGCCGCTGACAGCACCCCGTACGTGTCCATCGGTGAGCGGTACGTCGCCATGCCCAATCCCCTTTCGCAGGACGTGACCCGATCCTGCAACTTCAAGTGCACTCGAGGTCAAATCGGCCCACCGGCGTACGCGAAGCTTGAGTCTCCTGTAAGGGGAGACAACAAGGTGGGCCCATGAGCGACGAAACGCTGTACTCGATAGGTGAGCTGGCCCGGCGCACCGGGCTGACGGTGAAGACGATCCGGTTCTACTCGGACCGGGGCATCGTCGAGCCGACGGAGCGCAGTCCGGCCGGCTACCGCCGTTACGGCACGGAGGCGGTGGCGCGGCTCGAGCTGGTGCGGACGCTGCGTGATCTCGGCCTCGACCTGGGCACGATCCGGGGTGTGGTGGAGCGGGAGCTGTCGCTCGCCGAGGTGTCGGCGGCGCACGCCGAGGCACTGGACGTACAGATCCGCGCGCTCAGGCTGCGGCGCGCGGTGCTGACGGTGGCGGCCCGGCGCGGCTCCACCCCCGAGGAGCTCGACCTGGTGCACCGGCTCGCGAAGCTCTCTGAGGCCGAGCGGCGCCGCCTCGTCGACGACTTCCTCGGCGCCGTCTTCGACGGTCTGCACGGCCACCCCGCGTTCGCGGGCGTCATGCGCTCGATGACGCCCGAGCTGCCCGCCGACCCGGACCCCGAACAGATCGCGGCGTGGGTGGAGCTGGCCGAGCTGTTCCAGGACCCCGGCTTCCGTTCCAGCCTGCACGGGATGGCCCACGACATGGCGGCCGACCGGGCCCCGGACGACTCCACCGGGCTCCCCCGCGTCCTCGCCGAGGCCCTGCGCACCCGCGTCACCCCCGCCCTCGCGGCGGGCACCGACCCGGCGTCGCCCGAGGCGGAACCCGTCGTCGCCGACCTCACCGCCCACTACGCCCGCATCCTCGGCGGCCGCCTCCCCGCCGCCGAACTGCGCCGCCGCCTGCTGTCGCGCCTGGAAGGCATGAACGACCCACAGCGCGACCGGTACTTGGAGCTGCTCGCGGTGGTCAACGGCTGGCCGCCGCCGGACAGCCTGGCCCCGGTCCTCGCCTGGTCCGCCGCCGCGCTGCGCACCGCGCGGTGAGCGCCCGTTCCGGCGAGGTGCCCGGAACCGGGGTCGAGGCCGGGCCCGGCCCCGGGGGCAGTCCACAGCCGCCGCCAACCGGCTATCGCGCGCTCCGGGCCGTACCCGGCTTCTGGCCCATCGCGGTCACCGGGATGGCGTCGAAGCTGCCTCCCAGCATGGTCGGCCTGAGCCTGCTGCTCCTGATTAGCCGTCACCACTCTTTCGCCACGGCGGGGTTGGCCGTCAGCTGTGCGGCCATCGGCCAAGGGGCGACGGCTCCGCTGCGGGGGCGGCTGGTCGACCGATACCCTCGCCGCCCGGTGCTGCTGTGCTGTCTCGCCGGGTACGTGACGGCCATCGCGCTCCTTCTCATCGTCGTACGCGACGACGGCCCGCCCCTCCAACTCCTCACGCTCGCAGCGGTGATGGGCGCCACCGCGCCGCCGGCCGCGGTCATGATGCGCTCCGTCTGGCACCGGGCAGCCGGTGACCGCACGCTGGGCCCCGCGATGGCGCTCGACTCCGCGATGACCGGCGCGGCGCTGGTCATCGGGCCTGCCCTCGCGGGCTGGCTCAGCGTCTCGGTCTCACCGCTCGCTCCGCTCCTGGCAGTCGTATTCCTGTCGGCCGGGTCGGTCTGGCTGCTGCTCGGCCTACCGACCACCCCGAGCCTGGCCGAGCTCCGGCACAGGCACGGACACAAGCGGGGGCACGGCGGCCTCGGACCGTTGCGGAGCGCGCCTCTGCGCCGACTGCTGGCGGCGAACGCCTTGTTCGTCTGCGCTGTGACCGGCGTGGACGTGGTGCTGCCGAAGTACGCGCAGGAGCACGGAGCGGTCGCGCTGTCCGGATGGCTGCTCGGCGCGCTGTCCCTGGGCAGTGTCCTCGGCAGCCTCGCACTGGGAGCCGTGTCCCCGCCCGCCGCGCTGTCGGGGCGGGGACGGCGGATCCCCGTACTGCTCTGCGTGTTCGCGGCCGGGGCGGGTGCGCTGGCGTGCGCGGCGCGGCTGTCGCCGTGGGCCGTGCTGCTGGTCTGCCCGTTGGCCGGGCTCGGCGTCGGCTCCGCCTTCGCGGCGCTGCGTACGACGGGTGGGGATCTCGCGCCGGAGGGACGTGTCACCGAAACCATGGCGTGGCTGAACAGCCTGGACCTGGCCGGTGGGGCGCTCGGGGCGGCGGTCTTCGCGTGGGTCGCGGCGGCGGAGGGGAGCGGGACGGCGCTGCTGCTGGTGCCGGTGGTCGCGGTGGCGGCCACGGCGGTCGGCTGGGGCGCGCGCACGCCGAAGCGTTGACCGCGGCGCTTTCGGGAGCGGACCGATCACTCCCGTGCGCCCCTCATGTGAGGGATGGCGGCTCGCCGGACGGTCGATCAGCCTGGGGAGACGCCATGGCCCGCGCACCGCTGTTCCAGTGGTCGCGCCTCGCGCACTCGTGGGCCCGGATGACAGCCCGGATGACAGAGGGGATCGCCATGCGCAGGGTCATCGCGACGCGAAGGAAGCTCTCCGTGCTGGTGGCGGTGCTGGCCGCGGCCGGTGCCTCCGTGGTGCCGGTCTCCACGGCGCACGCGGCCGATGGGTACGACCGGTGCCCCGACGGCTACTACTGCATGTTCTCGGGGCTGGACGGCACCGGCGACATGATCGCCCTGAGGGGAAACACTCCGGATCTGGCGGCGCTCGGCATGAACGACCGGGCCAAGTCGGACTGGAACCGGACGCCCTCGACCATCTACCTCTGGTCCGATCTCCACTACTCCGGCTGTACGGCGGTGACGTCTTCCGGCCCGACGGGCAAGGGCAACTTCTTCCCCACCTACCAGGACTTCTTCAGCTCGGTGCAGTTCGACGGCCCGGGCGGCCCGAGCTGCGGCACCCCGCCCGGCGAGGGCGGCTGAGCGCCCTCGCCAAGGGACGGCCCCTTACTCGTGCGCCTCCGCCTCCACCGGCTTCGGGATGAGGAAGGACGTCAGGAAGGCGGCCGCGATGAGGACGACTCCGGCGATCATGCCTGCCGAGTAGCCCGCTGCCGAGGTCTTGTCGGCCGGTTCGGCGGCCGTCTGGACCGCGTACAGAAGGGCGAAGCTCAGGCCCGCGCCGAGGTTGAAGGCGCCGGCGTTCAGGCCCGGCAGGAAGCCGGGGTTCTCCTTCGGGGAGAGGACGATGCCGAGACCGTTGAGGACGATGTTGCCGACGCCCGCGTACGTCACGCCGATGAGGATCGACGAGGCGAGCAGGAGCAGGCGGGAGTCGGCCTGGAGGGTGAAGAGCATCAGGGCGACGGTCGCGGCGGAACCGATCAGGCCGAGGCGCAGGATGCGGCCGTACCCGTGCGTCGCGGCGAGGCGTCCGGCGATCGGGCCCATGGCCAGGCCCGCGAGGGCGTACGGGGTGAGGGTCCACCAGGCCGACTGCTCGGCGCTCATCCCGAATCCGGCCTCCGCGTTCTGGGCGAACGCGGGGATCATGCCGTTCATGACGGCGAACACGCCCGTCATGGTCAGGACGGTGGTCAGCAGCAGCGCCCAGGTGGAGCGCTGCCGCAGATGCCGGGTGGCGACGAGGGGGTGCCTGCTGCGGTCCTCGGCGCGCCAGAACGCGGCGAAGGCGAGCGCGGCGACGACGGCGAGCCCGGCGACCAGCGGCCAGTTCGCGGCGCCCAGCTTCCCGGCCTCGTTCAGGCCGATGAGGGCCGCGCCGACGGAGACGACCAGGAGCGCCACGCCGGGCCAGTCCATGCGCCGCTCGGAGCCGGTGACGCGGGCGGTGGACTCCGGGGTGAGGGTGGCGACCAGGACCATGGCGAGCCCGGCCACGACTGCCATGACCCAGAACACGGACTGGAAGCCGTAGTTGTCGGCGAGGGAGCCGCCCGCGATGGAGTCGACCCCCGCGATGCCGCCGTTGACGGCGGTGATGACGCCGAGCAGCGTGCCGTAGCGCTTCGGCTCGTGCACCTCGTTGCGCAGCATGATCAGGCAGAGCGGCACCGTCGGCCCGGACACACCCTGGATGACGCGGCCGGCGAACAGCATGGGCACGCTCTGCGCGAGCGCGGCCACGACACAGCCGACGGCCATGAGCGCCATCATCGCGGCGAGCACACGGCGGCGGCCGATGAGGTCACCGAGACGCGGCAGGAACAGCGAGAAGAGGGCGGCGGAGGTGAAGAAGGCGGTCTGGGTCAGGCCCACCTCGGCGGAGGTCGCCCCGAGGGAGTCCTCGACGCTCTTCAGGGCGGGGCTGAGCATGCTCGCGTTGAGCTGGAAGGCGAAACAGGCCGCGAGCAGCGCGGTGACCAGGACCCATACGCGCACGGGACGGCCGCCGGGGGTGGCGGCCGGGGTGAGGGATTCGGTGACGGAGGTGTTCACGCGCGTACGTCGCCGATCCGCTCGAGGGCGTCCACGACCAGGTCCCAGAACCGCTCGTGGTCCAGGTCGACGGCGACCTGGGTGCGGCAGTCGGCCGGAGCCGGGGCGCGGAAGTCCGCGACGGTCATGCCGAGGGTGAGGGTGCCGGTGAGCTCGATGTCCACGGGGGCCTTGCGTACGGTCATGACGCTCGGGTCGATGACGTACGCGACCGCGCACGGGTCGTGCACCGGCGGGGCCTCGAAGCCCTGGTTCTGCAGGTACATGGCGCCGAAGAAGTCCAGGAGCTCGTTGACGAAGACGGCGGGCGCGGTGCCGACCTTCGCTATGCGCTCGACGACCTCGGGGGTCGCGAGGGCCTGGTGCGTCAGGTCGAGGCCGACCATGGTGACGGGCCAGCCCGCGTTGAAGACGATGTGCGCGGCCTCGGGGTCGATCTTGATGTTGAACTCGGCGACCGGGCTCCAGTTGCCCGTGTGGTAGCCGCCGCCCATGAGGACGACCTCACGGACGCGCTCGGCGATGCGGGGCTCCTTGCGCACGGCAAGGGCGATGTTCGTCAGGCCCGCGGTGGGCACGATGGTGATCTCGCCGGGCTCGTGCGCCATCACGGTGTCGATGATGAGGTCGACGGCGTGCCGGGGGTCGAGCTCCAGGGTGGGCTCGGGCATGACCGGGCCGTCGATGCCGCTCTCGCCGTGGATCTCCGGGGCCGTCTCGACGGTGCGCACCAGGGGGCGCGGGCAGCCGGCCGCGAAGGGGACGCCGGTGATGTCCGCGATGCGGGCCACGGACAGGGCGTTGCGGGTGACCTTCTCCAGGGTCTGGTTGCCGACGACCGTGGTGACCGCGACCAGCTCGACATCGGGATTGCCGTGCGCGAGGAGCATGGCGATCGCGTCGTCGTGCCCCGGGTCGCAGTCGAGGATGATCTTTCTGGCCATCGGCGGAACCTCTTTGTTCGGCTGAGCTGCCACGGCGGGGCGGCGCTCGGGAAAACGTTCTCCGAAGACTTTGTGCAGGAGTATGAATTCTGTCAATGACGTGCGCCACGCCTCGGGCGGCAAAGCTGTGATCTTCGCCGCGAAAGGGACTCTGGTCGCGGCCGACGGCCGTTGATAACGTTTGCCGAAATTCACCGGAGGGGTGGGCGCGGACGTGGCTGACGTAACACCGAGAGCGTGGGCGCCGACATGGCCGATGTGACCCTGCGGGACGTGGCCCGGGCCTCCGGCTGCTCCGTCGCCACCGTCTCCCGGGTCCTCGCCGGGACCCGTCCCGTCGGCGCCGATACCGCCCGCCGCGTCCGCGAGGCCGCCGAGACGCTCGGCTATCGGCCCAATCACGCCGCCCGCGCCCTGCGCAGCCGCGCCACCGGCACCGTCGGCCTGGTCCTGCCGCAGATCACCAACCCCTTCTACCCGGCGCTCGTGCGCGAGCTGACCCACGCCCTGCACGCCGAGGGCCGTGCCGTGCTGCTCGCCGACTGCGACGACGATCCGGTGGCCGAGGCCGAGTACATCGACGATCTGCTGAGCCGCCGTGTCGACGCCCTCCTCGTCATCCCGGCCGACGAGCGCCGCAGCCGCGACGCGGTGGCCGCGGCCGCCGCCCGGGTGCCGCTGGTCCTGATGGACCGCGGCTGCGGCCCGGGCATCACGGACTCCGTGGCCGTCGACAACTCCGCGGGCATGGCTCTCGTACTCGATCATCTGGCCGCCGCGGGCCGGCGCCGCGTCTGTCCTCGGCGCCGACGGGACGGCGTCGGCCGCCGCCGAGCGGCGCGCGGCGTACGCGGCCGGTTCCGGTGCCCTCGACGCCGCGGCCCCCGGCCGGGTCGCGCTCGGCGACTTCTCCGTGGAGTGGGGCCGCGCGGCCGTCGACCTGGTGTGGGACGCCCGGCCGGACGCGCTGGTGTGCGCCAACGACCTCATCGCGGTCGGCGCGCTGCAGCGCCTGCAGCAACTCGGCGCGGACGTGCCCGGCGACGTGGCCGTCACCGGGTTCGACGACATCCCGATGGCCGCGCTGGCCGCGCCGGGCATCACGACCGTCCGCCAGCCGGTGGCCGAACTGGCCGCGGAGGCCACGCAGTTGCTGAGCCGCCGCCTGGCCGCCCCGGACACCGAAGGCCCCCAGCGGGCGATACGGCTCGCACCGGAGCTGGTCGTGCGGGAGTCGAGCGCGCCGGGGGCGGCCAAGCGGGGCGTGGACGAGGCGGACGCCGCTGTTCCGGTCGGCTGAGGTGTGGCCCCCCTGGGCTGAGGCGTGGCCCCCGGGCGGCCCGGTGCGGTCCCGAGGCCGGGGCGCGGACCCCGGGAGCCGGGACGTGCCCCGTAAGCCGGGGCGTGGTCGCCCCCCCCGAAAGGTGAACCGCTGCACCAGTGAAGGTCATTGGGACGTACCTTGTGCGGTGACCAGTTCACGCCTCGGTAGAAGACGGACGGTGCCCATGACCGACCCCGCGACGACGCCCGGACCAGCGGTGCGGCAGAAGATCGACACGTCGGTGCCGCACTCGGCGCGGATCTGGAACTACTGGCTGGGCGGGAAGGACAACTACCCCGTCGACGAGGCGGCCGGCGACGCGTACAGCGCCGTCTACCCCGGCATCGTCACCATCGCCCGCAGCAGCCGCGCCTTCCTGCGCCGCAACATCGCGTACCTGGTCGAGGAGGCGGGCATCCGGCAGTTCCTGGACATCGGCACCGGCCTGCCGACCGTGGACAACACCCACGAGGTCGCGCAGCGGCTCGCCCCCGAGGCCAGGATCGTCTACGTCGACCACGACCCGATGGTCCTCGCGCACGCCCGCGCCCTGCTCACCTCCACCCCGCAGGGGGCGACCGCCTACATCGACGCCGACCTCGCCGACCCCGACCGCATCCTGGCGGCCGCCGGCGAGACGCTGGACCTCTCCCGCCCCACCGCCCTGATCCTCAGCAACATCCTGGGCCACGTCGCCGACTACGAACAGGCACGCGCCATCGTCGCCCACTTGATGGACGGCCTGCCCTCGGGCAGCCACCTCTCCCTCAACGACGGCTCACGCGGCATCGACGCCGACTACGAACAGGCCCAGGACGCCTACAACGAGACCGGCGCCGTCCCCTACTTCCTGCGCCCCGTCGACCAGATCACGGCCTTCTTCGACGGCCTGGAACTCCTCGACCCCGGCGTCGTCCCGGTCCCCTGCTGGCGCCCGGATCCCGCGTCTCCCGCTCCGGAACCCATCGGCGAGCACGGAGGTCTTGCCCGCAAGCCGTGACGCTCCGACCGATCGCCACGGGGGTTAGCCCCACCTGCCACCGGGCGGGTAGCAGGATCGCTCCGGGTGATCACCTACGGAAATGCTGGACGCGGCAGATGCCGCTGGTTTTCCCCATGATTCCGTAGGAGTTGGCTAGTGCGTGAGCAGGCATGGCAGAGGAATGGTTCTTCCGGGCGGCGGCGGGGTGGCCGGCGCGGCGTCGTGCCGGCCGCGGCGGCGGTGGCCGTGGGTGTCATGGCGATGGGGGCCCTGACGCCGCCCCCGGCGTCCGCGGCCGCCGAGCCGGACACCGTCCGGCAGGGCCTCAAGGAGCTGGTGCGCTCCGACGGGGTGCCCGGCGCGCTGGCGAGCGTCAAGGACCGTGAGGGCGGCACCCGCACCTACACCGCGGGGGTCGGCGACGTGGCCACCGGCGCGAAGGTGCCCAGGGACGGCCAGGTGCGCATCGGCAGCAACACCAAGACGTTCACCGCGGTGGCGGTGCTGCAGCTGGTCGGTGAGGGGAAGGTCGACCTGGACGAGCCGATCGACACCTATCTGCCGGGCCTCGTCCGCGGCGAGGGCATCGACGGCCACCGCATCAAGGTCCGCCACCTCCTGCAGCACACCAGCGGGCTGCCCAACTACGTCAAGTACCTCGCCGACGACGTGCGTTACTACGACCCCCGCGACCTCCTCGATCTCGCCCTGGAGCACAAGGCCGAGTTCGAGCCGGGAGAGAAATGGGAGTACAGCAACACGAATTACGTGCTGGCCGGGCTGCTCGTCCAGAAGGTCACCGGCCGCCCCCTCGCCGAGGAGCTGGACCGGCGCGTCATCCAACGCCTCGGACTGCGCCACACGTACTTCCCCGCCCCCGGTGACGCGACCATCCGAGAACGCCACCCCAAGGGCTACGACCGGCCCTCCGCAGGCGCCCCGCTGGTCGACGTCACGGAATTCGACCCCTCCTGGGGCTGGGCCGCAGGCCAGATGATCTCCACCAACTCCGACCTCAACCGGTTCTTCACCGCCCTCCTGGACGGCGGCCTCCTCAAGCCGGCCCAGCTCGACGAGATGCGCACGACCGTCCCCGCCGGCGCCCCCTTCGCCCCCGGCGCCCGCTACGGACTGGGCCTTGTGAGCACGCCGCTGTCGTGCGGCGGTGTCTACTGGGGGCACGGCGGCAGCACCACGGGCTACGAGACCCGGGGCGGAGCCACCGACGACGGCCGCGCCGCCAACGTCGCGATCACCACGCAGCCGGCCGACAAGACAGTGATGCCGCGTGTCGAAGGCGTCGTGGACAAGGCCCTGTGCCGCTGAACTCCGCGCCCTGAGGGCACACTTGGAGCGCAGGAGTCGACAGCCGGCGTACGGGTGGGGAACGCGAATGGTGATCAGCTCGGGCTCGGGGGACGCTTCCGGATCGCCGGGGAATGCTTCCGGATCGCCGTCGGAGGTGCGGAACACGCAGTCCGGTGTGGTGCTGGGGTCCAGTCTCCAGACCGGCGCGGTCCATGGTGACGTACACGTTCATCTGGCAGCCGAGACCACGGCGCAGTCAGCCGTCGACATCGCCGCGGTGCTGCAGGCCGCGCTCGGGTCACCGGCCGACGTGTTCCGCCGCGAGGTGTTGGAGCAACTCCTCGCGGACCTGGAAGTGGTGCACCAGGACTACCTGGTGATGTTCGAGTCCCTTCTCGAGCGGACACCGGCCGCGTGGGAGTACCAGACGCCGGACTTCGCCGCGCGGGTGAGGGCGGTGGCCGAGCTGCTGCGGCGGCTGCGGGTCGTGTACGAGCCGGTGCGGGTGCGGGTCCACGCGACGGCGGAGGCGTTGCGCGGCACGGCTGTTCCCGGGCCGGAGCGGGCGTTCGTCGACACGGTGCTCGCCTACTTCCCCACCGGCGAGCTGCGGGTCGACGAAGAGCACCACCCGTGGCGTACGTCGGGCACGGCCGTGCTCGATCACCTCTACCGTGCCCTGGACGGTGAACTGGGCCAGGAACTGGGCGCCTTGGTGGCGGCCACCCTGGCCCTGCACCGTCAACGCTGGTTGGAGGTGTGCCGCTCCTACGCGGCATTGCGGCTGGGCGGGGGTGCGGGCGCATGAGCCGCTGGCGGCACCGTCACGGCGGCCGGTACGTCGACCCCTTCGCCCACGCCTACTTCACGAAGGCCCTGCGTACCGCGAAGACGCTGAAGGGAGCGCGGATACGCGACGCCCTCGGGGAATACGAGATTCTCCGGCAGGTCGAAGGACCGCACGCCACGGTCCTGGTGGGGCGCCGCCGGGACGGCCAGTTGACGGTCCTGAAGGGGTTCCGGCCGGACCGGCCGGTGAGCCCGCTGACGCGGGCGACCCGGCACAGCGAGGCGCTGCGCATGATGCGGTTCGGCTACGGCGGCTTCGTACCCCTGGAGGACACGCTGTCCCTTGCCGACGGCGGGACGTATCTGTGCATGCCCTACTGCCAGGGCGGCAGCCTGCGCGACCGCCTCGCGGCAGGCGGCATCGGCGCGGCGGAGCTGGCGTACCACGGCCTGGCCCTGGCCTGCGCCCTCCAGAAGCTGCACGGGCACGGCCTGGTCCACGGCGACGTCAAACCCGACAACGTCCTCTTCCACCACGGCGACGACGGCCTGGGCGAGGAGGCGGCCAAGTGGCACACCTGGCTGTCGGACCTCGAAACGCTGTCGGAGGCGGGCGGGCCGACGAGTTGGCGGATGACGCCGGACTACGCGGCACCGGAACAACTGGGCGGCTCCCCCGCCGCACCGGCGATGGATGTCTGGGCCTGGGGCACCACCATGCGGGAGGGCGCCGACATCACCGGCCCGCCGCCCCCGGAGTGGCGCTGGCTGACCGACCTGATCGACCGCGCCAGGGCCGCCGAGCCGACGGACCGCCCGCCGACCGCGGAGATCATCGAGACGTACAGTCGCCAGGTCGCGTTCGGCGACGACAAGCAGCCGTATCTCGGAGCTCACCGCGACACGGCGACCGCCTGGTACCCGCTCCCTTCGATGCCGCCCTTCCCCGGCTCCTGGCCGAGAAGCGACCCCGGCACCCCCGTCACGACAGCGGTCGTCTCCTTCGGCTGGGCTACGTCGCTTCCGGAGTGCCGGCGCCTGCACCGCATCGGGTCCGTTCCTGCGCTCACCCGCCTCGCGGACCTGTGCACCCGGATCCTCGGTGATCCGGCGGACCCCGCATCGGTGTGGCAGGCGTTCCGCGACCGGCCCGGCGCCACGGCTCTGAGGGGCGACGCTTCTCTCGGCTTCACCTGGAACGTCGAGGGCGCGACGAGCCCCTCCGGGCCGGAGGACGCCGTGCTGCCCCGGCAGGCCGCGTTGTCGTTCGTGGTGTACCTGGCCCTGGCGCTGGTCGAACTCGTCGAATCGACGGGAGCCGATACGGATGTCGAGCGGCTGCGGACCGTGGCGGAGGCGTGGGAGTCGATCGGCGAGTTCGAGTCCGAAGGGGACACCGCGATCCTCGCCCAGGCATGGCTGACCGTCGACGAGCCGTACCGTGCCCTGCCGTACGTACGCCACTCCTACGCGCACGACCGCACCAACCCGTCCGCGCTCGCCGCGATGCGCGTGTACTACCTGGCGACCGGCGACTCCGGCATGGCGGCGAAGGTCTCGGCGCAGGCATGCGACGCCACGGACGCCACCATGGCGCTGCGGTGGCTGGCCCTCGCGGTCGTGGACCTGCTCGAAGCAGCGGAGTACGACACGCTCGACAGCGTTCTCGACGCGACCCGCGACCACAGAATCGACGTCGTCGACCTTGTCCGGTGCGTGCTCGCCGGTCGGCGCGGACCGGTGCGCGCCGATGCCGAATGGGCGGCACTGCGCGAGCACTGCTCGACGTTGAGCAGCGCGACCTCGATCCAGAAACTCCGGTACCTCGTCGAGGCCGCCCACCAGCGCGGTGACGCCGACTACGCGCGGCGCTGCGCCGCCGTCGCCCTGGCCCGCCCGGTGATCCGCCTGCCGATCCACCACCGTGCCCGGGCCGCGCTGGAGGCCGTCGCCCTCGGCCGGGATCCGGCGGACGGCAGCCTGACGGCGCGGCTGAACAATCGGGCAGAGCTGTGGGCGGCGGACGGCCGACCGGACGACCCACTCGTCGGACTGTGTCTGGTCGCCGCTCAGCGGTGGGTGAACGGCGACGGCCGCACCGCCGCGACGGCCGCCGCCCAGGAACTGGTGGCGCACAGCCGGTCCCGGACCGAGGACCGCACCGGCCTGCTGCTCAGGAGCACCCGCCACTGCGCCGGTTGCAGCGGGACCGGCCCGGTCGCGCAGATGTCTGTCTGCGGCTCCTGCCATCAGCTGTTCTGCGTGGACTGCGGCGAGTCCGCGCGGCGGGAACACATCGGACGCTGTGGTGGTGATCTCGTGCGTCCGCCCCTTGGTGGCGAGTGACGGTCGGCTGCCGCCGAAGGCGGGCGCTCACAGCCAGACGGCGTCGCTCACCGATCCCAGGCTGGTGCCGGACAGGCGGCGGTGCAGGGTCATGGCCTGGTCCTCGGTCAGGGAGGCGACGTGGTCGGCCGCGGCGCGGAGCGGGTCGCCGTGGAGGTCGAGTTCCTCGGCCCGGTCGGTGGGCAGGAGTCGCGGGGACTCATTGGTCCAGCGCAGCAGTTCGGAGACGATGCGCCGCTTTCCGTGCTGTTGTGTGGCCAGTGCCGGGCGGTCGATGACGTAGCACCAGACGAGTTCCTTGAGCAGGTCGCAGGCGGCGCGGCGCCCGGCGGGGACGACGAGCCTGGCGCCGTAGCGGATCGCGGCCGGGCCGCCGACCTCCAGTTCGATGTCGCGGGTGAAGTGGTCGATCAGCTTGGCGGTGCGGGCGTTGACGGCGACGTCGTCCGCGTGCCGGCCGGCGTAGGGGCCCGGGACCGACAGGGCCTTGGCGATGTCGGCCAGCAGGTGCACCGCCTCGTCCCGGTCGAAGACGTCACCGGCGCGGCGGCGCTTGGTCTCCACATAGTCCAGGAAGCGCCGCGTCTCCCGCTCGGTGTCGCCGCCCGCGGCGCCCGGGGGCGGGAAGAGCGCGGCCAGCGGGATCAGTCCGGTGCGGTAGAAGTCCTCCACGTCGTGGCAGGCGTACGTGACGTCGTCGGCCCAGTCCATCAGCTGCTCCTCGACCGGCACCGCGTCGTCGGCGCGGCCCGCCCGCACCCACGCGAACGCCTCTCGGTCGACCGCGTAGACGCCCCACTTGGCGTGCCGCGCGGGGTCGGCGTCGCGCGGCGCGCGTTCCCAGGGGTACTTCGTCGCGGCGTCCAGGCAGGCCCGGGTGAGGTGCAGTCCTCGGTGGCCGGGGTATTTGTGCGCGGCCAGGAAGGTGAGGATGTGCAGGGTCTGGGCGTTGCCCTCGAAGCTGTCGAGCACCCCGCCCGCGAAGTGCAGCTCGTCCATCGTCGCGCGCAGCGCGGTCTCGCCGGCGTGGCCGAAGGGCGGGTGCCCGATGTCGTGCGCCATGCAGGCCGCCTCGACAAGGGCCGGGTTCGGGCCGCCGTAGCGCCGCTCCAGACGCTCGGCCATCCGCCTTCCCAGCTGGGCGACCTTCATGGAGTGGGTCAGCCTGGTGTGGTAGGCGCCGAGTTCACCGCTGGCGACGACCTGGCTCTTGCCCGCGAGCGCGCGCCATTGCGTGGAGTACAGGATCCGGTCCACGTCGTGCTCGAATCCCGACCGCTGTCCGTCGTCTGCGACCCGTCGGCGCAGGGAGTGTTGTTCCAGGTCCTCGTCACTGTAATGAGCCGGTCGCATGACGGGATAGTAGTGCCCTCCGCCATGCGCCCGGCTCAGTCCGGCTCAATCCTTGGTCCGGCTCAGTCCCGCAGGACCACCAGTACGAACGCGGCCGACACCGCGCCGAGTACGACGGCCGCGGCCCCGCGCGAGAAGCGGTGGTCGCGCAGGCCCGGCAGGAGTGCGTCGGCGGCGAGGCGGCCGGGACCCGTGAGGGCCACGGACACCGCGCCGGCCAGGAGGACCAGGTCGTACTCGATGCCCTCGGGGCTGAAGAAGCCGCCGCCCCACTTCACGGCGATGGCGTTGAGCATGATGCCGAGGATGCCCGCCCCCGCGAGGGGCGTGAGCAGTCCGATCGCGAGGCCGAGGCCGCACAGGGTCTCGGTGAGCGCGGCGACCCAGGCCATCGCCTTGGCGGCCTTGTAGCCGTCGGCGGCGAAGAAGGCAGCGGTGTCGTCGAGGCCGGAGCCGTCGAACCAGCCGAAGAGCTTCTGCGAACCGTGGGCGGCCATGGTGAGGCCGACCGCGAGGCGCAGCAGCAACAGGCCGATGTCGGCGCCGGGTTGGGAGGCCAGGGCCGGGGAGGCGCCATGGCGGTGCGGTGTGCCCGCCGGTGTGGGCGTGGTGGAGGGTGACGACATGGTGGATCTCTCCTTGTGCCGAGAAGGTATGGGGGAAGGAACGGGTGAGGGAGGAGAGGGCCCTCTACGTTCTGATCACGCAGGTTCTGTACCGGTCGACGGCGGTGGTGTCGGGGGACGAGGTACCGCCGAGCAGGGCGGTGCCCCGGCTCGGGTCGTGGCGCGGGGAGGCGGCCCGCTGTCCGGGCGCGCCCGGCTGTTCGGGTGCGGGGAGCACGGCTTCGCGGGGCGTCTCGCGCTCGCCGCCGCCGCGGCAGCCGCTGTCGCGGCTCACCTCACTGCGGCCGTCGAGGGCGTCGGCCGGGGGCCCGAAGGGCTCGGTCGCGGCGGTGTGTTCGCCCTTGTCCCCCATGTCTCCGGGGAAGAGATTGGCCGCCGGGCCCAGTGCCATGACCAGGCAGAGCAGAGCGATAAGCAGGCACGGGACAGCGTTGAGGCCCGCGGTGCGCGCCGCGGCGGCCTCGGCCGGGAAGCCGTTCCGGAGCCGGAGCACGCGCTCCGGCCGCCCGAGGGGGAACTCTCGCCCGCTCATGCCGACCGATGGTAGGTCCAGACCTGCACCGGACTGAAGCCCCCCGGCGAACACAGACCGGCGTGCGGCTCACTGAGGCCGGTTTTCACCCCTCGTCGCATGGCTCCCGGTCGTGCGGTCGCCGCATGCACACCCTCGGCCAGCGGTCCAGGCCGTGCGCGGCCTCCTTCTCGCGTACGGCCCGCAGCCCGGGACCGAGTTCGGTCTCGTCGAGGAGTACGAAGCCGCAGCGCGCGTAGTACGGGGCGTTCCACGGGACGTCCCTGAACGTCGTGAGCGTCAGCGCGGGCAGCCCGTCGGCGGCGGCGCGGTCCTCGAGGTGTTCCAGCAGGGCACGGCCGATGCCCTGGCGCGCGTGGTCGGGGTGCACGGACACCTGCTCGACGTGGAGGTCGCCGTCGATCGGTTCGGCGAGGACGTAGGCCACGGGTAGGCCGGTCGGGTCGACGGCCGCCCAGGCGTGTCCGGCCCGCTGGTAGCGGGCGAGTTCGTCCAGGGCGGGCGGCTCGTCGTCGGCGATCTCCGCCATGCCGATGTCACGGAAGGGGCGGCCCGCGGCGCGCTCGATGTCCTGGAGGCGGGTCAGCTCGCCGCTGCGGACGGCTCGGATGTGCATCGCGCCATTGTCCCTGATCCTTCGATCCGCGGGTCCGGCGGTCATGAATCCGCCGGGTCCGGGGGCCATGGGCCGAGTTCCGGCAAGGCGGAGCCGGTGGTCCTCAGGCGGTCGTCCACGCCCCGGCCGGCCAGCCAGGCCGCGAGATCCCGCACCGCGCCGGACACCTCAACTGTCGCTCCGCGTCCCAGGACTTGGGTGAACTCGTCGTCAGTGGCCCGCAGGACCAGACGGGTACCGGCCGGGGCGCGGGCCGCCAGGAAGTCCAGGGCGTGCAGGGCGAAGGCGACCGGCCAGTCGCGGGGGCGGTGGCCGACGCCGAGGTCGACGGCGTGGATCTCCGCCTCGCGCCACCGTGCCAGCGCGGTGTCCAGCACCGTGGCATGCCGGAACCGGACGGCGCGCCGCCAGTCCGCCGCCGTCAGTAGCCCCCAGGTGTCTTCCAGTGCCCGCTGGGCCAGGCTCAGTTCCTCGTACAGCTCCGCCAAGGGCCGGGCGGCCCCTCGTTCGATGGACCGGTCACGCTCTGCCTGGCCGCCGTCGTACAGGTCGACGTCCTCGCCCCGCAGAGCCGCCCGTGCCTGCCGGTCGAAGGCACGGGCGTTGCCGGCGAGGTGGGCGAGGACGTGTCCGCGGCTCCACCCCGGCAGGGCGGAGGCAGCGTCCTTCTGCCGGTCGTCGAGCTGATCGGCCAGTTCGAGCAGCCGGGCGTGCGCCTGCGAGACGCGAGGCATCAATTCGTCAGGAGCCATGAGCGAGTTGACCACTGTCGCAGACTAGCCGCCGCCCCCCGTCCGCTCCGCGCCCTGGTCCTGGATCGTGATGGCCCGCACGGGGCAGGCCCGTGCCGCCTCCCTGACCATGGGGTCCCCCGTCCCGTCCTCGCACCCGGGCAGCAACGCGCTGAAGCCGTCGTCGTCCTGCGTGAAGACCTCGGGCGCCGTCAGGACGCACTGGCCGGCGCCGATGCACACGTCGGTGTCGATGGTGACGCGCATTAGCCGCGCCCCCAGGTGACGGGCAGTTCGACCAGCCCCTGGATGGTGTCGCCCGGCTTCATGCGGAGCTCGTGCGCGGGTACGGCGAGCCGCAGGTCGGGAAGGCGGGTCAGCAGCGAGTGCAGGGCGATCTCCAGCTCGGCGCGGGCGAGGTTCTGCCCGAGGCACTGGTGGATGCCGAAGCCGAAGGCGAGATGGTGCCGGGCGTTGCGCCGCACGTCGAGGTCGTCCGCGTCGGAATAGACGGTGGCGTCGCGGTTGACGGTGGCGGAGGAGAGGATCACGCCGTCGTCGGCGCGGATCGTCTGCCCGGCCACTTCGATGTCCTCGGTCGCGACGCGCACGAGGCCGTCGGCGATCGACAGGTAGCGCAGCAGTTCCTCGACGGCGTCGCGTGTCAGCTCCGGGTCGGCGCGCAGGGCACCGAGCTGGTCGGGGTGTTCGAGCAGCGTGAAGGTGCCGAGCGAGATCATGTTGGCGGTGGTCTCGTGCCCGGCGACGAGCAGGATGAGGGCGAGGCGTACGAGCTCTTCACGGTCCAGGGTGCCGTCGCTCAGCCGGTCGCGGACCAGCTCGTCGAGTACGCCCTCGGGGGTGGCGTCGGCCGCGGGGGCCGCCGCCCGGGCGCCGGCCGGATCACCGTGGGCCGCCTTGGCCTTCCGGTCGACCAAGTCGCCCAGGTAGTCCATGAGTTCCAGTCGGCCCGCGTCCGACTCCTGGGCCGTGGCGCTGCGCAGGATCCGGCGCGAGGCGTCTTCGAAGAAGTCGTGGTCGGCGTACGGTACACCGAGCAGTTCGCAGATCACGATGGACGGTACGGGCAGGGCGAAGGCGGCGACCAGTTCGACGGGCGGCCCTTGGGCGACCACGGCGTCCAGGAGTTCGTCGACGACGCGCTGGATGCGGGGCCGCATGGCGGCGACTCGCTTCACCCCGAACGTGGGGATCAGGGTGCGGCGCTGCTTGTTGTGCAGCGGGTCGTCGACGCCGAGCAGCGCGATCGGTTCCCGGCGGGAGAGCTCGAAGCGCCGGGCGATCAGCGGGAAGGCCGGGTTCTGCCGGTCGGCGGAGAGCCGGGGGTCGGTGAGCAGGGCCTGGGCTTCGGCGTGCCCGGTGACGAGCCAGGCTTCGGTGTCGTCGTAGAGGGTGACGCGGTTGAGCGGGCCTTGCTCACTCAACGGCCGGTATCCGGTGGGCGGGTGATAGGGGCAGGTGCGGTCCTGGGGGAAGGGAGTGGCTTGGGCCATGGGGGCCTCCGCGGTGCTCGGTACGAGTCTTGCGGTGTTCCGACCCCCACTTCATGCCCTATGCACCTACCCGGGCCATGCCCGGTTCGGCCAACTTCGCCACGGTCGGCCCCGAGTGTGAACTGATGGCCGGTTCACGGCACTTGACGGTCCGTTCGCGACGCCCGCCCGCAGGCCGCCTCGCCCCATGACCTCGCCGGAGCCGCGCCCGCCCGCACGGCTGTACATGTCAGCCACTGACATGAATGGCGCGTTCTTGCCGGGCGGGCGACCAGGGTGTGGATGTGCGGCTCGCGGGGCCGGTCCGCACCGGCAGGCGCGTTCGCCGCTACCTCGCGGTCCGCTCGCTCGGCGCGGGTTCCGGCACCGGGATGACGTTGCCCGCCGCGTTGCAGCGTACGGTCCAGGGCGTGTCGTAGCCCTCTTCGTAGACCCGTACGTCCACGTCGGGGGGTTGTTTCCCGTCGGCCACCCGGGCGTTGGCCGCGGTGCAGATGATCTGGCTGAGTCCGAGGCCGCCGCCGCTCATGTGCGACACCGGCACCGGGAGGTGCAGATCCACGGCGCCGTCGGCGGCCCGCGCGATCAGCCGCCCGTGGATCGGAGGCACCTCGGTGATCAGGCCGCGGGCTCGTTCGGCGGCGTCGGGGCCCTTGAGGAGCAGATCGAGGGCCTGTTGCGGGGTCGCGGGGGTGTCGACCTCGCGGGTGACGGCCTGGACACCTTGTGGGCTGACGAAGTACAGCTGGGCGTAGTGGTTCGCGGATCCCGGTTCGCGGAGGCCGGACGCCGGGCCGCCGGCGCGGACCGGGCCGGTGGAGCCGATGCCGCAGCCTGCCGACAGCACGGCCGGCACCACCAACACGGCTACGAACCAGGCGCGTTGGCGCTTCATGACTGGTCCTCCTGCCGTGGCGTGCGCGGGAGCGTGAGGGTGAACACCGCACCGCCGTCCGGGACGTTGGCGACCGTGAGGGTGCCGTCGTGCAGTCGTACGTTCTCCATCGCGATGGCGAGTCCGAGGCCGCTGCCCTCGGAGCGGGCCCGTGCCGCGTCCGCCTTGTAGAAGCGGTCGAAGACATGAGGCAGGACGTGGTCGGGGATGCCCGGGCCCTCGTCGGCGACTTCGATGACGAGGGACTCCCGCGTGGCCGTGGCCCGGACGGTGACGGGAGCGGCGCCGTGCCGCAGCGCGTTGCCGATCAGGTTGGCGAGGACGACGTCGACGCGCCGCGCGTCGACGCGCAGGCGCAGATCCTCCTCGGGCAGCTCGGTGATCACCTCGTCCGGCTCGCGCCACCCGCGCAGGTGAAGCGTCTTGTGGACGACGGTGCGCAGACTCACGTCGTCCAGGTGCAGCACCGCCGCACCCGCGTCGAAGCGGGAGATCTCCATGAGGTCCTCGACCATGCCGGTCAGCTTGCGGGTCTCGCCGCTGATGAGGAGGACCGCGTCGGCGGTGTCCGGAGGCAGCGTCCCGGAGCGGGCGTCCTCGTCGAGGGCGTCGGTGACGGCGGCCATCGCGGCGAGCGGGGTCCGCAGTTCGTGCGAGACGTCCGCGGCGAACCGGCGCGCGTTGGCCTCCATGCGCCGCAGCTCGGCGTCGTCCCGCTCAAGGCCGGCCGCCATGGTGTTGAACGTGCCGGTCAGGGCGGCGAGTTCGTCCTTGCCGACGACGTCCAGGCGCGTGTCCAGGGCGCCCGAGGTGATCTTCTCGGCGGCCGTACGCAGCTGGCGTACGGGACGCAGCACCCGGCGGGCCGCGAACAGGGCGGGCACGGCGGCGAAGGCGAGCGCCGGGACGGCGCCCGCCCAGGCCGCGGTGATCAGAGCGGAGATGTCGGCCCGTTCGCCGTCCAGCGACAGCACGGCGTAGGCGACGAGGCCCGACGGTTTCTCCGCTTTCCCGCGCCGGTCGGTGTAGCTGATCGGCATGCCGATGAGCAGTCGGGGCCCGTCGGCGTGCTCCTCGCGCTCGTAGAAGGTGGTGTCACCGCTCTCGGTCGCGTCGCGCAGGGCGCCGCTGACGTCGTTCGCGGTGCCGATGAGCGGACCGCCGTCGCGGGCGACGGCCGTGTGCCAGCCGCGCGAGCCCGAGGCGCGGTCCAGCTGGCGCGCGAAGGTGCGCAGGTCCGTGTCGGTGGGGTCGTCCGGCAGGTTGGGGGCGAGCGAGTCGATCTGGAGGCGCAGATCGTGGACGGCGCTGTTCTGGGTGCGGTCCAGGATCGCGCTGCGGGCCTGCCGGAAGGTGAGCGCGGCGGTGATCAGCGCGCTGAGCGCGGCGACCAGGACGAAGGCGACGACCAGGCGCGGGCGCAGGCCGCGGGGCGGTGCGATTCTCATGCGGGCAGGGGGCCGAAGCGGTAGCCGAAGCCGCGCACCGTCTGGACGTACACGGGGTGGCGCGGGTCCTCCTCGATCTTGGAGCGCAGGCGCATCACGCAGGCGTCGACCAGGCGGGCGTCCCCGTAGTAGCTGTGCTCCCAGACGTCCTCGAGCAGCTGCTGGCGGCTGAAGGTCCGCTCCGGGGCGGCGCTGAGAAAGAGCAGCAGCTTCAACTCGGAGGGGGCGAGCGGGAGTTCTTCGCCGTTCTTGCGGACGATCAGCGCGTCGCGGTCGATCTCGAGATCGCCGATCCGGGTCGGCCCGGTGCCCGGGCCGGTGTCGGCCTGGGCGGGGGCGACGCGGCGCAGCACCGCGCGCATCCGGGCCTCGATGACCGCGGCGCCGGCGGGTTTGACCACGTAGTCGTCGGCGCCCGCCTCGAGGCCGACCACGACGTCGATGTCGTCGCCGCGCGCGGACAGGATCACGATCGGAACCCGGCTGGTCCCGCGGACGCGGCGGCATACCTCCAGGCCGTTCATGCCGGGGAGCATCAGGTCGAGGAGCACGAGGTCGGGCTTGAAGGCGACCAGGGCCTCCAGGCCGTCCTCGCCGGTGCCGACCGCCTCGGTCTCGTGTCCGTTGCGGGACAGGCCCAGGACGACACCGCGGCGCACGGCCGGATCGTCCTCGATCAGCAGGACACGGGGCATGTACGGGCCCTTTCACAGTGAGCGTGTTGTTCCGGCATTACGTGAGCTATCGGGTGGATCGCCCACTTTACGGGCGGGCGGGAGGCGTGGGGCGCGCCGCTTGTCGCGGGGCGGTCCGGGGTTCACCTCAACTGGTCCACGTCCACCGTGCCCGCCCCCGACACCGGCTCGGGCACCGCCGCCCACAGGACGGCTCCCGCGACGGCCACCGCGGTCATCGCGAGCAAGCCGCGCCTGCCACGCGCCCACCCCGCCCGGAACCGCACCGGATCCTCGACGTACCGCCGCGTCACCGCGGCGGCCACCACCGAGACCCCGATCGCGACGGCGGTCGCGCCCCGGTCCCCGAGCGTCGAAAGCCGTGGCAACAGCAGCAGGTACACGGGCCAGTGCCACAGATACAGGCTGTACGACAGCTGTCCCAGGCCGCGCGGCAGGCGGCTGCCCGCGATCCGTGCCGCCCGGGTGCCGGGCACCTGGGCCATCAGGACGATCAGCACGGCCGCGGTCACCGAGTGGAGGAAGAGCCCGCCCTGGAAGAGCAGGGGCGCCTTCTCGCCCTCGGTCATCGCCCACGCCACCGCGAGCCCGCACGCCAGGGCCAGGCAAACCAGGTCGGCCGCGCGGCGCGGCACCCGGCGTGCGAGGTTCCGTACCGGCGCGGTGGCCACGAGCGCCCCGAGCAGCAGGGCGGCGGCACGGGTGTCGGT
The DNA here is from genome assembly GCF_000414115.1 of Streptomyces aurantiacus JA 4570. Lineage (GTDB taxonomy): Bacteria > Actinomycetota > Actinomycetes > Streptomycetales > Streptomycetaceae > Streptomyces > Streptomyces aurantiacus_A. Next base: position 21,625 of record NZ_AOPZ01000362.1, read on the forward strand.
GCCCTCGTAGGCGCGGGTGGTGTCCACCGCGGCACCGAGCTCGACGGTCAGGACGAGGGAGACCAGGGCACCCGCCCCGGCGAGCGCGGCCACGATCCGCTCACCGCGCCGCCCCCGGGCGGCCACCGCCACCACAAGCGGCCAGGCCAGGTAGAACTGCCACTCCACGCCGATGCTCCACAGGTGGGCGAAGACGCGGGTGTCGGAGGCGTTCCAGTAGCCGATCTGCTCGGTGATGTAGTGCCAGTTGACCGCCTGCGCCCCGACCCAGGGCAGGTCGTCGAGCGCGAAGCGCAGTTGGTCCGCGCTCCCCCACGCCCACGTGCCCACCACGGTCACGACCGCCACACACACGAGAGCGGGCAGCAGGCGACGGGCACGGCGGCTCCAGAACGCGGCCAGGGCGATCCGGCCGCGTCCGCCCCCCTCGCCGAGCAGCAGCCCGGTGATCAGGAATCCGGAGAGCACGAAGAACAGGTCGACGCCGAGAAACCCGCCGGACAGATGCCCGGCGTGGAAGAGCAGCACGGCCGCGACCGCGAACCCGCGCAGCCCGTCGAGGGCGGCCACGTGGGCCCGGCCCGTCCCGCCGGGGCGCGTCGCACGGTGCCGGGCGGGCGCCGTGCGACCGCGCGCAGGCGCGGGTGCGGACGTGGACGTGGTCGTGCTCGTGGGCGCCGGAAGACGCGCAGGCATGGAGTCGGCCGTTCCCTCACGCGGCACAGCGGAGCTTGCTGTAGCGCTCGTCGCCGGTCCAGGACTTCTGCGCCCAGGTGTCCACCGACGCCGGCTCGAAGCGCTCCTGCTCGCCGAGTTTCCCGGTGAACCACTTGGCGAAGGCGGCCGCCCCCTGCTGGCAGTTGTGGATCCCGTCCGGGGCGCGCTGCGCCTTGCCCGCCGAGGCGTCGGTGCCCCACACCTGGGAGGCGTCGAAGAACGCCGCCGCGCCGCCGCTCTTGCCGGCGACTTCCGCGGCCACCCCGGGAGCGGTGCGCATCTGCGCCTCGTGCTGCTTGTAGAACCCGTCGATCTTGATGGGCGGCGACGGCACGAACACCACCTTGGCCCCGGCGCGCTCGGCCGTGTCGACGACCTTCTCGTAGGCGGCCCGCTGCTGGTCCTTGCTTCCCCAGTCGTACGTCGTGACTTGGTAGGCGACCACGGTGGGGCGGAACGCGTCGATGTCCTTGGTCAGTTGCTTCCAGGTGTCGCCGGAGATCATCCGCGTGATCTTCTCGCCGCTGTCGACGACGGTGCCGCCACCGTCCGACGAGGAGTCCTTGAACTCCACGCCGCCGGCCTTCAGGGCCGCGCCCAGGGCGGGAGCCTCGGCGCCCGCGATGGAGTCGCCCAGCCAGAGCACCTTCGTGCCGGTGCTCGTCGTCTTGCTCTTTCCCTCGTCCTTGGTGCCGGAGCCCTGCTCGCCGCATCCGGCCAGGGCGAGGCCGAGCGCGGCTGCCGCGGTGGCCGCGCCGAGGGCGTGGCGGGCCGGGCGGCGAGGAGAACGGGAACGGGACGTGTGCTTGTTGTTCATGCCCCCAGCACAACAGCCTCCGAGCGCCCGACCGCCCGCTGTCATCGTTTGCTCATAGTCCGGGCAAGAAGCGCTCATCAAGGCCACCGCCCCACGCCCTCCCCCGCGGGCGCGCGGGCGCTTACGACCCGACGTACTCCCGCAGATGACGAGCCGTCAATGTCTCGCCCTTCGCGACCAGTTCGGCCGGAGTTCCGGTGAAGACGATCTCGCCGCCGTCGTGGCCGCCGCCCGGGCCCAGGTCGATGATCCAGTCGGCGTGGGCCATGACGGCCTGGTGGTGCTCGATGACGACGACCGAGTTGCCGTCGTCGACAAGGCGGTCCAGGAGGGCGAGGAGCTTGTCGACGTCGGCCAGGTGGAGGCCGGTGGTGGGCTCGTCGAGGACGTACGTGGAGGACTTCTCGGCCATGTGGATCGCCAGCTTCAGGCGCTGCCGCTCGCCGCCGGACAGGGTGTTGAGCGGCTGGCCGAGGCGCAGATAGCCGAGGCCCACGTCGGAGAGGCGGCCGAGGATGGTATGCGGCTGGCCGGAGGGGAAGAAGTCGTACGCCTCGGCGACCGACATGCCGAGGACCTCGCTGATGTTCCTGCCGCGCAGGCGGTACGTGAGCACCTCCGGAGTGAAGCGTTTGCCCTCGCACTGCTCACAGACCGAGGCGACGCCCTGCATCATCGCCAGGTCGGTGTAGAGCAGCCCGAGGCCGTTGCACTTGGGGCAGGCACCTTCCGAGTTGGCGCTGAACAGGGCCGCCTTGACGCCGTTCTCCTTGGCGAAGGCATTGCGGATCGGGCCGAGCAGGTTCGTGTACGTCGCGGGGTTCGAGCGGCGCGAGCCGCGGATCGGGGACTGGTCGGCGACGACCACGCCGTCCCGCCCGGACAGATAGCCGTGGATCAGCGAGCTCTTGCCGGAGCCGGCCACACCGGTGACCACGGCGAGGACGCCGAGCGGCACGTCGACCGAGACGTCCTTGAGGTTGTGCGCGTCGGCGCCCTTGATGGGCAGATGGCCCTTGGGGGTGCGGACGGTGTCGCGCAGCCGGGCACGGTGGCCGAGGTGGCGGCCGGTGAGAGTGCCGGAGGCGCGCAGGCCCGCCACATCACCGGTGAAGCAGATCTCGCCGCCCGCCGCGCCCGCGCCGGGGCCGAGGTCCACGACGTGGTCGGCGATCGCGACGACCTCCGGCTTGTGCTCGACCACGAGCACCGTGTTGCCCTTGTCGCGCAGCCGCAGGAGCAGGTCGTTCATGCGCTGGATGTCGTGCGGGTGCAGGCCGATCGTCGGCTCGTCGAAGACGTACGTGACGTCCGTGATGCTGGAGCCGAGGTGGCGGACCATCTTCACGCGCTGCGCCTCGCCGCCGGAGAGGGTGCCCGAGGAGCGGTCCAGACTGAGATAGCCGAGTCCTATCTCGGTGAGCGAGTCGAGCAGGTCGAGCAGGTTGGCGAGCAGCGGGGCGGTGCCGGCGTCCTCGATGGAGCGGATGAAGTCGGCGAGGTCGTCGATCTGCATCGCGGAGCACTCGGCGATGTTCACGCCGTTGATCCTCGACGAGAGCGCCTCCTGGGTGAGGCGGGTGCCCTCGCACAGCGGGCACCGCGCGAAGACCACGGCGCGGTCCACGAACGCCCGGATGTGCGACTGGAGTCCGTCGCGGTCCTTGGCGAGCCAGGTCCGCTGCATCTTGCTGATCAGACCTTCGTACGTGAAGCCGTTGGAGCCGACCTTCACCTTGACCGGGCCCTTGTGCAGCAGGTCCGCCCACTCCTGCTCGGTGAAGTCCTTGAGCTTCTTGTCGGGGTCGTAGAAGCCGGAGTTGACCATGATCTGCCAGCCCCAGGAGTCCACCGCGTAGTACGGCAGGGTCAAGGCGCCCTCGTTGAGGGAGAGTTCACGGTCGAGGAGCTGGTCGACGTCGACGGTGGAGACCTCGCCGGTACCCTCGCACTCCGGGCACATGCCTTCGGGCAGGTTGAAGCTGAAGGCGCCGGAGGTGCCGATGTGCGGTACGCCGAGGCGGCTGAAGATGATGCGCAGCATCGTGTACGCGTCCGTGGCGGTGCCCACCGTGGAGCGGGAGTTGGCGCCCATCCGCTCCTGGTCGACGACGATCGCGGCGCTGAGGTTGCGCAGCTCGTCGACGTCGGGGCGGCCCACGTTCGGCATGAACGACTGGACGAAGGCGGTGTAAGTCTCGTTGATCAGGCGCTGCGACTCGGCGGCGATGGTGCCGAACACGAGCGAGGACTTGCCGGAGCCGGAGACTCCGGTGAACACGGTCAGCCGCCGCTTGGGCAGGTCGAGGGAGACGTCCTTGAGGTTGTTCTCGCGTGCTCCGCGGACCTGGATCAGGGTGTGGCTGTCGGCAGGGGTGACCTTCACAGGGGCTCCTTGTACGGGTCGCGGGACGGGTCGCACGGCCGTCCGGGTGAATAGCGTACACCGTACTCAGTCGGGGCTTCCGGCGCCTCAGATTTATCGTCGGCCCCGACCGCCGAGCGGTCCCGGCTCGACCGGGGCTGCTTCAGGTCGGCCAGGAGGTCATCGAGGGCCTGGCCGAGGGCTGCGGAGTTGGCCGGGCCGAACCATGTGGTGCGGATGCGTTCGTTGTTCCCCTTCGGGGTCTCGTGGTCGGCGGCGAGCAGCCCACGACGTGAGCGTGGCGAGATACGAGTAGTGGGTGGTCAGCGTCCCCGTCAGCGCGGAGAAGACGTCGAACGCCGCCTCGTCCGCGACCGGCTGCGCCCCGCCCAGCCGCTCGAAGAGCGCGTCCACCACCGGGTGGGACGGAAACGTCACCGTGACGGAGCGGCGTTCACGTACGGAGGGCGGGGGGGATGGCCCGCACCAACGGGGCGTCGGTGGCGAGTGTCCGGCGCAGGTCGTCGTTGGCGACGCCGGACATCACGTTCACCACGATCTTGTCGTCGGGCACCCTCAGGCCGGCGAGTGCTTCGTGCCGGTCCACGGCGCGTACGGCGATGATCACCACCTCGGAGCGGTCCACCGTGACCGGGTTCTGTTCTTCATCGACGTCGTGCTCGGTGTCCTGCTCCACCGGATGGGGATGACCGGCCGACCGATGGCCGATGCCGACGTCGACGCGCTCGTGGATATGGTCCTGTCGCACTTCGCCAACGGCCGTGGCCCGGCTTGGAGGCGCGCCGACGCCGCGCCCGGTGGCGTCACCACGTCCGGGCGGTCGACACCACGTCACGAGTGGCCGAGGACCGGATGGGGCCGGTACGGGGCCTCCAGGCGGGCGATCTCCTCCTCGCTCAGGGACACTTCCACCGCCGCGATGGCGTCGTCCAGATGCTTCAGCTTGGTCGCGCCCACGATCGGCGCGCTGACCGCGGGCTTACTGAGGAGCCAGGCCAGGGCGATCTGTGCGGGCGGCAGCCCCCGCTCACCGGCGACCTCGCGCACCGCGTCGACCACGTCGAAGTCGGCGTCCCCGTACAGCTTCCCGGCGAGTTGGTCGCTGCCCGCGCGGATCGTGCGCTGTGCGCCACCGCGTTCGCGGGAACCGGTGAGCAGCCCGCGCGCCAGCGGGCTCCAGGGGACGCAGCCCACTCCCTGGTCGAGGCAGAGCGGGATCATCTCGCGCTCCTCCTCGCGGTAGGCCAGGTTGTAGTGGTTCTGCATCGACACGAACTTCGTCCAGCCGTGTGTCTCCGCGACGTGCTGGGCCTTGGCGAACTGCCAGGCGAACATGCTGGAGGCGCCGATGTAGCGCGCCTTGCCCGAACGCACCACGTCGTGCAGGGCCTCCATCGTCTCCTCGATCGGCGTTTCGTGATCCCACCGGTGGATCTGGTACAGATCGACGTGGTCGACCCCCAGGCGCCGCAGCGACGCGTCGATGCCGGACAGGACGTGCTTGCGCGACAGGCCGCCGTCGTTGGGCCCGGAGCCCATCGGGAAGTAGACCTTCGTGGCGAGCACGTAGTCGTCACGGCGGGGAAAGACCTTGTCGAGCAGCCGCCCGGTGATCTCCTCGCTCACTCCGCGCGAGTACATGTCCGCGGTGTCGAAGAACGTCACCCCGGCCTCCGCCGCCCGTCGCACGAAGGGCTCGGCCGCCTCCTCGTCCTGGAACCACGCCCATTGGGCGGGATCGCCGTAGCTCATCATGCCGAGACAGACCCGCGAGACCTTCAGCCCTGTCGAGCCGAGCCTGGTGTATTTCATTCCGTGTCCTTCTGCCGATTTCAGTGTGTTTTCGCTGGTGGGGTTCTTTGCTGATGGGCTGCTGTTCCGGCGGCGACCAGCGCGATGCCCACCAGGTCCGAGACGGTGGGACGCTGGGCGAGCACGACCAGGCCGACGGCGGTGGCGGTCGCCGGCAGGATGGTGAGCATGAGCGCGAACGTGGCGCGCCGCAGCCGGGCCATGGCCAGCTGGTCGGCCACGTACGGAATGACCGAGGAGCAGACGCCGACGCCGACTCCGGCAAGCAGCCAGACGGGGTGGGTGAACGCCGGCCATGCCTGGCCGATCCCCGCGGGTGTCGCGACGAGAGCCGCGATCAGCATGGCCGCGCCGAGCCGGTCGATCCCGCCCGGTTGCCGACGCGTCCCTGCGTTGGCGGCGCGGTGACCGAGGACCACGTACAGCACGAACAACGCGGAGTTCGTGAACGCGAAGACGAACCCCAGCGGCTCCCCGGCGAGCCGGATGTCGGTGAGGACGAGCACGCCGCCGACGGCGAGGCACAGCGCGAGCATGTTGCGTCGCGTGCGGGCGCCGACGGCGGCCAGCCCGATCACCCCGAGGAACTCGATCGCGGCCACCGTGGACAGCGGGAGCCGCGCCACGGCCAGGTAGAACACCGTGTTCATCGTGGCCAGGACCAGACCGAGCAAGACCAGGTCCCACGACTGCCCCCGCGTGAGCTGCCCCCTCAGCCGCCACGGCCTGCGCCAGACCGCGAAGACGACGGCCGCACCGGCGATCCTGAGCCAGGCGACGCCGATCACGTCCATGTGGGCGAACAGCAGCACGGCCAGCGCCGGGCCCAGGTAATGGAAGACCGCGCTGACCCCGAAGTAGGCCGGTGCCGGGACCGGGATCGTCGCTGTGCGGGTCATGCGGGGTATCTTGCAGGCCACAGCAGCCGAATTGAATGTCTGTTTGAAAGCGGGGGGAGCCGGATGCCTGGAGAATCAAGGTCGAACGGTCAGAAGACCTACAGTGAGCAAGTCAGGCTCCTCGACGCGGTCAATGTGCGTCTTCTCTCCGAACTCCACGACGACCCGCGCCTGTCGATGTCGGAGCTGGCCCGCCGCGTGGGGATGTCCGCTCCCGCCGTCACCGAACGGGTCCAGCGCCTGGAGCGGCTCGGCGTCATCACCGGCTACCGGATGAACGTGGACCCCGCCGCGCTCGGCATGCCGGTGACCGCGCTGGTCCGCATCAGTCCGGGGCCGGGCCAGCTGCCGAACGTCGCCAAGGCCGCACTCAACACCCCACAGGTGGTCGAGTGCCACCGGATCACCGGCGAAGACTGCTTCCACCTCAAGGTCCACGCGCCGTCGATCGAGGGCCTGGAGGAAGTCCTCGACACATTCCTGCTCTTCGGGCGGACGAGCACGTCGATCGTGGTGTCGACACCGGTGCCGCTGCGCCCGCTGCCGGTGCCGCTGCCCGGCCAGGAGTGATCCGACAGTTCCGGCTCAGCGACCGCGGGTCAGGTCGCCGGGCACAGGACGCCGCGGCTGTCCGCGACGTCGAGCTCACCGGTCACGACGTGCAGGGCGAACTGCAGGTCGCGCAGGCCGCCGAGGGAGCTGAAGTCCCGTGCCGTGTGCCGCTCCAGCGCGCGCAGGTGGGAGCGCACGGTCGCTTCCGAGAGGCCCAGGGCGCGTGCGGCCGGTTCGATGTGGGCGTCGTGGGTCAGCCAGACCGTGGCGGTGGTCAGCAGGTCCCTGCGGTCGCCGCGGGCGGTGTGCAGCAGGGTGTCCGCCCAGGCGAGGACCTGGGGCGCGGCCAGCAGTGAGGCGAGGGTCGGGGGCGTCGCGCCGGGCTCGGCGGCACCCGCGGGGCGTTCCCGCCTCGTGACCAGCTCCAGTGCCAGGCCGACGGCGATGCGGTCGGCGACGGTGCCGAAGTCCACGTTCAGCGCCTCCGCCGCCCGGGTCACGCGCCGCGTGACGGTGTTGCGGTGCAGGCGCAGACGGCGTGCGGCGACGGTGTAGGGGTGGGCGAGGGCGCTGGCCAGCGTCTCGCGCATCTGCTCCCACTGGGTCTCGTGCCGCATCAGCGGGTCGAGGAGATGCCTGGCCCAGCGCTGTGCTTCGCGCGGCGGGAGCAGGCCGACCAGATCGGTGTGGTGCGCGGACAGCGCGACCGCGTCGGACTGGTGGAGGGCGAACCGCTGGGCGGCGACGGCCTCTTTGAGCGCCTCGGCGAGCATCGACATGGAGTAGACGCCGCTGCCGCTCAGGGAGGCATCGGCCCCCAAGGCTGCGACCAGCCGGGCGAGTTCGGCGGGAACTCCGGACGCGCCGGGGAGTTCGGCTGTGCCGGGCAGCTCGGCCGTGCCGTGTACTCCGGACACGCCGGGCAGCTCGCCCGAGCCGGAAGCGCCGGGCAGCTCGGCCCAGCCGGGCCCGCCGGACGCACCGGCGAGTTCGCCTGTGCCGCCGATGCCACCGATGCCGCCGGAACTGCCCGCACCGCCCAGGAGGGATGCGGTGGATGCGGTGGCTGCGCGGCCGCCGACCCGGGCGCCCCGGGCGGGCTCCTGGATCGGCTGGACGACCAGCACCCGGCGCTCCTCCCGCGGATCCGCGATCACCAGGGCGCGGCCCGCCGTGACGGCCTCGCACCGGCGCACGGCGGCGTCCCGGTGGGTGCGCGCGGTCTCGATGACGAAGACGCGGGCCGTTTCCGGCTCCAGGAGACCGGGGGCCTGCGGGGCCATGACCCGGCGCGCCTTGTCGACCTCGGCGTCCAGGAGCAGTTCCACCGCGGCTCGCCGGGCCGCACGCGAGGCGTCGGCGGCCGCGCGGTACTCCCTGCGCGCCTGGTCCAGGAGGCCGAGGAGCTTGGCGGCCTGGCCCAGGAGGCGGACCTCGGTGTCGTCGAACGGCGCCGAGGCGCGGGCCACGGCCAGCACCGTGTCCGCGCCGTGGGCCGGGGCGAGGGTGATGAGCCGGGTGTGCGGTCCGCCGGCCCGCTCGGGCGTCGCCGCGCCGACGGACCGGTGAATGATCGCCGGTGCCAGGGTCTCGGCCGCGGTGGCCGGCGAGGCCGCGAGGACGCGCTGCGGTTCGCTCACGAGGACCTGCACGTGCAGGGCGCGCGCGAGCCAGTCCGCGATGCGCTGCATCGCTCTGGGGTCGGCGAGCTGGGCGGGCATCTGCTGGACGAGCGTGGCGAGTTGAGCGGCCCGGCGCTCGGCACCGGCCAGCCGGTTCTCCTGGAAGCGGTGCCGCGCCGTGACCCACTCCCGCAGCGGTGCGGTGGTGACCAGCAGGGGGATGGCGAGTACGGAGGACAGCTCGCGTATCGCCTGCGGGAAGGGCTGATGGGCGCCGGGCGTCGCGTTCACCACGAGGCCGGCGCACTTGTCCAGCGCCAGCTGCTCCACGAGCGTCTCCAGCGCGACCGCCGCGTGCCCCCGGAGCCGGAACGGCAGTCCCGTGACCAGGACCAGGGATCCGGGTTCGAGGCGTCGCTGGGGCTCGCCCTCCATGAGCTGCGGAAGGGTCAGGGTCGTCAGTCCGGTCACCCCTGCCGACTCGTACCGGGCGGCGTCGATCCCTCCGGCGAAGGCGAGCTCGAGCTCGTCCCTGCCGACCAGCGCGCCCAGTGTCAGCACGTCATCTCCCGCTTCTGCCAGAGGCGTTGGTGATGTCTCTCGACACACTCAAAGGGTTGCGAACAGAGATTGCAAGCGACAAGGTGTGCACTGTCCGCAAGTTGAGGTGAGTGCCGGAAGGAGAGTTCGTGGCCCGCGAAAGGTCAGGCCCGACCCTCGCGCACCTCGTTCTGGCCACCCGGCTGAAAACCCTGCGCGAGGCGGCGGGGCTGACGCGTCAGCACGCGGCCGACGCGCTCGGCGCCCACCCGGTCACCGTCCGCCGGATCGAGCAGGCCCAGACGTCCCTGGACGAGGGTCAGGTCCGGGCGCTGCTGCGGGCGTACGGGTCGCCCGTCGCGGAGATCGACGAATTCCTCGGCAAGCTGGCGACGGCGAACCTCCCCGGCTGGTGGCATCCGTGGCGTGCCGCCATGGACCCGTGGCAACTCGACCTGATGAGCGTGGAGTCCGCGGCCAGCATGATCCGCGCCTGGGAACCGGCCCTCGTCCCCGCCCTGTTGCGCACCCGGGCCTACGCCCGCGCCGTCGACGACGCCCTGCGCCCGGATCTGTCCCCCGCCGACAAGGACGCGCGGACCGAGCTGCTGATGAAGCGTCAAGAACGGTTGCACGCACAGCAGACACGCATCTGGGCCGTGATGTCGGCGACGGCTCTGCACACCCGCGTAGGCGGTGACGACGTCATGGCCGAGCAGATGGCCGCCCTGCACGCCGCCGTCGACGGGCCCGACGTGACCTTGCAGATCCATCCGCTGGACGGGCCGCCGCACGCCCTGACCGGCACCCCCGCGATCACCGTCTACCGGGTCGAGGCGCCGGAGATCCCCGACCGGGTGGTCCGTGAGGGCGGCCCGGCCGGGAGCGCCGACGTCTGGGACGTCTCCGCGACCGTGACCGACTACCGCCTGCTCCTCGACTACTCCTGCGCCATCGCCCTCCACCCCGACAAGTCGAAAGAGGCATTGCCTTGACCGAGCCGACCAATCCCCAGCAGATAGACACCTCCGTCGCCCACAGCGCGCGCGTCTGGAACTACTGGCTGGGCGGCAAGGACTGGTTCCCCGCCGACCAGGCCGCGGGTGACGCCTACCGCGACAAGTACCCGCTGATCGAGCCGATGGCCCAGGAGTCCCGGGGCTTCCTGATCCGTACGGTGACCTGGCTGGCCCGGGAGGCCGGGATCAGGCAGTTCCTCGACGTGGGCGCCGGCCTGCCGACGGCCAACAACACCCACGAGGTGGCCCAGCGCATCGCCCCCGAGTGCCGGGTGGTGTACGTCGACCACGACCCGCTCGTCCTGCTGCACGTCCACGCGATGCGCAAGAGCACACCCGAGGGCGCCATGGACTACGTCCTGGCGGACATGCGCGACACGGACGCCGTCCTGGAGGGCGCGGCCAAGACCCTGGACCTGACCCGGCCCGTCGCCCTGGTGATCAATGACGTCCTCGGCCACATCGTGGACTGGGACGAGGCGCTGTCGCTCGTACGCCGCCTGGTGGACCGGCTGCCCTCTGGCAGCTATGTGTCCCTGAGCCACTCCACCGCCGCGGACGACAAGCACCGGGAGGTGCAGGAGGCGTACAACAACTCCGGCGCGATTCCCTACATCTTCCGGGAGCCGGAGCAGACGGTGGCCTTCTTCGAGGGCCTGGAGCTCGTCGAGCCCGGCTATGTGTCCTGGCCCAACTGGCGGCCCGAGGCGACCACCGGCCGGCTCACCGTGCGCGCGGGCTGGGGCGGCGTCGCACGGATCTCATGACGACGAGCGGCAAGGGC
>NZ_AOPZ01000363.1 GCF_000414115.1 Streptomyces aurantiacus JA 4570
GGCGCACCGGCCGGTGCGCCCGCCGCGCAGGACGGCGCCCGCGTCGCCGCCCAGGTCACCGGGCTCGCCGTACTGCGGGGCCGGGTCGAGGCACTGCGCCGGGTCGACTTCGGCGTCCGCGCCGGGGAGACCGTCGCGCTGATGGGCCGCAACGGCGCGGGCAAGTCGACGCTGCTGTCCACGCTGGTCGGGCTGCTCGCGCCGGCCTCGGGGACGGTGCGGGTCGGCGGTGCGGTGCCGCACCGGATGGCGCCGCGCGAACTGATCCGGCACGTCGGCCTCGTACCGCAGGAGCCGCGCGATCTGCTGTACGCGGACACGGTGGCGGCGGAGTGCGCGGCCGCCGACGGTGACGCGGACGCGGCGCCGGGGACCTGCCGGGACCTGGTCGCCGAGCTGCTGCCCGGCATCGCGGACGACACGCACCCCCGCGACCTGTCCGAGGGCCAGCGCCTCGCCCTCGCCCTCGCGATCGTCCTGGCCGCCCGCCCGCCCCTGCTCCTGCTCGACGAGCCGACCCGCGGCCTGGACTACGCGGCCAAGGCCCGCCTGGTCACGATCCTGCGCGGGCTCGCGGCCGAGGGCCACGCGATCGTGCTGGCCACGCACGACGTGGAACTGGCCGCCGAGCTGGCCCACCGGGTGGTGATCCTCGCCGAGGGCGAGGTGGTGGCCGACGGCCCGACGGCGGACGTCGTGGTGGCGTCCCCGTCGTTCGCGCCGCAGGTCACCAAGGTGCTCGCGCCCCAGCCGTGGCTGACAGTGACGCAGGTCCGCCGGGCCCTGCGGGCGACGGCGGCCGAAGGGCGGGGGGAGACGCCGTGAACGACGACCGCCAGGTCCGCCCCGTTCGGCTGGGGCGTCGGTCCATCGCCGCACTGGCCCTGGTGAGTGCCGTCGGGGCCGTCGCGTTCGGGTGGCCACTGCTCGCGGGCGGCGAGTCCTCGCTGAGCGCGCACGCGCAGGACGCGCCGTGGCTGTTCGCGGCGCTGCTGCCGCTGCTGCTCGGGGTGGTGGTGGCGACGATCGCCGACGTCGGCCTGGACGCGAAGGCGATCGCGATGCTCGGGGTGCTCGCCGCGGCGGGCGCGGCGCTGCGGCCGCTGGGGGCGGGCACGGCCGGCATCGAGCCGATGTTCTTCCTGATGGTGCTGAGCGGGCGGGTGCTCGGCCCGGGGTTCGGGTTCGTGCTCGGCTCGGTGTCGATGTTCGCGTCCGCGCTGCTCACCGGCGGGGTCGGCCCCTGGATGCCGTTCCAGATGCTGGCCATGGGGTGGGTGTGCATGGGGGCGGGCCTGCTGCCGGGCCCCGACACCCTGCGCGGGCGGCGCGAGCTGTACGTCCTCGGGGCGTACGGAGCGGTCTCCTCCGTCCTCTACGGCACCGTGATGAACCTCCAGGGCTGGCCCTACATCGGCGGGCTCGCCACCGGCGTCTCCTTCGTGCCGGGCGACCCCGTGGGCGAGAACCTCGGCCGTTTCATCGCGTACTGCCTGGCCACCTCGCTCGGCTGGGACCTGCCGCGGGCCGTCGTCACGGTGGTCCTCAGCCTCACGCTCGGTCCGGCCGTGCTGAAGGCGCTGCGCCGGGCCACCCGGCGGGCCGCGTTCGAGACGCCGGTCACATTCGAGCCCCCGCGGCGGTGAGCGGTCTTGCGCGTTCCGTGATGAAACGGGTGGGTCGCCCGTGAGGCGGCCCACAGGACTTTGGTCCCCTACTACCCGGGGCAGGAGACCCATCACCTTGACGCGTACACACCAATCTCCGCGCTGACCTGGGGATTGAGAGCCAGATCACACGAGGGACCTCCGGTCCGGGTGCGAGTGCCACTAGTAAGAGGGGTCATTGCGGCGGCGCCCGAGCCCTGTTTCTCTGGATGAGTCGCACGGCGCCGACGAGCCCATCCGGGCCTCGGCGCCGAGGCATTCCCCCCACGGTCCGCGTGACCACGGTGTGCCCGCGACCGCCCCGTTCCCCACCGGAAGGTTCCTCTGTGTCCGTCTCCATCCTCCGCCGCATCGCTTCCCCGAAGAAGGCCCTCGCCACCGGCGCCGTCGCGGCTGCCGCCACCGGCATGGTCTTCGCTGCGGCCCCCGCCCAGGCCGCTCCGGCGGCCGCGACGTCCGACTCGGCCAAGGCCGTGGCGCAGCGGATGATCGCGGACGACGCTCAGTTCCAGTGCTTCGACCGCATCGTCTCCCACGAGAGCGGCTGGGACGTCAACGCGAAGAACGCCTCCTCCGGCGCCTACGGCCTGGTCCAGGCCCTGCCCGGCTCCAAGATGGCCTCCGCGGGCTCCGACTGGCAGACCAACCCCGAGACCCAGATCAAGTGGGGCCACGAGTACATGAAGGACCGCTACGGCAGCCCGTGTGGCGCTTGGGACCACTGGCAGGCCAACGGCTGGTACTGAGCCTGGCCCCTGGGCCTTGAGCGGTAATGAGGGCGACACCCCGAGGGGTGTCGCCCTTTGTCGCGCTCCGCGCTCGTCCTCAAACGCCGGA
>NZ_AOPZ01000364.1 GCF_000414115.1 Streptomyces aurantiacus JA 4570
CCCGACACGTTCCTGACCGCGCTGGCCAAGGCGTACGTGCGCGGGGCCGAGGTCGACTGGACGCCGCTGTACGCCCCGGCCGGGGCCCGCCGCCGCGTGGACCTGCCCACCTACGCCTTCCAGCACCAGCACTACTGGCTGGAGGCGGCCCCGGACACGGCGGCCGTGGACGGTGCCGTGACGGCCGACGAGGTGGAGTCGCGGTTCTGGGAGACCGTGGAGAGCGAGGACCTGGCCGAGTTGGCCAAGACCCTGGAGGTGCCGGACGACGCCCCGCTCACCGAGGTGCTGCCCGCGCTGACGGCCTGGCGGAGGCAGCGGCGCGAGAACTCCACGATCGACAGGTGGAACTACCGCGAGTCCTGGACGCCGCTCAACGAGACGACGGCCGGGACACTGTCGGGCGACTGGCTCGTCGTCGTACCGGAAGGCCGGGCCGACTCGCCCTGGAGCACGGCGGTCGCCGCGCTGCTGGCCGAGCACGACGCGCGCCCGGTGACGGTGGAGATGCCCGCGTCCGCCACCGGCCGGGACGCGGTCGCCGCAGTCCTGCGCGCGGCGGTCGGGGGACCGGCCGACGCGGCCGCCCTCACCGGCGTGCTGTCGCTCCTGGCCGCCGACGGAGGCGCGCCGCAGGGCAGCGACACACGCACGGACGCCGCCGCCGCATCTGCATCTGCGGAAGCCGCGCTCACCCTGGCCCTCATCCAGGCCCTCGGTGACGCGGGCGTCGGCGCGCCCCTGTGGTGCGCCACCCGCGACGCCGTCGCCGTGGGCCACGCCGACGCGCGGACCGCACCCGCCCGCACGGCACTGTGGGGCCTCGGCCGGGTCGCCGCGCTCGAGTACCCGGAGCGCTGGGGCGGCCTCGTCGACCTGCCCGACGCGGCGGACACCGCCGCGGTGTCCCGGCTCGGCCGCCTCCTCGGCGGCGCGTGGGCCGGGGAGGACCAGGTGGCGGTGCGCGGATCCGGCGCCTTCGGGCGCCGCGTCGTCAGGGCACCGCTCGACGGCGGCACGGCCGGGGAGTGGGCGCCGCGCGGCACCGTCCTCGTCACCGGCGGCACCGGCGCCCTCGGCCGGCACGTCGCGCGGTGGCTGGCACGCGAGGGCGCCGACCACCTCGTCCTCACGAGCAGGAGCGGCCTCGACGCGCCGGGCGCGCCCGAACTCCGTACCGAACTGGAGGAGTTGGGCGTCCGCGTGACCGTCGCCGCCTGCGACGCGGCCGACCGGGAGGCGCTGGCACGGCTCCTGGACGGGATCAGCAGCGAGAACGACGAGAAGAACGGCGCCGCGGGGGCGCCGCTGACCGCGGTGTTCCACGCGGCGGGAGTCCTGGACGACGGCGTGCTCGACGCGATGACGCCGGAGCGGCTCGACACCGTGTTCCGCGCCAAGGCGGAGTCGGCCCGCAACCTGGACGAGCTGACGGCCGGCCTGGAGCTGTCGGCGTTCGTGCTCTTCTCGTCCTTCGCCGGAGTCGCGGGCGGCGCCGGGCAGGGCAGCTACGCCGCCGCCAACGCCTTCCTCGACGGGCTCGCGCACGCACGGCGGGCCCGCGGCCTGACCGCCACGTCCGTGGCCTGGGGCCCGTGGGCGGGCAGCGGCATGGCCGCCGAGGGAGTCGCCGCGGAGCGGCTGCGCGGCGGCGCGATCCCGCCCCTGGAGCCGGACCACGCGATCACCGCCCTCAAGCGGCTGCTCGCCCAGGACCGCACCGCCGTCCTGGTCGCCGACATCGACTGGCAGCAGTACGCGCCCGCCTTCACCGCCGGACGCCCGAGCAGGCTGTACGTCGAACTGCCCGAAGTGGAGCGGCTCTCGGCCACCGCGGCCGCCCACGGCGGCACCGGCGGACCGGCCGCCGGACAGGGACCGGACCTGGTGGCGAAGCTCGCCTCGCTGCAACGGCCCGAGCAGGAGCGGCTGCTGCTCGACCTCGTCTGCGAACAGGTCGCCGCCGTCCTCGGCTACAGCGGAGCGGCCGCCGTCGAACCCACCCGCGCCTTCCGCGAGCTGGGCTTCGACTCCCTCACCGCGGTCGAACTGCGCAACCGTGTCAACGCCCTCACCGGCCTCGTCCTGCCCGCCACCGTGGTCTTCGACCACCCGACCCCCACGGCGCTCGCCGACTGCCTGCGCACCGAACTCGCCCCGGACGCGGCCGACCCGGCCACGCTGCTGCTCGGCGACCTCGACCGGCTCGAAGGCAGCCTCGCGGCGGCCGGTTCGGCCGGGGCCGCCGACGAGATCACCCGCACGAAGGTGGCCGTACGCCTCCAAGCGGCACTCGACCGCTGGAAGAGCCCCGGCGGCCAGCCGGGCGGCGGCGCCGCCACCACCGGCGACACGGGCGACGTCGGCGACCACCTGGCGGCCGCCAGCGACGACGAGATGCTCGCCTTCATCAAGAAGCAACTCGGCAGGGAATGAGGGCACTCACGTCCTTCGGGAACCCATGCGGTGAGGCGGCCCGCGTAATTAATGCCGCCAATGAATGGACAAGGAGTGCCTGTCAAGGGTAATTAATTGAACCGGCAGCCCCTATCCACCCCCTTTGTCGATCACTCGCCCCCGGCCTCATTTCGAGGCAATCCCGTAGGGGCGAGTAGGGGGAGGGTAGGGGTTGTTGGTCGTATAGCGCCCCCATAGCGTCATCGAGAAAACGGCTGCGGACAGGTCCGTTGTATGCCAGCAGGTGCGGCACACGTCCTGAACAGGTGACATTTGATGGCGAATGAAGAGACGCTGCGCGACTATCTCAAGTGGGTTTCGGCGGACCTGCATCAGACGCAGCAACGTCTGAAGGACATCGAGGCCGCTGCTCAGGAGCCCATCGCGATCACAGCGATGAGCTGCCGCTTCCCCGGCGGCGTCAGCGGCCCCGACGAGCTGTGGAGGCTGCTCTCCGAAGGCCGGGACGCCATTTCGGGCCTCCCCGCCGACCGCAACTGGGATCTGGACGCGCTCTACGACCCGGACGGCGCCGGAAAGCAGGGAACGACTTCCACGGCCCACGGCGGGTTCCTCGACGGCGTCGCCGAATTCGACGCTCCTTTCTTCGGCATATCCCCGCGCGAAGCCCTCGCCATGGACCCGCAGCAGCGGCTCCTCCTGGAAACCGCGTGGGAGGCTTTCGAGAGCGCCGGCATCGACCCGGCGACGGTACGCGGCAGCCGCACCGGCGTGTTCGTCGGCACCAACGGACAGGACTACGCCCCGCTCCTCTTCGAAGCCGAGGAGGACGTCGAGGGCTATGTCAGCACCGGCAACGCGGCCGCCGTCGAATCCGGCCGCATCGCCTACACGCTCGGCCTCGAAGGCCCCGCCCTCACCGTCGACACGGCCTGCTCCTCGTCCCTCGTCGCCCTGCACCTGGCCGTGCAGGCGCTGCGCCAGGGCGAGTGCGGCATGGCCCTCGTGGCAGGCGTCACCGTCATCTCAACCCCCGGTGTCTTCACCGAGTTCAGCCGCCAGCAGGGCCTCGCCGCCGA
>NZ_AOPZ01000365.1 GCF_000414115.1 Streptomyces aurantiacus JA 4570
CAGGAGGGCGTCGCCTCCGACGAGAAGCTCGTCCCCGAGGGCATCGAGGGCCAGGTGCCCTACCGCGGCCCCCTGTCGGCCGTCGTGCACCAGCTCGTGGGCGGTCTGCGCCAGTCGATGTTCTACGTGGGCGGGCGCACGGTGCCCGAGCTTCAGGCGAACGGCCGCTTCGTCCGGATCACGTCCGCGGGCATCCGGGCGCCCCACCCGCACGACATTCAGATGACGGTCGAGGCGCCGAACTACAGCCGCAACAAGTAGCAGCCGTACGCGGCAGAACGCGGCGCCACGCGCGCGTGGGGGCGGCCCGGATTCCCTGGGCCGCCCCCACGCGCGCGTGTCGCCGCATACTGCCGCGTACGGCTGCTACTTGTTGCGGCTCGAAGCGGCCGTTCGCCTGAAGCTCGGGCACCGTGCGCCCGCCCACGTAGAACATCGACTGGCGCAGACC
>NZ_AOPZ01000366.1 GCF_000414115.1 Streptomyces aurantiacus JA 4570
GGGGCTCGCGCTGCACGCGGTGGCGGCGCGTGCGCGGCGCGCGGGCCCCCACCCGGACGGCTCGGACGGCAGCCGCTGCCAGGACGCGCCCGGCGTGAGTACCCTTGGCACCTATGAGCACTCTTGAGCCCGAGCCCGAGCGCGGGGCAGGTACGGGGACCCTCGTAGAGCCGACGCCACAGGTGTCGCACGGTGACGGCGACCACGAGCGCTACGCGCACTATGTCCAGAAGGACAAGATCATGGCGAGCGCCCTCGACGGTACGCCCGTCGTGGCGCTCTGCGGCAAGGTGTGGGTCCCCGGCCGCGACCCGAAGAAGTATCCCGTCTGTCCCATGTGCAAGGAGATCTACGAGTCCATGGGAGCGGGCGGCGACAAGGACAAGGGCGGCGGCAAGGACGGCGGTAAGAAGTAGTTCGTCTGGGGCTTCGCCCCTTGCCCCCTTTTCGGCGCTTCGCGCCTCGTCCTCAAACGCCGCACGCCTCGTCCTCAAACGCCGGACGGGCTGAAACTGCCTCGTCCTCGAACGCCGGACGGGCTGATACTGCCCGTCCGGCGTTTGTTGTCTGCGTGTCGTTGCATGTGCCGCAACGGGCCTTTTGCGGTGCGCAATCGCGTGGCAGCCTCGCCCCCATGACCTTTGAGGAACTGATCCCGGCGCCCGCACGCGCCGAGAGCCCCGGTGGTGACGGCTTCACCTTCGATGCCTCGACCACGCTCTGGGCAGGACCCGGTACGGAGTCCACCGAACGCTGGCTGCGGGTCGCGCTCGGTGGTGCCCTTCACCTTCCGCTCGCGCCCGGCGCGGAGGGCGCGAGCGGGGGTGTCTCGCTCCGTCTGGACGACGGCCTCGAACCGGAGGCGTACCGGCTGACCGTCACCGGCGACGGTGTCGAGATCCGCGGCGGCGCGGCGGCCGGGGTGTTCTGGGGAGCGCAGACGCTGCGTCAGCTCCTCGGCCCGGACGCCTTCCGGAAGGCGCCCGTCACCGCCGGACGGGAACGTACCGTCCCACGGGGCGTCATCGAGGACGCACCGCGATTCGGCTGGCGCGGCATGATGCTCGACGTGGCCCGGCACTTCATGCCGAAGGACGGCGTCCTGCGCTATCTGGACCTGCTCGCCGCGCACAAACTCAACGTCTTCCACTTCCACCTGACGGACGACCAGGGCTGGCGGGTGGAGATCAAGCGCCACCCGCGGCTCACCGAGGTCGGCGCCTGGCGGCCGCGTACCAAGTGGGGGCACCGCGCCTCGGAGTTGTGGGACGAGAAGCCGCACGGCGGTTACTACACGCAGGACGACATCCGCGAAATCGTCGCGTACGCCGAGTCCCTGCACATCACCGTCGTCCCGGAGATCGACGTGCCGGGGCATTCGCAGGCGGCGATCGCCGCGTATCCCGAGCTCGGCAACACCGATGTCGTCGACACGGCCGCGCTGTCGGTGTGGGACACCTGGGGTGTCACACCGAATGTGCTCGCGCCCACGGACGGCACCCTCCGTTTCTACGAGGGGGTGTTCGAGGAGCTCCTCGAGCTGTTCCCCTCGACCTTCATCCATGTCGGCGGCGACGAGTGTCCCAAGGAGCAGTGGAAGGACTCCGCCGCCGTGCAGGCCCGCATCGAGGAGCTGGGGGTCAGCAACGAGGACGAGTTGCAGAGCTGGTTCATCCAGCACTTCGACAAGTGGCTCTCCGCGCGCGGGCGTCGGCTCATCGGCTGGGACGAGATCCTGGAGGGCGGGCTCGCGGCGGGCGCGGCCGTGTCGTCCTGGCGCGGGTACGGCGGCGGCATCGCGGCGGCCCAGGCGGGCCACGACGTCGTCATGTGCCCCGAGCAGCACGTGTACCTGGACCACCGTCAGCACGGCGGCCCCGACGAGCCCGTGCCCATCGGCTTCGTACGCACCCTGGAGGACGTCTACCGCTTCGAGCCGGTGCCGGCCGAGCTCACCGGCGACGAGGCGAAGCACGTCCTCGGGACGCAGGCCAACGTGTGGACCGAGGTGATGGAGTACCAGGGGAGAGTGGACTACCAGGTCTTCCCGAGGCTCGCGGCGCTCGCCGAGGTCGCCTGGCGTACGCTCCCGGCGCCCGCGGAGCGCGACTTCGCCGACTTCGAACGGCGAATGACCGCCCACTACGCGCGACTTGACGCCCTCGGCGTCGACTACCGCCCGCCGGGCGGCCCGTTGCCGTGGCAGAAACGTCCCGGAGTGCTCGGACGCCCGATCGAGGGGGCGCCCCCAAACGTGTGAGGCGAGGCCCGAGCGCGTGCTCCCGGCGGTCCGCGGTGCGACCGTGGGCCGCCAGGAGAAAGCCGTACAAGGATCACCGAAGAGTGGCAATTCCCGCTGACCGCCGAGGGAGTGCGAAAACGGCATATCCCCCAGGTCTGCGGACGAACGTCTCCTAGCGGACCCCGTCGCCGGGGCCCGGCGAAGATGTGCCAGAGTTGCCACGTCCGGGTTGTGAGCACGTACCGTACGGCGGAACAGGCGTAACGGTGAGAACGGCGCGCAAGCCGCCGGGCCATCGGGAAGGGGCAGCCGGTTTTGACCACGCACGCACCGCGGGCGGCGCAGGGGGCGCAGTCTGTGACGCTGCCTGCCACGCTCGACGAGGCCGTCGCGGCGCTCGCCGCCGCGCCCGCCGCCGCGCCCGTCGCGCCCGCCGCCGTGCCCGTCGCGGGCGGCACGGACCTGATGTCGTCGGTCAACGCGGGTCTGCTCCGCCCCGCCGCCCTCGTCGGCCTCGGCCGCATCAACGAGATCCGCGGCTGGCAGTACCAGGACGGACACGGGCTGCTCGGCGCGGGCCTCACGCACGCGCGCATGGGGCGCCCGGACTTCGCCGCGCTCATCCCGGCGCTCGCCGCCGCCGCGCGCGCCGCGGGACCGCCGCAGATCCGCAACGCGGGCACCCTCGGCGGCAACATCGCGTCGGCCGCGCCCACCGGCGACTCGCTGCCCGTACTCGCCGCCCTTGAAGCCGTGTTGATCATCGCGGGGCCGGGCGGCGCCCGCCGCGAGATCCCGGTCTCGCACCTGCTCGCGGGCATGGAGATGCTGGCTCCCGGCGAGCTCATCGGGTACGTGCGCGTGCCGCTGCTGCACGCCCCCCAGGTCTTCCTGAAGGCGACCGGGCGCACCGGCCCGGGGCGCGCCACCGCGTCGGTCGCCCTGGTGCTCGACCCGGCGCGCAGGGGGGTGCGGTGCGCCGTCGGCGCCATCGCGCCCATGCCGCTCAGGCCCCTGGAGGCCGAGCAATGGGTGGCCGGGCTCATCGACTGGGACGGCGAGCGCGGTCTGGTGCCGGAGGCCCTGACGGCCTTCGGCGAGTACGTCGCCGCGGCGTGCGTCCCCGACCACCCGCCCGCCGAGGACGGCACCGCGCAGCCGCTGCCGCCCGCCGTACTGCACCTGCGGCGCACCGTCGCCGCGCTGGCCCGACGAGCACTGGGGAGGGCGCTGTCGTGACCGACGGTCAGAGGAATGGCACGGGCGGCTGGCAGCCGCATCCGCAGGGTGAGTACGACGCGGACGCCACCGCGTTCGTGCAGCTCCCCGAGGGCGCGGCCGACGCCGTGAGCACCCCGCTCGCCGCCCCCGGGCACGGCTATGTGCCGCCGCAGATAACGGTCGCGCCGACCGCGCCCGACGCCACCGACCCGGCGGCCACGGGCGTGTGGGTGCTGCCCCCCGAGATCACCGGCATGGCGCCCGCGTCGTCCGGCGGCGCGCAGTCCGTGAGCTGGCCCGACCCCGGCACGCAGACGGGCGCCCACCCGCAGCAGCAGCTTCCGGCCGAGGCCGCCCCCGACGCGTACGACCCGCGCGACACCGGACAGTGGACGTTCCCGGACGCGATGCCCTCGCACCCGCAGGAGCAGGGCGGGGCCGCCGTCGGGCACGACGTGACCGGGCAGTGGTCCATCCCCGTCGCGGACGGTGATCTTCCGGACGAATCGGGCGAGTTCGCGACGTCGTCGCTTGCGGAGCAGTGGGGGGGTACGCCGCCCGCGACGCTGCCGGGCGGGGCGCCCGCGCCCTGGGCCGCGTCGTGGCCGGCGCAGGCCCCGGAGGCGTCCGAGCCGCCGCAGGCGTCCCCGTTCCCGGAGGCGCCCCAGGCTCCGCAGTCGTTGGGGTATCCGGCGAACCCGGCGAACCCGGCGAACGCCGCGGAGTCCGCGCCTGCGGGCCACGCGCCCGTGCGGCACGGGCAGTCCGGCGCGGGGGAGACAGGGGGGACCCCTGAGACCCCCTTCGAGCGGACCGCCAAGCTGTTCGTCGTGAGCCGCCGCCCGGACGGGTCTCTCGGCCCTGCGGGGCAGCGCGGTGACGATGACGGTAGCGGCGACGTACGGGACGAAACGGGTGGCTACCCGGCCGACGCGCACGCGTCCGCCGAGCCCGGTTCCCAGCCGGGTCCGGTCGCCGCGCCGGGAGCCACGACGGCTCCGGCGCCCGGCGGGCACGGAGCGGACTTCGCGGGCGGCGCGCACGGGGCGGGACCCGGGTACGGAGGGGACGCCGCGGCCGCGGCGCACCACGCACCCGACGTGGACCCCGCGTTCGTGAACCTCGCCCCCGGCGTGCAGGCCGCGCCCGCACACCACGCGCCCGAGGCGGGCGGTTTCGCCGACGCGGGCCACCTCCGGGACACGGACGGTGCGTCGCAGGCGGGCCTCGCCACGGGGGCGGACCACCTGCCCGACGTGGACTTCGCCTTCGACGGCGACGACGAGTCCGGAGCGGACTCCGGCTACGGGACGGGCCACGCCCACCAGGCCGACCACCTCCGTGACGCCGACGCCGCGTACGCGGCGGGCCACACCCACAGGGCGGACCACCCGCGTCACGCCGAAGGCGCGCCCTCGGCCGACCACGCGCACGACGCGGCGGACGCGGCCCTCGCCTCCGACGCGCACGACGACACCCGAGCGGCCCTCGCCGCCGAGGCGGACCAGGACCCGGAGGCGGACTTCGCCCTCGACGCGGCCCTCGCTCCCGACGCGGACCCCGGCGCCGACGTGGACGACGAGTTCCCAGCGGCCCTCGCCTTCGGCGGGGACTTCACCCCCGGCGCCACCCCCGACGTAACCCCCACCCACGACGAGGCCCCCGCCGGGGACGTCCCCCCCGCCGGGGAGACAGCCCATCCCGCGGAAGCGGAAGCGGAAGCCGCCGCGGCGACAGCAGCGGCGGACCACGCCTCGCAGGCGCCCCACGCCCCCGCCCCGGCCGACCCCGGTGCCGACCCCGGCGCACACGCACACGTAGACGCACCCGCAGACACCGAAGCCGACGCCCCGTCCACCAAGGCCCCGCCCAAGGCTCCGGAGCCAGGCCCCGTTCCGCAGGACGAGCACCCCCTCGTGTCCTACGTGCTGCGCGTCAACGGTGCCGACCGGCCCGTCACCGACGCCTGGATCGGGGAGTCGCTGCTGTACGTGCTGCGGGAGCGGCTCGGGCTCGCGGGGGCCAAGGACGGGTGTTCGCAAGGCGAGTGCGGGGCCTGCAACGTGCAGGTGGACGGGCGGCTCGTCGCGTCCTGCCTGGTGCCCGCGGCCACCGCGGCGGGCAGCGAGGTGCGTACCGTCGAGGGCCTGGCCGTGGACGGGCAGCCCTCCGACGTGCAGCGCGCGCTGGCCAACTGCGGCGCCGTGCAGTGCGGCTTCTGCGTACCCGGCATGGCGATGACCCTGCACGACCTGCTCGAAGGCAACCCCGCGCCCAGCGATCTGGAGACCCGCCGCGCGCTGTGCGGCAACCTGTGCCGCTGCTCCGGCTACCGGGGCGTCCTCGACGCGGTCCGCGACGTGGTCGCCGAGCGCGAGGCGAAGGGCGCCGCCAACGAGCAGGAGCAGCACCAGGCAGGACAGGACCGGAGCGGACAGCACCAGGCCGGACAGCACCAGGCCGGGCAGGGCGGACAAGCCCAACCCCAACAGAACGGCGCGCCCCGCGTGCCGCATCAGGCGGGCCCGTACGGCCAGGACGGAGGCCAGGCGTGAGCAACGAGACCGCCGCCGCGCCCGCGCCGGGCGCGGAGCAACTGCCGCACGGCATCGGCTCGTCACTGCCGTCGGCGGAGATCAGGGCCAAGACGGAGGGCACGTTCCCGTACGCCGCCGACCTGTGGGCCGAGGGCCTGCTGTGGGCGGCCGTGCTGCGCTCCCCGCACGCGCACGCGCGCATCGTGTCCATCGACATCACCCACGCCCAGGACATGCCGGGCGTACGCACCGTCGTCACGTACGAGGACGTGCCGGGCGAGCCGCAGCACGGCCGCAAGACCGCCGACCGCCCGCTGTTCGCGTCCGAGGTCGTGCGCCACCACGGCGAGGCGATCGCCGCGGTCGCCGCCGACCACCCCGACACGGCCCGCATGGCCGCCGCCGCGATCATCGTCGAGTACGAGCTGCTCGACCCGGTGACCGACCCCGAGCAGTCCTTCGAGGCCGCCCCGCTGCACCCCGACGGCAACCTCATCCGCCACATCCCGCTGCGCCACGGCGACCCGGAGGCGGCCGGAGAGGTCGTCGTGGAGGGTCTCTACCGGATCGGACGGCAGGACCCGGCGCCCATCGGCGCGGAGGCCGGACTCGCGGTGCCCCGCCCGGACGGCGGCGTCGAGCTGTACATCGCCTCCACCGACCCGCACGGCGACCGCGACATGGCCGCCGCCTGCTACGGCCTCGCCCCCGAGCGCGTGAAGGTCGTCGTCACCGGCGTCCCGGGCGCCAGCGCCGACCGCGAGGACGCCAGCTTCCACCTGCCGCTCGGCCTGCTCGCCCTCAAGACGGGCTGCCCGGTCAAGCTCACCGCGACCCGTGAGGAGTCCTTCCTCGGCCACGCCCACCGCCACCCGACGCTCCTGCGCTACCGCCACCACGCGGACGCGGACGGCCAGTTGGTGAAGGTGGAGGCGCAGATCCTGCTCGACGCGGGCGCGTACGCCGACACCTCCGGGGACGCGCTGGCCGCGGCGGTCTCCTTCGCCTGCGGTCCCTACGTCGTCCCGCACGCCTTCATCGAGGGCTGGGCGGTCCGCACCAACAACCCGCCCTCCGGCCACGTACGCGGCGAGGGCGCCCTCCAGGTCTGCGCCGCGTACGAGGCGCAGATGGACAAGCTCGCCAAGAAGCTGGGCGTCGACCCGGCCGAGCTGCGGCTGCGCAACGCGATGGCGACCGGCGACATCCTGCCGACCGGGCAGACCGTGACGTGCCCGGCCCCGGTGGCCGAACTCCTCGCCGCCGTACGGGACTTCCCGCTGCCCGAGCTGCCCAAGGACACCCCGCAGGAGGACTGGCTGCTGCCCGGCGGCCCCGAGGGCGCGGGCGAACCGGCCGCCGTGCGGCGCGGCGTCGGCTACGGCCTCGGCATGGTCCAACTCCTCGGCGCCGAGGGCGCGGACGAAGTCTCCACGGCCACGGTGAAGGTCCACGACGGCATCGCCACGGTGATCTGCGCGGCCGTCGAGACCGGCCAGGGCTTCACGACCCTCGCCCGCCAGATCGTCCAGGAGACCCTGGGCATCGACGACGTGCGCGTGGCTCCCGTGGACACCGATCAGCCCCCGGCCGGGCCGAGCTGCCACGGCCGCCACACCTGGGTGTCGGGCGGCGCGGTCGAACGCGCCGCGAAAATGGTGCGTACGCAGCTGCTCCAGCCCCTCGCCCACAAGTTCGGCATGTCGACCGAGCTGCTCCAGATCGCCGACGGCAAGATCACCTCGTACGACGGAGTGCTCTCCACCACCGTCGAGGAGGCGATGGACGGCAAGGAGCTGTGGGCCACGGCGCAGTGCCGCCCGCACCCCACCGAGCCGCTCGACGCCGACGGCCAGGGCGACGCCTTCGTGGGCATGGCCTTCTGCGCGGTTCGCGCCGTCGTCGACGTGGACATCGAGATCGGATCCGTACGGGTCGTGGAACTCGCCGTCGCCCAGGACGTCGGCCGCATCCTCAACCCCACGCAGCTTCGGGTCCGGATCGAGGCGGGCGTCACCCAGGGCGTCGGCGCGGCGCTCACCGAGAACCTGCGCACCCCGCGCGGCCTCGTCCGCCACCCCGACCTGACGGGCTACGCCCTGCCCACGGCCCTGGACGCCCCCGACATCCGTATCGTGAAACTCGTCGAGGAACGCGACGTGGTCGCCCCCTTCGGCGCGAAGGCGGCGAGCGCGGTACCGGTGGTGACGTCCCCCGCGGCGATCGCGTCGGCCGTGCGCGCGGCGACGGGACGCCCGGTGAACCGCCTGCCGATCAGACCGCAGGCGGCGGTGGGCTCGGAACTGGCGTAGAGCAGGGCCTATATCAGCCCGTCCGGCGTTTGAGGACGAGCCGCGGGGCGGAGCCCCCTGGTTACGGGAAGGGGCGGGCCTGGGGCGCCCCGCGAGGGACCCACGGCCCCCAGCGCCTCCGGAAAAGAAGAGGAACCCTCGGCCGCACCGAGGTAACTTCGCGCGGGTGAACGCTGCAGCCACCACCCCCGAAGGGGTCATCGTCATCACCGGCATCATGGCCGCCGGCAAGTCCACGATCGCCCAGGCGCTGGCCGAGCGACTGCCCCGCGCCGCACACGTACGGGGCGACACCTTCCGGCGCATGATCGTCTCCGGCCGCGAGGAGTACGAACCCGGGGCCGGCGACGAGGCGGAGGCCCAACTCCGGCTCCGCTACGGCCTGTCGGCGTCGACGGCGGACGCGTACGCCGCCGCGGGCTTCACCGCGATCGTCCAGGACGTGATCCTCGGCGAGGAGCTGAAGCGGTACGTCGACCTGGTGCGGACGCGCCCCCTGCACGTCGTCGTGCTCGCCCCGCGGCCCGCCGCGGTGGCCGCGCGCGAGTCCGCCCGCGGCAAGACCGGCTACGGCGAGTGGACGGTCGAGGCCCTGGACGAAGGGCTGCGCGCCACCACGCCACGTATCGGACTGTGGCTGGACAGCTCGGAGTTGACGGTGGATCAGACGGTGGACGCGATTCTGGCGCGGCTCGACGAGTCGGCGGTGGTCTGAGAGTGGAATGTCACCGACCGGTGCCCGTACGGTCGCGATGACGCCGCAGGCGTGTCATCCCCCCATAAATCCCTTTTGTTAGCGGCGAGTTGAAGGGCACCATCGAAAGTGTTCCGAGCAAGTACGCCACAACTACGGGGGAAATCATGGGGGATGACGGTGACACGGGCTGGGGCTGACCCCGGCGTACCGAGCGTGACGCGGGGCCTCGCGGATTGAGGCGCCGCCAGGGGCGGCCCCGGACGGGGCCGCCCCTTCTTCGCGCGGAGGCCGTGACCGGAATCGAACCGGTGTGCTTCGCTTTGCAGGCGAATCCCTAAACCACTCGGGCACACGGCCACGTCGTACGCTCTGGCCGTACGTGACGTACCGACCGTAGGCACTGCCGCCCGCGCCGCTCAAGCTTCGGGCGGCCGCCGCAACGCGACTGCCATGCGGCGTTCACAGAGCGACTGGAGATCCCATGACGACCCTGCCCGACCGCCCCAGCACCGCCGTGCTCGTCATCGACATGCAGAACGGCGTGGTGGCCGAGGCGCACGCGCGCGACGCCGTGGTCGCGAACATAGCCGCCGTGGTGGACAAGGCCCGCGCGGCGGACGTGCCCGTGGTCTGGGTCCAGCACTCCGACGACGAGCTCCCGCGGGACAGCGAGAGCTGGCGCTATGTCCCGGAACTGGTCCGCCGCGACGGCGAGTCCGTCGTCCACAAGCACTACGGCGACTCCTTCGAGGCCACCGACCTGGAGGCCGTGCTCGCCGAACGCGGCGTCGGCCACCTCGTCGTCACGGGCGCCCAGACCGACGCCTGCATCCGCTCCACCCTGCACGGCGCCTTCACCCGCGGCTACGACGCCACCCTCGTGTCCGACGCCCACACCACGGAGGACCTGACCCGCTACGGCGCCCCTGCCCCGGACCTGGTGATTGCGCACACGAACCTGTACTGGCACCGCCAGAGCGCGCCCGGGCGGCGCGGGGGCACGGTGGCCGCGGCGGAGCTGACCTTCGGGCCGAAGGTCTCGGACACGCTCTAGGCGGCCGTGTCGTACGTGTAGTGCGGCGTGTGGTCGAGCATGTCGGCCGGGGTGACGTCGCCCCAGGGGCGCATCGTGTCGCGGAGGTCGACGACGTTGCGGGTGCCGGCGGCGGGCAGGTAGGGCGAGTTGGGGTGGCGGGACTGCCACTGGGTCCACAGCTTGTCTATGTAGGCGTGGTGGAGCCAGAAGACGGGGTCGTTGGGGGAGGCCCCGGTGGCCATGTGGCCGCCGACCCACACGTGCACGCGGTTGTGGAGGTTCACGCCGCGCCAGCCTTCGAGGTGGTTGCGGAACCCGTCGGACGCGCTGTTCCACGGCGGGGCGTCGTACGTGGACATGGCGAGGACGGAGTCGACCTCGGCCTTGGTGGGCAGCTGGAGCCCGCGCGGGCCGAGGGCGCGGCGCAGGAAGTCGCGGCCGTCGACGCGGACGTTGATGCGCCAGCCGTTGCCGGAGCCGGCGAAGGCGCCGTCGGTGACCTGGCCGTCGCGGCTGCGGCCGGTGCCGCCGAGGAAGTCGGGGGCCCAGAGGGAGGAGGCGGGGGTGCGGTCGGTGGTCCAGTCCCAGTAGGGCAGGGCGACAGACGGGTCCACGGACTGCAGCGCCTGCTCGAACTGTATGAGGAACCGGCGGTGCCAGGGGAGGAAGGACGGCGAGCGGTGGCCGACGCGGTCGCTGTCGTCGCGGTCGCTCATGATGAAGTCGTTGTGGGTGCTGACGAAGGAGTCGTAGCGCCCGTCGCGCTTGAGGGCGAGCAGGGCGTCGATGAAGCGCCGCTTCTCGTCGGCGGTGAGCTGGGCCTGGTTCTTGCGTACGGTCATGGCGGTGCGCTCCGGATCAGACGGCGGACGGGGACGGGGCGAGCGGGACGAGCGCGGCGCCCTGGAGTTCGACGACGGCGGCGCGGGCGAGGGCGCGCGGAGTGGCCCGGGGCTCGTAGTGGTTGATGACGCTGATCCAGGTGCCGTCGGCGTTGCGCATGATGTGCAGGTCGTCGCCGTCTATGCGGATGGCGTAGCCGTCGCCGTGGTCCCCGTGGTGGCCCCCGCCGTGGCCCCCGGTGGGCCCGCCCTGGATACGGCGGCCGAGGTAGACCTCGTCGAAGGAGCCGGGCTGGTCGGCGGGGCCGCTGTGGGCCGCCGGCGCGGCGGCCCGGGCGGAGCCGGTGAAGGCGAGGCCGGCGGCGGCGCTCGCGGTGACGCCGAGGGCGTGACGGCGGGTGATTCCGGACATGCGTAAAACCCCCAAGTAAGCGTGGTGAAAGGGCGGTTCCGGTGGTCGGCCGGACTGCCGTTGCCATGCGTACAGGGAGGGAGGAGTGGGGACGAAATCGACGCGAGGAGTTGCCCACCCTTACGGACAACTACGCACAAATAGTGCAGACTTGTACGAGGAGGATCCTGCTGTCAGTGCGCCCGCGGTGCGCGCAGGCCGCAAATTCTCCGCTTGAAGTGAGGGTAACGTGAAAAATCTTCACCAATGGCTCACGGGTCGTGCCCCGGATCACAGGGAAAACCTGTCCGAATGACACGGCCCCGTCCGCGCGGAGCAGGCGTACGACCAAGGTCCCACCAACTCACCGTCTTCCGGCAGCAGACCGCCCCCGGCGGCCGCTCCTACGCTGGCCGACATGACCGCCCTGGACCCACGCGACGCCGAAGTCGCCACAGCCCCGCCCGCCTCCGGGACACCGACGCCCTCCCGGGACTCCGTCCTCGGCAAGCCCTACCGCGCCCTCAGCATCGGCATCGTCTCCGTCGTCTTTCTCATCGCGTTCGAGGCGACCGCCGTGGGGACGGCGATGCCTGTGGCGGCGCGGGAGCTCGACGGGGTTCCGTTGTACGCCTTCGCGTTCTCGGCGTACTTCACGACGAGTCTGTTCGGGATGGTGCTTTCGGGGCAGTGGGCCGACCGGCGCGGGCCGCTGGGGGCGCTGGCGGGCGGGATCGGGGCGTTCGCGGCGGGGCTGTTGCTCGCGGGGACCGCGGGGGCCATGTGGCAGTTCATTCTGGGGCGTGCGGTGCAGGGGTTGGGAGGGGGGCTGGTCATTGTCGCGCTGTATGTGGTGGTCAGCCGGGCCTATCCGGAGGCGCTGCGGGCGTCCATCCTCGCGGCGTTCGCGGCCAGTTGGGTCATACCGTCCGTGATCGGGCCGCTGATCGCCGGGACGGTGACCGAGCACGCGGGCTGGCGCTGGGTGTTCCTCGGCATCCCCGCCCTCGTCGCCGTCCCGCTCGCCCTCGCCCTGCCCGCGATACGGCGGACGGCGTCGGGCCCCGTCGACCCGGACGCCCCCGCCGAGCCCTTCGACCGCCGCCGCGTCCGCCTCGCCCTCGGCATCTCGCTGGGCGCGGGGCTGCTCCAGTACGCGGGCCAGGACCTGCGGTGGCTCTCGCTGGTCCCGGCCGTGCTCGGCGCCGCCGTCCTCGTCCCGGCCGTGCTCGGGCTGCTGCCGCGCGGCACCTACCGGGCGGCGCCCGGGCTGCCGTCCGTCGTGCTGCTGCGCGGCGTGGCCGCGGGCTCGTTCATCGCCGCCGAGTCCTTCGTACCGCTGATGCTCGTCACCGAGCGCGGCCTGTCGCCGACGCTCGCCGGGCTCTCCCTGGCGGCGGGCGGCGCGACCTGGGCACTCGGCTCGTACCTGCAGTCGCGGCCCCGTATGGAACCGCACCGGGAGAAGCTGGTGGTCACCGGCATGGTCCTGGTCGCCGCCGCCATCGCCACCGCGCCGAGCGTCCTCGTCGACGCCGTCCCGGTGTGGACCATCGCCGTCGCCTGGGGCTTCGGCTGCCTCGGCATGGGCATGGTGATCGCTTCGACGAGCGTCCTGCTGCTCCGCCTGTCGCCCCCGGAGGACGCGGGCTCGAACTCCGCCGCCCTTCAGATATCCGACGGCCTGTCCAACTCCCTGCTCCTCGCCGCGGGCGGCGCCGCGTTCGCCGCGCTCGGCGGCGGCATGACCGGGGCGGCCCACACCGCCGAGGCGAGCGGTTCCCACCCGGCCGCGTTCACCGCGGTGTTCCTGCCGATGGCCGCGGTCGCCCTGGCGGGGGCGTGGCTGGGGACGCGGCTGCGGGGGTCGCACGAGGTCGTGTGACGCCCGTCGCACCCTGCGGTGCGCCCCCGCGTCAACTCCGAGGCGCGGCCGTCCCACCGGTAGGGTGGCCGGGTTGTCGTACCTACCAGTGCCTACCAGTACCTACGCCCGAGTCCCAGCCCGCCAGCCCCGAACGTGCCGGCGTCCCAGCGTCCCTGCGTCAAAACCCGGAGACCGTGACTACCACCGCCGCCTCCTCGTCACATCACCTGTCCCCGGCCTTCCCCGGCCGCGCCCCCTGGGGCACCGCGAGCAAGCTGCGGGCCTGGCAGCAGGGTGCGATGGAGAAGTACCTCCAGGAGCAGCCGCGCGACTTCCTCGCGGTCGCCACCCCCGGCGCCGGCAAGACGACGTTCGCGCTGACGCTCGCGTCCTGGCTGCTGCACCACCACGTCGTGCAGCAGGTGACCGTGGTCGCGCCCACCGAGCACCTGAAGAAGCAGTGGGCCGAGGCCGCCGCACGGATAGGGATCAAGCTCGACCCGGAGTACAGCGCGGGCCCGCTCAGCAGGGAGTACCAGGGCGTCGCCGTGACGTACGCCGGTGTCGGCGTCCGCCCCATGCTGCACCGCAACCGCGTCGAGCAGCGCAAGACGCTCGTCATCCTCGACGAGATCCACCACGCCGGTGACTCCAAGTCCTGGGGCGAGGCGTGCCTGGAGGCGTTCGAGCCCGCGACCCGGCGGCTCGCGCTCACCGGTACGCCGTTCCGGTCCGACACCAACCCGATCCCCTTCGTGGCGTACGAAGAAGGGAACGACGGAATCCGGCGGTCCGCCGCCGACTACACGTACGGATACGGCAGCGCGCTCGGCGACGGCGTCGTGCGGCCCGTCATCTTCCTCTCCTACAGCGGCAACATGCGCTGGCGCACCAAGGCCGGCGACGAGATCGCCGCGCGGCTCGGCGAGCCCATGACCAAGGACGCGGTCTCGCAGGCATGGCGCACCGCGCTCGACCCGCGCGGCGACTGGATGCCGAACGTCCTGAAGGCCGCCGACCAGCGCCTGAGCGAGGTCCGCAAGGCCATCCCGGACGCGGGCGGGCTCGTCATCGCCTCCGACCAGGACTCCGCCCGCGCGTACGCCAAGCTCATCCGCGAGATGACGGGGACCAGGCCCACGCTGGTGCTCTCCGACGACACCGGTGCCTCGCAGCGCATCGACGACTTCAGCGGCAGCGACGACCGGTGGATGGTCGCGGTCCGGATGGTGTCGGAGGGCGTCGACGTGCCGCGCCTCGCGGTGGGCGTGTACGCGACGACGATCTCGACGCCGCTGTTCTTCGCCCAGGCCGTGGGCCGTTTCGTACGCTCCCGGCGGCGCGGCGAGACCGCCTCCGTCTTCCTGCCCACCGTCCCCGACCTGCTCGGCTTCGCCAACGAGATGGAGGTCGAGCGCGACCACGTGCTCGACAAGCCGAAGAAGCAGGGCGAGGAGGATCCGTACGCCGAGTCCGAGCAGGAGATGGACGAGGCCAACCGCGAGCAGGACGAGGACACCGGCGAGCAGGAGCAGTTCTCCTTCGAGGCCCTGGAGTCCGACGCGGTCTTCGACCGGGTGCTCTTCGACGGCGCCGAGTTCGGCATGCAGGCGCACCCCGGCAGCGAGGAGGAGCAGGACTACCTCGGCATCCCGGGGCTCCTCGAACCCGACCAGGTGCAGATGCTGCTCCAGAAGCGGCAGGCGCGGCAGATAGCGCACAGCAAGAAGAAGCCCGCCGAGGAGGCGGACCTCCTGGAGATCCCCGCCGAGCGGCGGCCCGTCGTCTCCCACAAGGAACTCCTCGAACTGCGCAAGCAGCTCAACACGATGGTCGGCGCGTACGTCCACCAGAGCGGCAAGCCGCACGGCGTGATCCACACCGAGCTGCGCCGCACCTGCGGCGGCCCGCCGAGCGCGGAGGCGACGGCCGGTCAGCTCCGCCAGCGCATCGCGAAGGTCCAGGAGTGGGCCACCCGCATGAAGTGACCCGTCGGTACGACCTGCTGTAAGGAATCGTGCGCTCCGCGTGCAGACACTGTGCGCGGAGCGTCCATATACGGCGGGACGTATCGGGGTATTCCGGTCGCTCTTTCCTTCCCCTTGACCGGATTCTGGACGGAGTCTTCCGCTGAGCGGGACGCCCTCGCTACTGTCCCCGCTACACAACGCCCCGTGGCAGCGCCGCCCCGGAGCGCAGCCGGTGCGCCCGCCGTAGAGGGGGCCGTCGACCCTCACCACTAAAGGAGTGGGCGTCGTGACCGCGGAGACATCTCAGACGCTCGACCGAGGACTGCGCGTCCTCAAGCTGCTCGCCGACACCGACCACGGCCTGACCGTCACCGAGCTCTCCAACAAGCTCGGCGTGAACCGCACCGTGGTGTACCGCCTGCTCGCCACCCTGGAGCAACACGCCCTCGTGCGGCGTGACTTGGGGGGGCGCGCGCGTCGGGCTCGGCGTGCTGCGGCTCGGCCGGCAGGTCCACCCGCTCGTCCGGGAGGCCGCGCTGCCCGCGCTGCGCGCCCTCGCCGAGGACATAGGGGCGACCGCGCACCTCACCCTCGTCGACGGCACCGAGGCACTCGCCGTCGCCGTCGTCGAGCCCACGTGGACCGACTACCACGTGGCGTACCGCACGGGCTTCCGGCATCCCCTCGACCGGGGTGCCGCGGGCAAGGCGATTCTCGCCGCGCGGCAGGGGCAGGTCACCGACCCCGGGTACGCCCTCACCCACGGGGAGCTGGAGGCCGGGGCGAGTGGGGCCGCGGCGCCCTTGGTCGGGGTGACCGGGATAGAGGGGAGCGTAGGCGTGGTGATGCTGGCGGACTCCGTCCCGGAGCGGGTGGGCCCACGGGTCGTGGACGCGGCCCGCGAGGTGGCCGACGCGCTGCGCTGAGGAAATCAAGCCCGTCCGGCGATTGAGGACGAGCGAGGCCGAAGGCCGCGATCAACGGCGCCCACGCCCACGGGTGAGATCAAGGCGGGTTAGATTGAAGCGGTGTTCTCCCGACTCGCTCGTCTGAGCCGCCCCAAGGCCCTCGCAGTGGCCGCCGTGCCCGTAGCAGCCCTGCTGGGCGTGACGGCGCTCGCGCCCCTCCCCTTCGCCGTCGCCCAGCCGGGCGGCACCGCCGACGTACTGGGGGAGTACAAGGGCAAGCCAGTCCTGTCGATCAGCGGAGCGCAACTGCGCAAGACGGAGGGCGAGCTCCGGATGACGACCATCGTGGCCACGGGCCCGCAGATGGACGTGCGGCTCGGCGACGTCATCGACGGCTGGTTCCGTACGGACCGGGCCGTGATGCCGAAGGACTCCGTCTATCCGGACGGCGACGACGTCAAGGAAGTCGAGCGGCACAACCTCGGCGACATGCGGGAGTCGCAGGACGACGCCACCAAGGCGGCGCTCGGCTATCTGCGGGCGAACGGCGTGGACGGCACCGACAAGATCAAGGTCAAGGCCGACCTCGGCAAGATCGGCGGGCCGAGCGCGGGCCTGTTCCTGTCGCTCGGCATCATCGACAAGCTGGACGGCGACGGCAGCGGCGGCGACCTGACCGGCGGCCGCGCCATCGCGGGCAGCGGCACGATCGCCGCGAACGGAAAGATCGGCGCCGTCGGCGGCGTCGCCCTGAAGACGCAGGCGGCGGCCCGCGACGGCGCCACCGTCTTCCTCGTGCCCAAGGCCGAGTGCTCGGACGCCGAGGCCGAGAAGCCGAAGGGCCTCCGGCTGGTCCCGGTGACTACGCTGGCGAGTACGGTCGACGCACTGCGAGCCCTGCGGAAGGGCGAGGACGTCCCGAGCTGCTGACCAGGCGCAGGCCCAACTCGACGAGGGTCCAGCCCAGTTGGGTACGCAGCGGGGCGCGCCGCGGCTGTCGGGCCGGGCGGGCCGGGGCCGCGCGCCGCAATTCCGCCGCGCGTGCGTGGTGCACGTACAGGTGTGCGTCGGGGTGCATGCCGCGACTACCTCTCAGTCTGTGGGGCGGGTCGGGATCAGGTGGGTGTGCAGGCGGACCTTGGCGGCGTCGGGGGCGCCCTCCTCCGGCGCCAACTCCCGGTATTCCTCGATGAGTTCGTGGAGCCGCGTCTTGAGCTCCGTGGCGCGGTCGGGCGTCAGGTCCAGCGTGAAGTCGCTGATGTCGGCGCTCTCGATCCAGTCCTGCGACCAGTCCTGCCCGGTGGCGAGCCAGGTGGCGACCTCTTCGGCGTGGTTCGCCGTGTGCTCGTGCATGAAGGTGCTGTAGGCGCCGCGCACCGAGGGGTCCGCGTCCTTGGAGAGGTCGTTGTCCAAGTGCGTGCCGTCGTAGACGGCCCGCCACCACCGCTCGCGGCCCTTGCCGCGCTCCGGGTCGTCCTCCACGAAGCCGTACTCCGCGAGCTGGCGCAGGTGGTAGCTCGTGGCCCCGCTCGACTCGCCCAGGCGCTGGGCCAGTTGGGAGGCCGTGGCGGGGCCGTCCATGCGCAGCGACCTGAGAAGCCGCATCCGCAGCGGATGTGCGATGCCGCGCAGCGAGCGCGGGTCGAGATTCAGGACCTTGCGCGTCGGCGCGTCCGGCTCGGGCTGCTGCTCTTCCGTCATGCCCCGCAGCCTACGCATGCAAAGACTCCGTTGCAACGCTTTCTTTGCAACGGAGTCTTTGTACGGCGACGGGGAGGTGGCTGAAGGCCCAGGGGCCCGCCTACTCCTTCACGAACCCCTCCTCCACCATCCAGTCGAGCGCCACCCCGTGCGGATCCTGCCCGTCCACATCCACCTTCGCGTTCAGGTCCTGCGCCACCTTGTTGTTGAGCTTCTTGGTGATGGGGGCCAGGACCTCGGCGATCTCCGGGTACTTCTTCAGGGTCTTGCCGTTGATCTCGGGGGCGGCGTTGTAGTTGGGGAAGAAGCGCTTGTCGTCGGCCATCGGCGTCAGGTTCATCGCCTTGATGCGGCCGTCGGTGGTGAAGACCTCGCCGTAGGTGCAACTGCCCTTCGCGGCCTGGGTGTAGATGATCCCGGTGTCCATCTGCGTGATGTTCCCGGCGGGCAGCTTCATGCCGTACTTCTTCTGCATGCCGGGCAGGCCGTCCGCGCGGTTGGCGAACTCGCCCTCCACGCACACGGTGACCGCCTTCGGGTCGGACTTCGACAGGGCGGCGACGTCGGAGAGCGTCTTCGTGCCGTACTTCTTGGCGTTGGACTCGTTCATCGCCAGGGCGTAGGTGTTGTTCAGGGAGGCGGGCGGCAGCCACGAGACGCCGTTCTCCGCGTCCGCCTTCCGTACGGCCTCCCACTGCTGCTGGGGGTCCGGGATGGGGTCGGAGTTGCCCAGGTAGGTGATCCACGCGGTGCCCGTGTACTCGTACATGGCGTCCGCGTCACCGCCCTTGACCGCCTCGCGCGCGCCGATGGAGCCCTGGATGCCCGTCCGGTCCAGGACGTCCGCGCCCGCCGCCTGGAAGGCGATGCCCATGATCGCGCCCAGGATGAGCTGCTCGGTGAACTCCTTCGAGGTGACGGTGAGATCGGCGCCCTCCAGGGGCCTGCCCTGCCCGACGATGCCGGGCTTGACGTCGTCCACCATGGGCGAGCCGCTGGTCAGACCGCACCCCGCGGCCGCGAGCAGCAGCCCGCCCACCGCCGCGAGCGCCTTCGTACGCGTACGCACACGCATCGCGCGCCTCATGTCCGCACCTCCAGGCCGCGTGGGCTGAGCACCAGCTCGGCCAGGGAGGCCAGCCAGTCCACCAGCAGGGCCAGGACCACCGTCAGGATCGAACCGAGCATCAGGACCGGCATGCGCTGGTTGGTGATGCCCGTCGTGATCAGGACGCCGAGGCCCCCGCCGCCGCCGAAGGTGGCGAGCGTCGCCGTGCCCACGTTCAGGACGAGGGCGGTGCGCACGCCCGCGAGGATCAGCGGGACGGCCAGCGGGAGTTCGACCTTGGCGAGCACGCCCAGGGGGGACATGCCGATGCCGCGCGCGGCTTCCAGGAGGGTGGGGTCGTTGGCGCGCAGGCCCGCGATGGTGTTGGAGAGGACCGGCAGCACGGCGTAGATGATGATGCCCGTCAGGGCCGCCTTCTCGCCGATGCCCATCCAGATGACGAGCAGCGCGAGCAGGCCGATCGCCGGGGTCGCCTGGCCCATGTTCGCCAGGGCCATGAACGCCGGAGCGGCCTTGCGGAAGGCGCCGCGGGTGAGCAGGATCCCCAGCGGGATCGCGATGATCAGGACGAAGAACGTCGAGATCGCCGTCAGCTCGATGTGCTGGCGCAGCGCCTTGCCCACCTGCCCGTTGGACAGTGCGTTCTCGGAGAGCGGGTCCAGGTCGGCCTGCTCGAACCAGAGCCAGGTGGCGATCAGGACGGCCGCGAGCACGGCGGGCAGGATCGTCAGCTTCTGCCAGGTGATGCGGCGCGGCTGCCGGGCCGCGAGCGGCGACGCCGGCGCCTCCTGCTCGGCCTCGCCCTCGTCGCGGAACGCCAGGCCCTTGACCTCGTGCTCGCCCTGGGGGCGGGCGGGGGCCCTGGCGGCCGGTTTGCGTTCGGGAATGCGGGGTTCGCCCCCGGGGGCCGGGCTCACGCCTTCGCCTCCCCGCCGTGGCCCTCCTGCTCCTGGTGGGTCAACTGGGCGCGCTGCTCCTCCAGTTCGTGCTGGTGCTCCATGGCGTCGAGGCGGTCGGCCTCCAGCATCTCGTGCACGGAGTTCATCAGGGTCTCCATGTCCACGACGCCCGTGTACTCACCCCGCCGGCCGGTGACGGCGACCCGTCCGGCGTTGTCGGTGAGGACGGCCTCCAGGGCGTCCCGCAGCGTGGCGTCGCGGGTCACCGTGTCGTGCACGAGGGTGCCCGCGCGGGCCAGGGAGCCCTTGGCCCGCATCAGGTCGCCGCGGCGCAGCCACTTGTAGGGGCGGCGCCGCTTGTCGAGCAGGAGCAGCTCGTTGGTGCCGCTCGCGCGCAGCTTCTCGAAGATCGTCTGGAGCGGGTCGTCGACGGTCACGGTCGGTACGTCCGCCATCTCCACGTCGCGTACGCGCGTCAGGTTCAGCCGCTTCAGGGCCGCCCCCGCGCCCACGAAGCCGGACACGAAGTCGTCGGCCGGGTTGGTGAGGATGGCCTCGGGGGTGTCGAACTGGGCGATGTGCGAGCGCTCCCGCAGGACGTCGCCCAGCTTGATGGCCTCGTCGAAGTCGTGCGTGACGAAGACGATCGTCTTGTGCAGCTCGTGCTGGAGGCGGATCAGCTCGTCCTGGAGGTGGTCGCGGGTGATCGGGTCGACCGCGCCGAAGGGCTCGTCCATCAGCAGGACGGGCGGGTCGGCGGCCAACGCACGGGCCACGCCCACGCGTTGCTGCTGGCCGCCGGAGAGCTGGCGCGGATAGCGGCCGTGGAACTCGCCGGGGTCGAGGCCGACCAGGTCGAGCATCTCCTCCACCCGCGACTTGATCTTCTGCTTGCCCCAGCCGGTCATCTTCGGTACGAGGGCGATGTTCTGAGCGACCGTCATGTGCGGGAAGAGCCCGGAGGACTGGATGGCGTAGCCGACCTTGCGGCGCAGCCGCACCGGGTCGATGTCCGTGACGTCCTCGCCGTTGATGCGGATGCGGCCGCTGGTCGGCTCGATCAGGCGGTTGATCATCTTCAGGGTCGTGGACTTCCCGCAGCCCGAGGGGCCCACGAAGATGACGATCTCGCCCGCCTTGATCTCCATGTTCACGCTGTCCACGGCCGGTTCGCCGCTCCCCGGATAGCGCTTGGTGAGGTTCTCCAGCTCGATCGTCGCGCCGGTGGTGGCACGCGGGGCCGGCGCCTGCTGGGGCGCGGCGGTGGCGGTGCTCGTCTCGGACGTCTCAGACACGGATACCCCTCGGAATCGTCAGCCGGCCGATCAGGACGTACGCGGCATCGAAGAGCAGCGCCAGGACGATGATCCCGAGCGTGCCCGCGAGCACCTGGTTGAGCGCGTTCTTGCTGCCGAGGGACGCGATGCCGCGGAAGATCTCATTGCCGAGGCCGGGCCCGGAGGCGTACGCGGCGATCGCGGCGATGCCCATCAGCATCTGCGTGGACACCCGGATGCCGGTCAGGATCGGCGGCCACGCGAGCGGCAGCTCGATCCGTACGAGCCGGTGCACCCGCGACATCCCGATGCCCTTCGCCGCGTCCACCAGCGTCGGGTCGACCCCGCGCAGGCCGACGATCGAGTTGCGCACGATCGGCAGCAGGCCGTAGAGGGTCAGCGCGGTCACCGTCGGGGCGACACCGAGGCCGACGACGGGGATCAGCAGACCGATCATGGCCAGGGACGGAATGGTGAGGATCGTGGAGGTCGCCGTGGTGGCCAGGTTGCCCGCCCACTCGCTGCGGTAGGTCACGACGCCGATCAGGACGCCGATGGCCGTGGCCACCACCATGCACTGGAAGACGGCGCTGGCGTGCTGGTAGGCGTCCGTCAGCAACTGCTGATGGCGGCTGCCGAGGTAGTCCCAGAAGTTCATCTGTGCCATTCACCTCGCCGAAAGCGTTGGGACGGTAGTCCTACCCACGCCCCGCGTCGTCGGACGCCTGTTCCACCAGCGGGATGATCCGCAGCGGGACAGGGTTCTCCATGACGATCGCCGTGGAGGCCCGGACGATGCCATCAAAACCCACCACGCGGTCGATCACACGTTGGAGATCGGCGTTGGAGCGGGCCACCAGGCGGCAGAGCATGTCGCCGTGGCCGGTGATGGTGTGCAGTTCGAGCACCTCGGCCACGGTCGCCAAATGGGCCCGTACATCGGCGCCCTGCCCCTGTTTGATCTCCAGCGTCGCGAACGCCGTCACCGGATAGCCGAGCGCGGCCGGATCGACGTCCGGGCCGAAGCCGCGGATGACTCCGTTCGACTGAAGCCGGTCCATCCGGGCCTGCACCGTGCCGCGCGCGACCCCCAGGCGCCG
The DNA here is from genome assembly GCF_000414115.1 of Streptomyces aurantiacus JA 4570. Lineage (GTDB taxonomy): Bacteria > Actinomycetota > Actinomycetes > Streptomycetales > Streptomycetaceae > Streptomyces > Streptomyces aurantiacus_A. The sequence continues at coordinate 22,070 of NZ_AOPZ01000366.1, forward strand.
GGACGCCTCCAGGACGCCGATCCGCGGCTCACGCGCGAGCAGCACGATGAGCCTGCCGTCCAGATGATCGATCGCCATGCCGCCTCCGTAGTAGGCATCGTGTACAGAACGCCCGCTGAGATGGGCCTGATGCTATGCAGATTGCTCAGCAAATGCGTGAACTATTGCGCATCTTGTGGTTCAGCGGGAGCCTCGGGCTATGACTCAGACCACACACACCACCCCCGAAACCGCGCGTGAGGCCGACCCCTTCCCGGTGAAGGGAATGGACGCGGTCGTCTTCGCCGTGGGCAACGCCAAGCAGGCCGCGCACTACTACTCCACGGCGTTCGGCATGAAGCTCGTCGCCTACTCCGGACCGGAGAACGGCAGCCGCGAGACCGCGAGCTATGTGCTGACGAACGGCGGCGCGCGCTTCGTCTTCACGTCGGTCATCAAGGCGTCGACCGACTGGGGCACGTTCCTCTCCGAGCACGTCGCCGCGCACGGCGACGGCGTCGTCGACCTCGCCATCGAGGTGCCGGACGCGCGCGCCGCGTACGCGTACGCCGTCGAGCACGGGGCGCGCGGCATCGACGAGCCGTACGAGGTCAAGGACGAGCACGGCACCGTCGTGCTCGCCGCGATCGCCACGTACGGCAAGACCCGGCACACCCTGGTCGACCGCTCCGGCTACACCGGGCCCTACCTGCCCGGCTTCGTCGCCGCCGCCCCGATGGTCGAGCCGCCCGCCAAGCGCACCTTCCAGGCCATCGACCACTGCGTGGGCAACGTCGAGCTCGGCAAGATGAACGAGTGGGTCGGCTTCTACAACAAGGTCATGGGCTTCACGAACATGAAGGAGTTCGTGGGCGACGACATCGCCACCGAGTACTCGGCGCTGATGTCCAAGGTCGTGGCCGACGGCACGCTCAAGGTCAAGTTCCCGATCAACGAGCCGGCCATCGCGAAGAAGAAGTCCCAGATCGACGAGTATCTGGAGTTCTACGGCGGCGCGGGCGTCCAGCACATCGCGCTCGCCACGAACGACATCGTGGAGACCGTACGCACCATGCGCGCCGGGGGCGTCCAGTTCCTCGACACCCCCGACTCCTACTACGACACCCTCGGCGAGTGGGCCGGTGAGACGCGGGTTCCCGTCGAGACCCTGCGCGAGCTGAAGATCCTCGTCGACCGGGACGAGGACGGGTACCTGCTGCAGATCTTCACCAAGCCGGTGCAGGACCGGCCGACCGTCTTCTTCGAGATGATCGAGCGCCACGGCTCCATGGGCTTCGGCAAGGGCAACTTCAAGGCGCTCTTCGAGGCGATCGAGCGCGAGCAGGAGAAGCGCGGCAATCTCTGAGCGGGGGCTCTGTCTGCGGGTGGTGGGTGGCTGCCCTGTCCCGCCGCTCCGCGGCGGATATCTCCCACCCGCCCGCCCGTTCACCCCGAACAGTCCGCTTGGGGCCGGCACCGGGGCCCAGCGGCCTGCCTCTGCGGGCGGTCCGCGCCACCGGTGCCACGTACGGCAGTTCGGCGTCGCTGGGGTGGGTGGGGCCGTTCCCGCTGTGGGCAATCGTGCCGCAGGGGGGCACTCGTGCCGCAGGGCGGCACGGGTGGGCACAGCCCAGGCCGACGGTGCCAGGTATGTGAGGGGTCAGGCGGACTGCGTGGGACGGGGCGACGGCTTGGGCTTCGGCTTCGGCTTCGGCGGGCGGGTCGGGGTGCGTTCGCTCAACGGGATGGGGTACGGCGGGTACACCTCCGCCGGCCCGCCCTCCGGGGGATCGCCGAGGGCGTCCAGGGCGTCCCGCGCAGCGGCCGCGCCCAGCGGCGAGAAGTAGGGGTTGATGCGCAGCGCCTCGTTCAGATGCCGCCGCGCAGCCCCGTACCGCCCGAGCTCCCGCTCGATCTCCCCCCGGTGGTAGAAGAACAGGGCACTGCGGGGCCCCTTCTTCACCGCCGCCTCCACCCGCTTCAGCCCCGCCTCGGACTCCCCGGCCCGATGCAACGCCCACCCCAGCGCATCCGCGTTCTCGGGACTCCCGTGCCGCTTGAACTCCGCGGTCAGCCTCCGCACGGCCGCCCCCGGATCCCCGTGGTCCGCCTCGAACAGGCCGAGCACCCGCTCGTCGTTCACCCCGCCGAGCCCGGCCTGCTTCACCCGCGCCCGCAGCAGGTCGTACTGCGCCCGCGCGGCCGGACGCAGCCCCAACGACTCGTACAACTCGCCCAGTTCCAGGGCGTATTCGGGCGCGGGCTGCCGGGCGAGCGCGCCCTGATAGGCGCGCAGCGCGTCCGAGGTGCGGCCGAGCGCCACCAGCGAGCGGCCCCGCGACGCGAGCGAGGGGTGATGGTCCGGGTCCGCCGCGAGCGCCGCGTCGAAGTAGCGCAGGGACTCCCCGGGCTCGCCCCGCTCCCAGGCCAGCTCCCCGACCCGGTACAGGCACGCCGCCCGCTCCGCCGGAGTCCGCGCCAGCGCCGCCGCGTCCGCGAGCGCCGCCGCCGCGTCCTCGCGCCAGCCCCGGTCCCGGAACACCACCCCGGCCCGCACCCGCACCGCGGCCCCCGACCGCAGCTTCCGCACCTTCGCCAGCGCCCGCGCGACCCCCTTCTCGTCCCCGAGCCCCCGGTAGGCGTCGAGCAGGGCCGCGTGCGCCGTCCACCGCCGCGGCGCGAGCCGCACCGCCTGCTCGCCCCACTTCTTCGCGGCCCGGAAGTCGTGCCGCGCGTTGCCGAGGGCGGCGAGCCCGGTGAGCGCGGGCACGTTCCCGTCGGGCCGCGCCTTCAGAGACGTACGCAGCGCCTGCTCGGCCTTCGGATAGTCCGCGGAGTCGGCGGTCCTGAGCCCCCGCTCGACGTACGCGGAGCCGAGCACCGCCCACGACTCGTCGTCCTGGGGATGCGCCCGCAGATGGGCCTCGCGCTCGCCGATGAGCACCGCCAGATCGGGCAGCGCGGCCGGCGCCCCCGCCCCCACCGCGGCCACCGCCCGCCCGGCGGGCCCGAGCGCCGGTGGCCCGGACTCACCGCCCCGGTCCGGCAGCAGCACGAACACCCCGCCCAGGACGACACAGCCCGCGACGGCGGAGAGATCCACCGCGCGCCGCGAGACGGGGGAGCGGCGCGGCCCCAGCGGGCGGCGCGGACCCGGGAAAAGGCGCCGCCCCGGGCCGCCCAGCGAGGTCCGTGAGCGCCGCGGGATCCGGCCGTCCGAGCTCTGCACGGCGGGCAGGACCGACGCGTTCGGCGGGGGCGGGGCGGCTGCGGCCTGCGGGTTCTCCTCGGTGTCCATGGCGCTCACTGTGCGTCAATACGAAGAGTGCGTCCCGGCACGCGAACGGCGTCGCACACGGGTTCACACCGATGGCCCCGAGTGCGAGGCTGTGATCATGAGCAGTGGCACGCACAGCACGCCGGGAACCCCCGCCCCCGACCCTGGCCTGATCGACCGCCTCCGCGCGGGCCTCCCCGCCGACGCGCTCCTCACCGACCCGGACGTCACGGCCTCGTACGCCAACGACATGGCGAGCTTCTGCGCCGCCGGCACCCCCGCCGTCGTGGTCCTGCCGCGCACCGTCGAGCAGGTCCAGCACGTGATGCGCACGGCCACCGAACTGCGCGTCCCCGTGGTCCCGCAGGGCGCCCGCACGGGCCTGTCCGGCGCGGCGAACGCGAGCGACGGCTGTGTCGTCCTGTCCCTCGTCAAGATGGACCGGATCATCGAGATCAGCCCCGTCGACCGGATCGCCGTCGTCGAGCCCGGCGTCGTCAACGCCGCGCTCTCCCGCGCGGTCGGCGAGCACGGCCTCTACTACCCGCCGGATCCCTCCAGTTGGGAGACGTGCACCATCGGCGGCAACATCGGCACGGCCTCCGGCGGCCTGTGCTGCGTGAAGTACGGGGTGACGGCGGAGTACGTACTCGGCCTCGACGTCGTCCTCGCCGACGGGCGGCTGATGAGCACCGGCCGGCGCACCGCCAAGGGCGTCGCCGGATACGACCTGACCCGGCTGTTCGTCGGCTCGGAGGGCAGCCTCGGCATCGTCGTCCGCGCGATCCTCGCGCTGAAGCCGCAGCCGCCCCAACAGCTCGTCCTGGCAGCCGAGTTCGGCTCGACGGCCGCGGCCTGCGACGCCGTGTGCAGGATCATGGAAGGCGGCCATGGGCCGTCCCTGCTCGAACTCATGGACCGTACGACGATCCGCGCCGTCAACGCCCTGGCCCACATGGGCCTGCCGGAGACCACGGAGGCCCTGCTCCTCGCCGCCTTCGACACCCCGGACCCGGCCGCCGACCTCGTCGCCGTCGGCGCCCTGTGCGAGGCCGCGGGCGCCACCCAGGTCGTCCCGGCGGAGGACGCGGCCGAGTCCGAACTGCTGCTCCAGGCGCGGCGGTTGTCGCTCACCGCCCTCGAAGCGGTGAAGGGCACGACGATGATCGACGACGTGTGCGTACCCCGCTCCCGCCTCGCCGACATGCTCGACGGCACCGAGCGCATCGCCGACAAGTACGGCCTGACCATCGGGGTCTGCGCGCACGCGGGCGACGGCAACACCCACCCCACCGTCTGCTTCGACGCGGCAGACCCCGACGAATCACGGCGCGCCCGCGAGTCCTTCGACGAGATCATGGCCCTCGGCCTCGAACTCGGCGGCACCATCACCGGCGAACACGGCGTCGGCGTCCTGAAGAAGGAGTGGCTGGCGCGCGAGCTCGGACCGGTGGGCCTGGAGATGCAGCGTGCCGTCAAGGCCGCCTTCGACCCGCACCACCTCCTCAACCCGGGCAAGTTGTTCTGACCCCCCGTGTCGTCAGCGCTCACTCACCGTCCTTGGACTCGTCGGAGGGCCACGGGTCGCGCAGCCACAGCTCGTCCGCGCGGCCGCAGGTGGGGGCGAGCAGCTCGGCCAGGCCGTCGTCGATGCCGAGCTGCTCGGCCTCAGAGCCCGGAGGGACCACCCGCAGGGTGCGCTCCAGCCAGGCGGACACGGCGGGCGCCGGCGCCTCCAGGAGAGCGTCGCCGTCGGGCGAACTGAGCGCCATCAGGACGACGGACCGGCCGTCGACCTTCGTCGGCCACACCCGCACATCGCCGTGGCCGCACGGCCTGAACACCCCCTCCACCAGGAGTTCACGGGCGAACGTCCAGTTCACGGGGTGCTCGGACCCGATGTGAAAGGCGATGTGGACGGCGTACGGATCGTCGGTGCGGTAGGTGAGCCGGGCCGGGACGGGGATCGCCCGTTCCGGCGAGAGGACGAGTTTGAGCTCCAACTCGCGTTCCACCACGGTGTGCATGTCGCTTGCGCTTCCTTTCTCGCTGCTGCGTGCGCGGGCCCGGGCGAACGGGTCCGCGCACGGGGCCTGGGAGCAGGCCCGCGATGAGTCAGAGCGCGTGGGCGGCCGATCATTACGCGAGTTCGGGAAAGTTTTTTTTCCGGGCGGGGCCGGGAGGGGGAGGGAGGGGAGGAACCGTGCACGGAAGGGGGCGGTGCGGCGGGAGCCGCCCAGCGCGCCGCGCAGGTCTGATAGATGTGGAGCCTCACAAGACCCCCGAGCAGATACGGGACGACGGACATGAGCGCCCCAACCCCGGCCCCCGGCGACGACAGGCCCCGCGAAGGCTACTACCCCGATCCGTCCATTCCGGGATATGTCCGGTACTGGAACGGTGCGGCCTGGGTGCCGGGCACGAGGATATGTCCGGTACGGGAACGGGCGGCCGGGGTGCCGGGCACGAGCCGTCCCGCGCCGTCCGACGGTGAACCGCTGCCCGCGCCGCCGCGTTCGGCCACCGCGCCCGCCCCGTCGGCGGCGCCCGCGGCCGCCGAGGAGACCGGGCCGGTGTTCTTCGACGAGGAGCCGGGCGGGGTGACGCAGACCGGCCCCGACACCGAGGCCACCCCCGCCGCCGACCCGGACGCCGTCGCCGGTACGGGTGGATCCGGGGCCGGTACGGGTGGATCCGGGGCCGGCCGAGCCAGCGGCTCCGGCGCCGGGCAGCACGGGGCCAGGCCCGAGCCCGCCTCGGCCTGGCAGGCGGACGCGGCCCGGCAGACCGGACTCGGCGGCGAGCAGGACCAGCGGGTGTCGTGGGGTGCGCCCGGGCAGCGGGACCCGCGGGTGCCCGGGGACGGGGCGGC